>JBGCER010000211.1:0-8910 GCA_045106515.1 Myxococcota bacterium
GGATCGAGGATCGGGGCGACGCGATCATCACGCGATTCGCAGACCGCGGTCGGGACCGTCACGCCCGAGAAGATGAGTTGCAACACTACGATCACTACTTGCCGCACTATTGGGAGTACCGCACCGCTCGCATGCGCTTTGTGGACTACGTCGCGAAGGGGGGCACCACAATCGACGTGTCCATGGTGTCGGAGTGGCGACTTTCCATCGCAGAATTCCGGGCGTGGTACCTGGGCTTAAATACGGTGGCTACTTACTCGGGGAACTATGCGCCCGGCGTCGCCAGCGATGGACCGGGCACCTTTGACGATGATCACGTCAAAATTAGCGATGAAGGTACGCAATATCGATACAGCTTCACCATGACCAACGGCTTCGACCGGGGTGTGCCGGTGCCGCTAGAGGTTGGCCAATTTATGGAGTTCGAGGCCAGCCAATTCCTCGCTGGCGCCCCTGGAGGCCGACAGAACTACTACGGCACCACGGGCCTATACGCGGTTGGCGTGGGTGGCGTTGTACCCTGGAAGGCGGTGGGCGACTTCCGTGATTCTTCGTCGGAAAGAGAGAAGAGCTACCCCATCGACGAGGCCGGCTGGCTGGGTGGGCGCACGACCTTGCCCTACCAATACTCCGACGAGCCCGACGACCACTTCATGCAAATGGCCACCAACCTGGCTGCTCGCCACGGCCAGACGTTCGTGCAGGGCCGCCGGGTTCACCACACCGACATGGTCGATGGTAGCCACGACGAGAGCGCTGACAACGGCATCTTCCGGGATCTCGTCGGGCTCGCGGGGCCCCTGTACGTCGAGGCCTCGTGCGATGGGTGCCACGCCCGAAATGGGCGAGCGGCGGTCGCAGACCTGGGCGAAAACCTGGACCACTGGGTGTTTAAGATCGGCGATGACAACGGCGATCCCGATCCCAGTCGCGGCCAGGTTCTGCAGACCCGCAGTACGTCGGGCGCCAGCGAGGGCAGCGTGAGCCTGCTGCGCTGGGACGAGACAGACGGATTACGAAGCCCAGTCTTCGACTTTGGCGACACCCCCCCGGCTCGGTTCTCCGGCAGGCTCGCTCCACAACTGGTCGGCATGGGGCTGATCGAGGCGATCCCCGAGAGCGATGTGCTGGCTTGGGAGGACGTGGATGATGCCGATGGCGATGGCATCTCAGGACGCGCTCAGCGGGTGTCCGACCCGGTGACCGGCGAGGTACGGCTGGGACGCTTCGGTTGGAAGGCCGGGGCGAGCAGCCTCACGCACCAAGTGGCCGCCGCGCTCAACACCGACATGGGCGTGATGACCAGCGTGATCGACACTCCGGACTGCGGTCCGCAGCAAGAGGGCTGCGGCAATGACCAGGGCCCCGAAATGACCGATACGCACCTGGAAGAGCTCGTCAGCTACGTCTCGGTGCTCGGCGTTCGGGCCCGGCGCGACCTAGACGACCCTGTTGCCCTTCAAGGTGAGACCGTCTTCGACGATCTGGGCTGCGGCTCCTGCCACCGGTCCGATGTCACAACCAGCGCCTTCCACCCCTTCGCCGAGCTTCGCGATCAGGTGATCCACCCCTATACGGACCTGCTGCTCCACGACATGGGCCCGGAGCTGGCCGACACCCTTGGCGAAGGCATCGCCACGGGGGCGGAATGGCGAACGGCGCCGCTGTGGGGCATCGGCCTGGGTCCGTGCGTGACAGGCGGCGTGGTGGGGCCCAATCAGAACCAGGTGTGTACGCCCCATGAGAGCTACCTGCACGATGGGCGAGCCCGGACGCTCACCGAGGCCATTCGCTGGCACGGGGGTGAGGGTGCTCCGTCGAGAGATGGCTTTGAAGCTTCGTCTACGGCAGATCAGGTCGCGCTTTTAGCCTTTTTGCGCACGCTCTAAGCGAACCAGCCACGCTCGGGGCGAACGTGGCTGTGCGTGTAGATCCGTCTGACTCGACTCAGTCGACTTCGAGTCGGTACACCGCGCCAGCGAGTTGGTCGGCGATGTAGAGCTTGCCGTCCGGGCCCACAGCCAGGCCGGCGAGGCTGTTGGCCGGCAAGCCCGTGTCGAACTGGTTGAGCCACTCGCCTTCGAGACTGAAGGCGAAGATGTTGCTGGTGGCGTGGTCGGACACGTAGATCTCGTCTCCGACGATGACGATGCCGCTGGGCTTGTCGAGTTGGCTATCGACCACGGTCTCAAGGATGGCGCCATTGAAGGCGGCCGAGTCGGCCAGCTCCTCGTAGACGGGGGAGAAGTTTCCTCCGCGTGTGCCCGAGTCTGTGTCCATGCGGGCAATTCTGCCGTTGCCGGTGTCCGCGATGTACAGCCAGCCGGACGCCGCATCGAACTCCAGGTGGCTCATGACCTCGGGCTCATACTTGAGCTCGCCTTCGGCGTAGCGGTAGATGATGCCATCGGAGTGGTCCGAGCCGCCCGGGATGTGTGGGTCGGCGAAGTCGTACATGTCGATCGCGCCGACCTGGCCGTTGAACACCCAATACACGGCCTCGGAGTCGTGGGCTGTTCCCATGCAAAATGGCGTTGCATGGAGCATATCTAGGTGCGAACCATTGCCGCCCGGACCGTTGAACGGGTAGATCGAGGGGTCTGAAGTCCAGTGGGACGGGCCGATAAAGTCGGGTCCGCCGGTGGTGAAGTTACCGGTTCGGGACTCGCCGCAGGTGGCGAACCATGAGGCTTCGGTCGGGTTGTTGGGGTCGGGGATGCCAAAGGCGAGGCTGGTCGGGCGGCGCATGAAGTGCCAGGCGTTGCCGTCCTTCTTGACCTCGGCGGCGGGGCTGTCCGACGCGGTGGGGTCGATGAGCTCCACGGTGGACCCTTCGAGAGCGACGCATCCGGGGTCGGAGAAGGAGTTGCAGGGTAGACCTGCAAATTGTTCGCGGAGAACCACCCAGAGACGGCCGGGCACGGGGGCGAAGTCCAAGTCGGTGGCTTCGTGGCCTGTGGAGGACTCCCAGAGCTTGACGAGACGGGCACTGGTGTCGGTGCCATCGCCGATGAGGCCGCCTGGGCGGGCATCGGTGATGCCGTCCTCGTCGTCATCATTCCCCGCGCAGCCGATGGTGGTTGCGGCCAGGGCCAAGGCCAAGACGAAACGCGGCAGGGGAGCGGCGAAGGGGAGTGGAAGCATGCGTGGTCTCCAGAAAGGGCAGAGGTCGGCGAGGTAGATTCCAGCATAGTTGGATATGCGTGATTTAACGGGCAATATGGCGTTATGTGCGCCGCTGTGCTGCAACGCCGTGCGGCGATGGACCGCTCACACCAAAAGTCTAGCGGGACATTAGGGCGCTGTGGAGGCCATCCTGTGTGCGCCCTGTCAACCTGGGGCCCGGATTACGTTTTGAGACATGGGGCCGCCTCGGCGAGGCGCTGCCGTCATGGACAGACAGCGGGGTCCTTCAGCTCGGGAACGCAGCCGATGCAGTCGTAGCCAAGGCTGAAGGTGCGAGCGTCGAACTGGGACACCGCGAACCCAACGCCGCGAACGACGCCATCGAAGGCGGTGACGGGCTCGGTCAAAAGGCCTGATTCGGGCGAGGTCTCACCGGGCTCTCCTCGGATAATGGCGTAGCCGGTACGGCCGACGCTGCCGCTGGGGAACGTGGAGAGGTCGGAGTACATCTGGGCGTTCTGGCGATCCAAGACCACCGGCGTGAGGATGGCTAGGTTGGCGTCGCCCAAGCCGCTGCGGGTGCAGGTTCCGCCTTTGGCGAGCTGGCCCACGGCGACCGGTTCGGTGGACGTCACCCGGGTCGGCCGGGTGAACGCCTCGACCAAGGACTCACCGGCGTTCAAGAGCACGGGTTCCCCACATTTGATCCGCACTTCGGTGCCGTCGGTGTCCGAGACGATGACCAAGAGGTCGCCACCTTGCCCATGGAGCGGGACGGCCTCGAAGTCCATGCCCCAGCGTTTGAGCGGCGGCAGTTGTTCCCACGCGTGGCTCGTGGCTCCACAGGACACCGATGCGTCGGCACCGCCCGCGAAGACCGCCACGTCTTTATCGGCCTCGACCAAGCTTCCACTCAGGTCCCCGAAGGCGTGGACCTGGTAGGTCTCGCCGGCATTGAGCGTGAGCTCGATAGGGGTGTCGGCGCCAAAGGCCGCGGTTGTGACGGTGGAGGGCGTGATCGTGACTGCCGTGTCGTCCGCGATGGCGGAGACGATGAAACTGGACCGGTTGGCCCCGCTGAAGTCCGCGGCGGCCACCACCCGGTATCGGCTCCCAAGCTCGGCTTTGGGCAGGGCCAGGGTGGCCTCGGAGAAGTAGGCGCGGTCGTGCAGGGCGAGTACCTCAATCGGTCGGTCCGAGGTGACTCGGATGCCGTGAATGCCCAGGACGTTGCTGCCGGTGGGGTAGAGGACCGCGTTGGGGAGCTCGATCTGGGTCCATCCGGACTGGACGTCATTGGTGAACGTCAAGCCGGTCTGCGGGATGTCGACCGTCACCGCCGTGTCGGCGTCGGCGTGAACCACAACAGAGAAGGCCGGCGGACCGTTGAAGTTGAGGTCCAGGTTCTCCATGTAGGCGACCCAGTGCTCCATGCCGCGGGTGGTGGCGTTGAGGACCGGAGCGGGATCGACGACCACCTCTTCTTCTTCGTCCTCGTCCACAACATCGTCCACGTCTGGCGTGAGCGAGGTCTCATTGCCGCAGGCGGCCGTGATTAACAGGGTCAGCCACAAGGCTTGGCGTGTCATGGTCGGGGCTCCTGGTTGATCGGGGTTGCGGCTGGGAACGCGCCCGATTGTTCTGCGCGCTCAAGGTATCGGCTGACTGGGTGGACCGCAGCGATTTGTGCCCTGTTTCGACGGCTGAATGGGGCATTCCTTACGAGATGCAGAGCCGCCTGCGCCGAACGCCCGACAATGAGCGCCGCCTCCCGCCCCCGGCCGAGGCGACAGCGATTACCTAATCCAAGGAAGCGCTGGGTGACCTCCGCTCGGGCAGGTACAATGCGCGCGCCCAACGTTGCCTGGAGCCCCCTATGACTTCGACCGTCTTCCGCCTCGCCGCCCTCAGCGTCCTCGCGCTCGGTGCCTGTACAGGTACGGACTCTGATGTCACCGACGATACTGAACTCCCCGGTCCCGACCCCATGTGTGAGGACGGCCTGGCTCGCACGGCCTTCGATGCCGATGCGGCTGGGCTGTGGTTTGGCGAGAAGGCCGGCGACTTTACGATCACCACCCTCGGCGCGGGCTCCTGGACCTTGTCCGACGCGTGGACCGGGTGCGACAACTACGTAATCCTGGCCTACTGGCCCGGAAATAGGACCTCCGAAGCGGTGTTCGCTTCCCCGACCTCCACGCTGTTTAAGACCGGGCCGAACGTGCACTACATCTTCGCCAGCGACCAGGTGAGCTCCACCGACCGCGTCGCTTGGATGGAGGACCTGCGCGACAAGGTTCAGGCCTCGGTCGACGCCCTGCCGGAAGGGGAGCGCGACAGTTGGGAGGGGCGGCTGCACTTCAGCACGGCGCGGCTGTCCAACGAGGAAGGCGGCCTCTCCGAGATGCTGACCGACTACAATGTCTGGGCCGCAAACCCGGGGAATCGGGCGGATCTGGGCGAGCGGGGTATGGCGAGCGCCCCTCGACTCTCGGCGTTCGGGATCGACCGGCTCCAGCGCTGGGACGCCGGCGGCAGCATGTCTGAAACCGTAGGGGGTGCGCAGACGTTCAAGCTGGCGAGCTACCTGGGCGGCTTTTACGACCAGCGCGTGCGCATGGCGGAAGAGATCGCGGCCACCGAGGCTGATGAGTCCGTGCTGATCGATGAAGAGGGCGTGACGGACCGCATTATCGTCAAGACCGTGGACGTACCCGCGGATCGTTCGGCCTTCGATACGTTCGAGTTCGACATTCTTGTGGACTGCAAGGAGCGCAACCCCTTCATGTGCTCGGAGTGGGACCGGATCGCTCGCATCGATCTGTGCCTGGACGGCGAAGACTGCGCCGACCGGCGCGAAGTGGTGCGCTGGATCACGCCGTATTGGCGGCGTGGTGAGCGACGCTGGCTCATCGATGCCTCGCCATTGATGGGGATTTTGCCGGAGGGTGGCCAAGCGACCTTCCGCATCGAGCACGGCCCCGGATGGGAGCGCGCCACGGCGCGAGACGTTCGGATCGCAGCCCGGTTCCGCACCCAAGGCGACCGACCCAAGGCGACGGGCGGCGCACGCGCCTTCACCGGTGGAAACTTCAACGCCGACTACAACACCCGTGACCCCTTCGCCTTCACCCCGCCCGCTTCGGCGAGCCGCGTGGAGTTGGTGACCATCTTGTCGGGCCATGGGCAGACGAATGGCAACAACTGCGCGGAGTGGTGCGACCATCGCCACCAGTTCGCCCTCAACGGCACAGACCTGCCGGAGATCGCCTCCGAGGGCGGCATCGGCTCCGTCGACGGCTGTGGATACGCGGCCGCCTTGGGCGCATCGCCTGGCCAGTGGGGCAACTGGGCGCCCAAGCGCGCCTACTGGTGCCCTGGTTTGCCCGTAGAGGCAGAGCGTCTGGACATCACGGACCAAGTCACCTTGGGCTCCGAGAACCAGCTCACCTATCAGGGCCGCTTCTTGGGCGGCGAGCCGAAGGGCGGCAGCATCGCGCTGTCGGCCTATGTGGTTTGGTACGAGTAGCGAGGGGGCACCGCTCGTTACACCAGTCGTTGCCTCACCGCGCGGCTGACGGCTTCTGCCACATTGTTGACCTGCAACTTGCGGTATAGGCCGCGAATGTGGAAGCGAACGGTGTGGAGGCTGACGTCGAGCGTGGCGGCGGCCTGCTTATAGCTCTGTCCATTGACCAGGCATCGCAGCACCTCGCGTTCGCGGGGGGTCAGGTCTAGCCGGTCCGGCTCTAAAGCGGGCGCCGAGGGAGCTTGATCTCGGACAAAGGCGAGTAATGTGCGGGCTACATTCGATGAGAGGGAGGCGCCACCGTCGACCACCAGGCGGATTTGCTCCAGGAGTTCGTCGGGGTCGAGCCCTTTGAGCAGGTAGCCGTCTGCGCCGGCGCCGATGGCTTCTACGACGGTCGCGGGCTCCTCGAACACGGTGCAAACCACCACCTTTACGGTCGGAAATTGCGCTTTCATTCTTCGGATTCCCTCGATGCCGCTAACGCCTGGCAGGTCCAGATCCATCAAGACCACGTCCCAGCGCCCGGCCATGGTGAGGGGGTTCGAGAGGGCGAGCTGGAGCGCTTCGACCGAGCCCACCGCCTGTGGGCACTCAAAGCCGGCGCTGGTCTGCAGCACCAGCTGCACGGAGTCTCGAAACGAGGCATTGTCCTCAACGATGGCCACGGAGATCGTCATGGCTCAGAGCCTACCGCAGGTCCTGCACGATGATGCAGGAGGCTCGAAAGGCCCCGGCGGGGCATGATGTGGGCGTCATGATCATCTGGCTGCTCCACCTATTGCTAGTGTCGTCCGCCTCGGCCCAAGAGCCGGTGTGGCAGCGGGTGACGCGCGCCGATGGTCTGGATACAAACTGGGTTCGTGACCTATACCAAGGGCCTGACCATCGCATTGTGATGGGCACGTCGGTGGGGGTGTTCGCGTGGGATGGCGATCGGGCCCGACGCATCGATGGCGGGCGGATCCGAACTGAAATTCAGCGGCTGGAGCGCTTCGGTGACGGGCTTGTGGCGCGGGACAAGCGGGGCCGGCTGTGGAGCATCGACGGCGATCGCACGCGCCAGGTGCAGGCGAACGGCGTCGATCTGACGGCTCGGGACATGGCCTGGACCGATGAAGGGCTGGTGTACGTCGCTAATGATCGTAGTATTTGGGTCCTTAAACCTGATGAAAGTGCACGCCAGCTTCTGCCGTCCGTGCACGATGCTCGAAGGGTGTGGCGTGCGCCGGGCGGATGGATCTTCGCCACGTCCGAGGGCTGGTTCCGGACTCAGGACGGGCAGACCACCTCGCTCAAGCATAGGGTGTTTGGATCGGAAGACGCGCTGGTTTCGAGCGATGGCACGGTGTGGCTCGCCGATGGTCGTGGCGTGTGGACCCTGTCCGGCCCGGGTCCGCCCGTACTGCGGTTGGCCATGGATCGAACCCGGGTGGCGCTGGCTGAGCGAAACCAATCCGTGTGGGCTGCGGGGGAGGTCCTAGCTCGGTTCTCGGGCACGGAGGTCGAGCAATCTTGGACCGCGAAGGACGGCTACCGAGGCCGTGGAGAAGCGCTGATGGTCGACCACGAGGGTGGACTCTGGGCGGGCAGTGGTCAAGGAGCCGCCTATGTGGCCGAACCCTCGCTGGTGCGGTGGGCACCCAAGCATGGGCTGGCTGATCGGGCGCCGCGGCGCATGGCATGGCACCAGGACGCGCTGTGGGTCAGCCACTGGAATGGCTTCTCGGCGATTCGTGATGGCGAAGTCGCCGTCGATGAACAGGTCTTTTCGCCGTCGGAGCCTTGTGCGGACATGCAGGGGAGTGTGTGGTTTATCGATACCCCAACCGCCCAGGGTGGGGCCCCCGTCCTTCGAAGTGTTGCCAATGATGATCGGCGTTCATGGCCGGTATCTAGCGGTAGGCACTTCTTTGAAGCCTGTCACGCGGATGAGAACCAAGAGGTCTGGCTCACGGCCGGAGACCGCCTCCTGCGCGCCGGCGCTGGCCAATGGACGGATGCGGGCCCTTTGCCCAAGCCCAAGGCCCGCGGCACCCTGCGCGCTTTGCATGTACACGACGGTGTCGCCTCGTACAGCGTGGACACGGCCTTCTGCCAAATGCGAGTCGAGGAGCTGGAGACCGCCGCCGACTGGCGCTGCGTGGACGTGGGCGGGGATCAGCACATCATGAGCATCGCCCGGGATGAGCACGGCCAATTCTGGGTGGTTGGCACCGATGACACTGTGCTGGTCGGGGGACTCGACGGATGGC
>JBGCER010000212.1:0-7778 GCA_045106515.1 Myxococcota bacterium
CCCACGATCACGTGTTTATGGTCGATGATCGCCGACTTCATGTGCATCTTGCCGCCCCAGTTTTCGATCTTGACTGGGATGCCCGCCGCTCGCAAGATTTCGTGCTTGGTGTAGCCGTTCTTCGCCGCGGTCCCATCGAGGATCACCCGGACTTTCACGCCGCGACGATGGGCGTCGATCAGGTCCGCGGTGACGCCTTTGTGAGTCAAGAAGAACACAGCAATATCGATCTGCTGCGTCGCACCCTGGAGCAGCGGCCGAACCGAGCGGTCCATGGGCTCGTCTTGCGGAGAAAACAAAACTTCAACCGTCATATCATCGCCGAGCTTCACCCTCTTTCGAACCCCGACCGAGCGCTTTTCATTGTGGTAGCGCCCATCGACGAACATCTGGTTGAACTCGTCGGTAAACCAGCCCCCAACTTGCTCATTGTCGATAACCGCCACGACGTTTGCATTGTACCCGCCGGTGCCGGAGTCCGACATATTCGTGCTGCCTGTCCACACCCGGCGTCCATCGGCGATAATGAACTTGTTGTGCATGATGTCGCCCTTGAACGAGATGCCCTCGCGGCTGGCGTGCACGGCGACCAGGCACGACTGGCCCAGGTCGAATCCCAGGCACTGGGCAGGGCCATCAAAACCCGGCGGACGATCGCAGCGGGCTCCTTTGGGGTCGTAGGGCTTGCGGGTGGCTTGGGTGCGTTTGTCGCTCTGGAAGTCGTCGCGAACCATGTTCCCAAGTGCTTCTTCGAGCTTGGGGGTATCGGTGTAGTAGTTGCTATTGTCGATGTCTTTGTCGACGATCAGGCGGACCACAACGCCGCGCTTCTTCGCCGCCACGATGGCCTTTTGCAGCTGGGTCTGATTTCGCAGGCCATAAATGGCGATATCAAGCGTTTTTTGCGCGCCATTAATGGTTTTCAACGCCGCTTTGCAGTGGTCCGTCACGCAGTGGTCTTTGAGCACCGACGCCGGCTGATTCACCACGAGTTGCACCGAGTCGGCGGCGACAGCGGGGCAGGTCAACGACAAAGACAACATCCACAACAAACTTCGCATCAGCGCTCCGGGAGGGCTCTCAACCCTCGTACAGCTCGGGGGCGTCCCGCACGGTACCCGATGCTACGGTCCGACCCCATGACCAACCTACCCCGCAAGCTGCTTCATTGGTACGACGCCCACCGGCGCGTGCTGCCCTGGCGCGAAGACCCCACGCCGTACCACGTGCTGTTGTCGGAGCTGATGCTTCAACAAACCCGCGTAGATACAGTGATACCGTACTTCGAACGCTTCACGACTCGGTGGCCCACCATCGAGGATTTCGCGGGCGCCACAGAAGACGAGGTCCTGTCAGAGTGGGCGGGCCTCGGGTACTACAGCCGAGCGCGCAACCTGCTCAAGGCTGCGCAACAGGCGGTTTCTCAGGGTGGGCTCACCGGCGACCCCGAAGCGCTTCGGGCCCTGCCGGGCATTGGGCCGTACACCGCGGGCGCGGTGGCCTCCATCGCGTTCGGCACATGCACCCCGATCGTCGATGGCAACGTGGAGCGTGTGCTGTGCCGCCTCGACAAGATCGAAGAAGATCCCCGCAAAACCGCCGCTAAAAGAGCCTTGTGGGCTAGGGCAGGGGAGCTGGTACCAGAAGAGCGGGCTGGCGACTTCAATCAGGCGTTAATGGAGCTTGGCGCAATGGTTTGCACGCCTCGATCGCCGTCTTGCGAGCAGTGTCCATGGCATGACGACTGCCAAGCTAGGGCGGCGGGCTGCCAGGCGGAGCTTCCCAAGAAGACCCCGAAGAAGAAGCCGGTGCCCGTTCGAGGCGTATCTGGCATTTTGAGGCTTGACGGCGGTATCTTGGTCGCACAGAGACCTCGCGATGGACTGCTCGGCGGCCTCTGGGAGCCCCCATCGAAACGGATCACCGACGAGGTGGATCCGGCAGCCGCCATCGTCGACACCTTTCGAGACCGAGTGGGCCTTCACGTCGAGGTGAAAGCCCGTTTAGGTGAAGTGGTGCACGTGTTCACGCACCGGCGACTCACCCGAACCGTGTTCGAGGTTCAGCCCATCGGCGCCCAAGAACCCCGAGCGATCGAAGGCTATGATGCCGTCGATGTACTTCGCGAAAGCTCAACTCTCGCCCTATCAAAGCTCGCGATCAAAACCTTGGCCCTTGGTGAGGCCCCACCCTTGCTGAAGGGGCTGTAAGGCACACTGACAGCGGTTCATCATCGACGTGATGGGCTGGATGGGTGAGGCTTGTAGTGGAGGTGGGTGTGCCCACAGCGGCGGCGATCATCATCGGAAACGAGATCCTCTCCGGGAAGTTCGCGGATGAGAACGGTCCATTCCTGATCGAGCGGCTTCGTGCCTTAGGCGTGGACCTAGGTCGAATCGTCACAATCGCGGATGACCACGACGTGATCGCCGACGAGGTCCGGCGAGCTAGCTCCTCGTTCGATCACGTGTTCACCTCGGGGGGAGTGGGGCCCACCCACGACGACATCACCTTGGAATCGGTCGGCGCCGCGTTCGGCGAGCCCATGATCGCCCACCCCTCGCTGGTGAAGCTCTTGGAGGCAGCCGGCCTGAGCGATGAGCACAGCATGCGCATGGCGACAGTCCCACAGAGCACCGAGCTACTGTGGGAGGGCAACGCTGGCTTTCCAGTAGTGTTGGTACACAATGTGTTCGTCTTGCCCGGCGTGCCGAAGCTGTTTCGGCTCAAGTTCGAGGCCGTAGCCGACCGGTTCGCCGGGGTGCAAATGCTCACCCGCCGGATCTACACCGCTCAACGAGAGACCGAGATCGCGGCCATCTTATCGGCCGCTCAAGACGCCTTCGAGACCGTCGATATTGGAAGCTACCCGCGGTTCGGTACAGAGCCTTGGAGAGTGATCGTCACGCTCGAATCGCGGCACGAGGCTGATTTGCAGTCTTGCTACCTGCGTTTGTGCGATGAGCTGGACATTATGGACCGCCAAACGGGCGCCAATGAATGAACCCATGCTCGTCACGAGGTGTCGACCCCCATTGCCACCTTGCCTTCACGTGGTCACCATAGACGTGTCTGCCCGCCTCCGAGTCCAATGAGCCTCTCGATTCAAGTCACTGCTTCCTTGTTCGACCAAGTGGTCGACGAGACGTCGGTGCGTCCGGGGCAGAACGCAGTTTTGGGGGGCACACCTGAGTTGAGCATCCCCCGTCCTGCCGGTTGCCGATACATGGCCCGCATCCGGTGGGTGGCGGCGGACCGGGCAGAGGTGTTCGACGCCCGAGGCGGTGTGCACACGCTCAAGGTCGATGGCACTCTTGTGCTCACCGAAGCTCCACTTTCGCTTGAATTTCGGCTCACCCCGAAGTTCCGCCTCCGCCGCATGCCTGCCGCGGGGGTCATGGTCACCACCACCCTCGGGGTGATGCTGCTGACCATCCTTATTTCCACGCTGGCGCTGGTGCCTGGCCAAGTGGTCGCGGCGAACGACGCCTGGTGTGAGTCATGGCTGGGAGACGCATACCCACCCGAATCCGTGCCCATCGCTGCCAAAATCTTCAAGTGGTGCGACCCGCCCAACGCAAGTGGAGGTGGTCCGGGTGGTGAGCCGGGTCTCGGCGAGCGATTGTCCATGGATGATCGGATGGCCGAGTACCTTGAGAGGATCCTAAAGAAGGATTTTGACGGCGACGCCAACGGCCAACTTTCCATGGCGGACCGCCAATACGGCGAGACAGAGCAAGACGACTTCTACATGCCCGCCGGAGATGGCAACGACTCTGGAGCCATGGGTGGGGCCAAGAACGTCGGTGCGCGACCGGTTCGAACCGAGAACCGGGCCAAGCCCAAACCCAAGACGGAGCCGCGTCCTCAGACCCTGGTCGTCGACGAGAGCATCGGCACGGTCGTGGACTTGCCCAAAGAGCTGCTACAAGAGGCCAGCGACGAGGTCGATGAGGCCGTCGAAGAAGACGATGAAACCCTCGACATGACGCGGGAGCGCCAAGAAGACCGGGAAGGGTGGGGCGTCAAAGACTGGTACGACCAGAAGGACAAGGCCCGGGACAAGGTCGAGACCGATGTCATGCAGGACCTGGCCAAGCGGATCCTAAAGATCAACCCCGATGATCCCGAAGCGCTAGCCATCCTCGCGTACTACCAGTACCTGGACGAAGACCTGGATGGCGCCGAGGACACCTACGACAAATACATCCAGACCAACCCCGATGATCCGGCGGGGTACAATAACAAGGCGCTCGTGTTTAAGCGGCGTGGAGACTACGAAACCGAGGAGCACCTCTACCGCGTTGCCCTCACGCTACACTCCGATGACTACACCGCTCTCAACAACCTGGCGGTGAACCTGGGGCACCAGCACCGGTTCGACGAGGCGCTGGCGATCCTCGACCAGCTCAAGACGCTCGATCCCGATGAGCCGTACACAGATCTGCACCGGTCCAAAGTCTACGCGGAGATGGGCAAAGACGACGAAGCACTAAACTACCTAGAGAAGGCGCTCTCCGGCATGACCAAGCTGGGAACCCAGCACGCCATCGAGTTCCGGCAAGACATTCGAGTGGACTCTTCGTTCAAGAGCTTGAGAAAAACCGAGGCGTTCCGACAACTGCTGTGGAGGTACTATGGCGACGACTCGCCCCTTCCCCAGTAGAGACCTAATTCCGTTTGTCCATGAAGATTGGAACCGCCGGGCGCGTCGCATGTCTGGGAAGGTGGACGCCGCATGATGCGGCTTCAGGTCACAGTCGAACTGTCCGGGGAAATCGTCGAGGACACCGTCCTCAACGTGACCGATGGTCTGCGTTTGGGTGAGCACGAAGAAGCGGTCGTCGCTTTTCCGGGCCTGGACATCGTACTGTCCTCCTCTCCAGACGACGTGGTGCTGATCCGAGGCCACCGCCTGCGAGACGGGGATTGCTACACCCTCACTGAAGGCAACGTCCGCGTCACCATGCGGCCGGTCATCGGCGCTTGGCTGGCCCGAAACAAGCCATGGCAAGGGGATCTCACTCTGCCGGTGCTGTTGATGGCGGTCATCTTGTTCACGCTCACCGCCCAGACCATGGTGCAGGTCTTCGAAGCCTCACCCGACGTGAGCGACGGGGTGGCTCGAACGGTCGAAGCGTGGCTGCTGCCACCCGAGCTCCGGGCGGCCCCCAATGAGCCGTCGACGGTACAGCCCACGTGGGCCCGCTCCGACGGCATCGACCGCCGGCCTGCCGTTCACTTCCAGGACCGCGTCAGCCAATAGACTCTTGGGGTAGGCTAGACGCGTGGAGCGTGAATGTCGGACCCGAGAAGTGCCATTTATGCAGGTTCATTCGACCCCTTGACGATGGGCCATCTGGATGTGATCCGTCGCGGCTCCCGGCTTTTCGACCGCCTCGTTGTGGCGATTGGGCTGAACCCAGCCAAGCGCTATTGGTTCGACCTGGAAGAGCGCCTAGAGCTCGCCGCGCGCGCCACCGAAGACCTGCCCAACGTCGAGGTGGTCGCGTTTCACGGGCTCTTGGTGGACGCTGCCCGCGAGCAAGGTGCGGGGGTGATCCTGCGCGGCCTGAGGGCGCTGGCGGACTTCGACTTAGAGTTTCGATATGGACTGGCCAATCGAGATCTCTCGGGACTGGAGACCCTGTTCATCCTCTCGGATCCCAGCCACATCTTCGTCTCGTCATCGCTGGTCAAAGAGATCGCGGTGAACGGAGGAGACGTTCAGCGGTACGTGCCGCCGAACGTCCTTCAAGCCATCCAGCGCGAGCTCAAGAGCAAGGTTTAACGCGCATCAAGGCTTGGCGACCCAGGCCGCCGCGGGCTCACTGAGGCTACCTAGGTAGAGCCTGTCGCCGTGGGGCTGCACGCTGGTGATCAACCCGTAACTCTTGCCTTGAGGGTCCTGGAGGGTGCGCACCACAGCGCCGTTCCCGTCCAATTCGATCACGAAGGGGTGCCGCGCTGGGCGAGGCTGAACGGCGTCTGGCAGGCGCTGGATCACCGAACGCAGCCAAGGGCGACCCGCCAGCGCGTCGACGGTCCCATTGCGGGGGCTGGCGATGGCAACCCAGAAGTGGCCCTGATCATCGACGGAGATCCCGTCGGGAAAGCCGGGTAGGGCATCGATGAACACATCGGTGGTGCCAGCCTTCGCCCCTGTGAGCCATCTTCGAATCACCCGATAGCGGCTGGTTTCATTGATGAGGACAAAGGACTCGTCGGCGGCCAGAGCGACGCCATTGGCGAAAAAGAAGCCGCTCTGGACGACCTCGCATCCGGGGGCCGATGGTCGCCATCGAAGGAGCCGACCATTGGCTCGGCTCTCCAAAATTTCCTGCTTCCATTCTGTGTGACCACGAATGGCAGACGCATCGCTAAACCAGATGGTGCCGTCCGCTTGCACGTCCAGATCATCGGTGAGGGCGAGCGCGGTGCCATCCGTGGCGTGGGTGCACAGGGTCGTGAGGCTGTGGTCAGGTTCAAGGCGGATCAAGCCCTTGACTGCGTCGGCGATCACCAGCCTATTTTGCGGATCATGGTGCAATCCGAGCGGTCGCCCGCCCGTATTGACGACCTCGACCGGCGGGCCGCCGTCCAGGGACCACCTCAGGATGGCGCCGTGGGCGGTACCTCCGTAGATTTGGTCTCCCAGCACGTGCAGGTCTTCGGGGCCATAGTCGCCGACCGGGACGTCCAGCCGATTCACGTTCGCCAGACCCGTATTGGGCGCCCAAATCCCAGTCGGTGAGGGTGCAAGCGGGGGCTGCCACGCGATGGGGTCGATAGGCACCGGCCACAGGGTCAGGTACAAGCCGCAGCCCAAGGCCAGCACACCCGTCCCAACAATGCCAAACAAGATGATCTTTCGCATGCCGCAGTGTACGCCCGCGCTACGGATTGCATCGCTCGAATCGACCGGTCCGGATTTATGCATCGGATAGAAGCCAGCGGCCTGTTCACGACAACCCTCGGTCAGACGCTGGTGCGACAACACCCTCGGAGCTCGAACGTATGTGCGGAATCGTTGGCTACATTGGCCCTGAAGCAGCTCTCCCTCGCCTTGTAGAAGGCTTGAAACGCCTTGAATACCGCGGATACGATTCGGCCGGCATCTGCCTGGTGCACGGCTCGGAGCTGTGGACCCGCAAGGCCGTAGGCAGAGTCGCAGACCTAGACAATGCGCTCGACGATCCACCAGCGAGCACCATGGGTATCGCCCATACACGTTGGGCCACCCACGGCGGTATCACCGAGCCGAACGCCCACCCGCATCTGGACGCACAGAACAACATCGCAGTCGTTCACAACGGCATTATCGAGAATATGGCGGCGCTGAAGAGCCAGCTCGAAGACGACGGAGCCGTGTTCCGCAGCGAGACGGACACCGAGATTCTGCCGCACCTGATCCGCAAGCACTACAAGGGTGACCCGGTGGCCGCGGTTCGCAAGGCCCTGCGCCAGGTACACGGCACATACGGCATCGCCGTGGTGTTCACCGAGCACCCCGACCAAATCATCGCTGCGCGACTGGGAAGCCCGCTGGTGGTGGGGCTAGGCGATGGTGAGACCGTCGTGGCCTCGGATCCTCAAGCGATCGTCGAGCTAACCTGTCGGGTGGTGTACCTGGACGACCGGGAGATCGCCGTCATCTCCCGGAATGGCGTCAAAGTCGAGCGCCTCGACGGGCGCGTGCGGGACGCGAGCGTCACCGTGCTCGACGACGACGCCTATGGCTTGGCCGAGCTTGGCGACTACCCGCACTTCATGCTCAA
>JBGCER010000213.1:0-6208 GCA_045106515.1 Myxococcota bacterium
GTTGCCGGTGTAGGTGTGGCCGTGGAAGAACTGCCGATTCTCTTGGGGCGAGCCCAGGAACGCCTCGTACACCTTCTCGGTCGCCAGGGTGGCGGCCAGCGGCAGGTAGCCGCCACTGATGCCCTTGGCCAAACACAGGAAGTCGGGCTCTCGCTCCACCTGCTCCATGGCGAAAAGGCTGCCGGTACGCCCGAATCCCACGGCGACCTCGTCGGCGATAATCAAGATGCCGAGGCCTCTGGCTTCATCGATGAGGGTGCGCAGATAGTGCGTGGAGTGCATCTTCATGCCCGCCGCGCCCTGAACGAGGGGCTCGACGATCAGGGCCGCGAGGCTGTGTGCTTCGGCGCGAAGCATGGCGATCGCCGCCTGCAGCGCGGCGTCTTCTTCGGCTCCGCCGGGGCTTCGGGGAGCGGGCAGCACCACGGCCTCGAACAGTAGCGGTCGGAAGAGTGCGTGGAAGGTTGCGATCCCACCCACACTCACGGCTCCGATGGTGTCTCCGTGGTAGGCGTCGGACAGGGTCGCGAAGCGGCACCGCTCCGGGTGGCCCGCCTGTTGTTGGGCCTGAAACGCCATCTTTACGGCGATCTCTGTTGAGGTAGAGCCCGAGTCTGAGTAAAACACTCGCGTCAGATTCTTGGGGGTGATGTCGACCAAGGCCCCCGCAAGTTCGATGGCGGTGGGGTGGGTGAGGCCGAGTAGGGTCGAGTGCGCCAGCTCATCGAGCTGATCGCGCACCGCTTGGTCGAGGGCCGGGTGGCCGTGACCGTGCACATTGGTCCACAGGGATGCGGTGCCATCGAGGTAGGTCTTACCCTCGGTGTCGACCAGAACGCACCCTTTGCCGCTCTGGATGACCAGGGGGTCACTGGCGGTCCATCGCTGCTGGGGCGTGAATGGGTGCCACAGGGCGGTGCGATCGAGCTCTTGCAGGCGCTGAGTGCGGTTCATGGCTCAACTCTAAAGTCGGTGGAAGGTCGGGGCCCGACCGCATCACAAATCTGGTCGATCTGGTCGACGGTGTGGGCGGCGCTGACGGTAAAGCGGATCCGCTCCGTGCCAGGGGCGACGGTGGGCGGGCGAATCGCGGCGGCGAAGACTCCGGCGCGCTGGAGGCGTCGGTCCATTTGGGTGGCGCCAGCGCCGACGACGATGGGCACGATGTGCGCACCCCCCAGCGGTGTCCAGCCCAGGTCGCCCAGGCCCTGTCGGAGCCGCGCGGAGTTGCGGCGCAGGCGGTCTGCCAGCTCCGGCTCTCGACGCATGAGGGTGAGTCCCGCCAAGGCCATCGCGGCGACAGGCTCGGGGAGCCCTGTCGTAAAAATGAAGCTTCTTGCTTTGTTAACTAGGAGTTCGTGAAGTTCCGGCGGACCCTCGACGAAGGCGCCGTGGGCGCCCAGCGCCTTGCCGAACGTCCCCACGCGAATGGCCGGGGTCACCCCCGCTGCGGCGGCGGCTCCGGCCCCGTCCGGGCCCATGCACCCGATGGCGTGAGCCTCGTCGACCATGAGCCGATCCGGGTCGGCGTAGGCGGCGATGGGTGGGGTGTCGCCGTCCATGCTGTAGAGGCCTTCGATGACGGTGATGTCGGCATCATCGGGCACGGCGGTGGGATCGGCGTGGGCTGTGATGGTGCGCCGGGCCCGGCTCAGGCGCAGGCCATCGATGATGGAGGCGTGGTTGAGGGCGTCACTGGCGATATGAACGTCGGCGGTTCCGATGGCGCCCAGGAGCCCCAAGTTCGCGTGGTACCCCGAGGTAAAGAGGGTGGCGGGTCGGCCGAGCCACGCCTCGATCGCCTCCTCCAGCTGGCGATGGATGGGCCGATCTCCCGCGATTAATCGCGATGATCCGCTGCCCCCGCCCTTGGCTGCGGCCCGCACCTCGTCTCGCCAAGCCAGGCCCAGGTAGTCATTGCTGCACGCCACCAGTACATCGGTGCCGTCGAGCTTGCCGGTCACCGCGCCCGTCGGTCGAAGGGTACGAAGGCGGCGTCGCAAGCCCTGGGCATCGAGGGCGGTCAATCGTTCGTGCCAGGTGGTAGCGAGGTCCATCGGGCTCCGGGGCCCCCGCTCCTAGCGCGTCCGGACCTGCCGCGCGCGCCTTGGTGGCGGTGCGGTGGGGGGATAGCGGCCCCCATGTCCCTGCGGTTCGACGATGCTGAGCGCGTGCTGACCTTGTCCGTTCGGGACCTGGTAGAGCTGGGCTTTCGCTCCGGGCACCTAAGTCTCGACGTGGTGCGTTCCGCCAAGCGGCGCATGGCTGAAGGGCGAGCCATCCACGAGGCGTGGCAAGCGGATCGAGCTGTTGAAGATGAGGCGTTTGAGGCAGAGAAAACGCTGAAGCATCGGCTGCAGCTGTGCGGCTGGACTGTCGATCTACAGGGGCGGGTCGATGGGCTCACCAAGGAAGGGGGAACCACCATTGTCGAGGAGGTCAAGTCCGTGGCGCTGCCCCATGGTCGCCTCTTTCAGACGGAGGCCGGCGACTATGCCTCGTACGTGGCTCAGCTGGAGATCTACCTGTGGATGCTCGTGCAGCTGCGTCACAATGAGCCCGTGGGCCGACTCGTGTTGGTCTCCTTGGTCGACGGCGCCAAGCATGTGCTGGGTGTCACCGCCTCCATCGCGCAGATCGACGGGCGCGTACGGAGCTGGCTGGAACGCGTTCTGCGGCTTCGAGACGATCGGATCGACTGGTTGCGCCGGCGCAGCGCCGCGACAGTTCCGTGGCCATTTGACGGAGAGCGTCCGGGTCAAGGACAAGCGCGTGCGCACGTGCTCGACAGCCTAGATGGCGGTCGAACGGCCATGGTGCAGGCACCGACGGGCCTTGGCAAGACGGCGGCGGTGATGGTGGGCGCGCTGCGCCATGCTTTGTCTACGGGTCGACAGGTCTTCTGGGCCACGGCCCGCACCACCCAACAATCCGTGGCCATCGACACGGCGCGCAGATTGGTCGAGGCCGGGTTGCCGTTGCGGGTGGTGGTCATCACGGCAAAAGACAAGGTTTGCCTTAACGATGTGGTGTCGTGCCGGCCCGAGGCCTGCCCCTTCGCGCACCTGCACTACGACAAGGTAGACGAAGATGCCCTGATGGGGCGGGCCTGGGCTGCCGGTCTGGCGGATCGAGACATTTTCCAGGGAATCGGCCGACAATTCGAGGTGTGCCCCTACCAGCTGGCCTCGGATGTGGCGCGAAACGCAGACCTGATCATCGGCGACTACAACTATGCCTTCGACCCAGACTTGGGTTCCAACACCCTCTTTGGTGAGTCCTTAGAACGTTGGGTTGTGGTGGTGGACGAGGCTCACCAGCTCGTGGAGCGAGCCCGTGGATACGGCTCACCCGGGGTCGATGGCGCGATCGTGCGCAGGGCCCGAAGCGCCCTTTCTTCGGTGTCCGGATATGAGCGTTTCGTCGAGCTCTGTGACGAGATCTCCGGAGCCTTGGCCGCCGTGGAAGCCTCCGCTGCGGGACCGTGGGAATCCGATGAGGCGACGGTGGAGGTCGATGCTCGGCCGTGGCGACGCTTGGTGGAGTCTCTCGATGATGTAGCGGTCGACTACGGCGTTCTCAAGGCCGAACATGCGGCGTTCGATGCCGACCGAGACGACTGGCTAGACGTGGCGCGATCCGTGTTTCGGTTCGCCGACGCCATCGATCGTGCCGGCCCCGAGACGGTGAGTCTGGTTCGGCGCCGTCGGGGGGTGGAGGTGCGGCTGCTTTGCCTCGACCCATCCGGTTTGTTGAAGCCTCGGTTTGAGAAGTTGGGGGGTGCGGTGCTGTGTAGCGCGACCTTGTGCCCATCGGACTTCTACGAGGACTTGCTCGGGCTTCGTGGCGCGGCGATTTGCACGCTTCCGTCTCCGTTTCCCCCTGAGAACTGCCGAGTGCTCGTCGCACCCAGAGTGTCGACCCGCTACCGAGACCGCTCGAGTCATGCACCTCGAACCTCGGCTTTACTCCAGAGTATCGTGCGTGCCGTGCCGGGGAATGTGGCGCTATACTTCCCGAGCTTCGCCATGCTCGACGATCTTGTGGATCGCATCGATCTGGGCGAACGACGCCTGCTTCGGCAGGAACGCGGGCTCTCGGAGGCCGAGCGTGCCCGGTGGCTGTCGACGCTGCGCCAAGGCGGGCAACCCACGGTGCTCGCAGCGGTCCTCGGGGGTCTGTTCGCGGAGGGCATCGACTTACCGGGCGGGGCCCTACAAGCGGCGGTGATCGTCGGTCCAGCGCTGCCGCCGATTGGGCTAGAACGAAGGTTGCTGCGTGAATATTACGAAGAGAGGTACCAGGCTGGCTACCGCTATGCGTCGTTGATTCCCGGGATGACCAAGGTCATCCAGGCGGCGGGCCGGGTGGTGCGGGGTCCCAATGACCGCGGTGTGGTGGTGTTGGTCGGTCGGCGTTTCCGATGGCGGGAGCACGAGGCGCTGCTCCCATCCGCGTGGCAGGTGGAGACGCCCGAAGAGCCCGTCGCAGCGGTCCGCGCCTTTTTTGAGGCGGATGGGGCCGGTGGACGCCCGCTGACCCTGTCGCCATGATGGCTTCTTTGCACCGCGAGGCCCGATGGTGCGGTAGTCATGGGATCCCCCGGGAGGGTTGTGAGCGAGTTTGACACCAGAGCGGCCTTTGACCGACGGCGCCCCCTCGACGCCTTGGAGCGCGAGGTGGTGCGGCGGCACCTGGCGAATCAGGACTCCGTCCCCGACAAGCTGGTGCACGCCCTGCGCTATGCGATCTCTCTGGTCCGACTCACGATGGTTCGGAACGTCGATGGTGTGGATGTAGACGTCGATGGCCTCACCCGGGAGCCTGCCCGTCAGCTCCAGGCGCAGCTCGAGCGCTGGCTCGGTGAGGGCTCGGACTTGTGGACGGCGGTGCGGGAGCTCCCAGCCGTGGCGGAGTCATCCAGGGTATTGCGGGGCAAAATCCTCGAACATTTCCCGATCGATCGGGATAGTTTGGAAGCGGAGATCACGACTCGGAACCTGGTGGTGGTGTCCGGCGGCGGCGGCGGTGCGGGCTACGTCTACCTCGGCGCCTATCAAGAGCTCGATCGGAACGATCTGATGCCGGACTTGATGGTGGGCACGTCCATCGGCGCGCTCACCTCCATGTTCCGCTCGCGACGCCGACACTTCGACATGGCGCCCATCGTCTCCGCGTCGGGCAAGCTGGCTTGGGGCGACGTGCTTCGGGTGTTGGAATCCGAGTCTCGCTACGGTCTGCCAGCCACCTTGCGCATGTATCTGCGCGCGGCTTTGGGCTCGCTCTTCTTGGACACCGACGGCGAACCCTTGCTGCTGTCCAGCATGGAAATCCCCACTTATGTTGTGGCAACCGGGATTACTGTCGATGCCCTGAAGCATGACTTGGGGTACTATGAGCGCTTCTTGGACGGCGATGTGGGGCGCCCGTCCACCCGCCAGCGCCTGCGCAGCACGACGCGCGCCGTGGGGATCCTCCGTGAGTTTCTGGCGCGTCGGGATGCCCTCAAAGAGATGGTGCTGGGCGACGATCCGGGAACGGAAGACTTCGATGCGCTAGATGCAGCAGGCTTTTCCGCGGCTGTGCCAGGCGTGCTTCACTACGATGTGCTGCGCGATGATGACCGCATGCGCCGACTTCTCGATGATCTCTATGCAACCTATGGAATCACTCGGTTGGGCGAAGGCGGTTTGGTATCCAATGTCCCGGCGAGGGCGGGCTGGAAAGGCAGCGTGAAAGGCAACCTTGGCGTGAGGCAGCCCTTTGTATTAGCCATGGATTGTTTTGCGCCCTCACCACGCCGCCCGCTCTGGCTCCCGATCCAGACGCTGGTGCGGAGCGCCAACGTGGACCGGGACCGCCGATATGCAGACCTCTACCTGCCTATGCCCAAGACGCTGTCCCCGATGAACGTGGTTCCGGCCATTCGCGAGGCCATGAACGCGACGGAGTGGGGACGAGACGCGCTGCGGCCGCACATGAGCTTCATCCGCGCGATGATGCAGCCGCTCGACGTGCTGTAGCGGACCTAGGCCCCATCCCTCACGATGCACTCCACTGCCCCTTAGGATCTCGGGCTGCGCCGGTCCCTCTCCTTCGCTCGGGCCTTTGACGTGTCTCGACACGCCGGCAGGCCCTCGCTCGTCGAGAACCCGGCTCGCTCCGACCTCCCTGTGGTTCGTGCGGAGCGGTCATGAGGGGTGGGGGC
>JBGCER010000214.1:0-5001 GCA_045106515.1 Myxococcota bacterium
CCCTACTGGACGAGCCCATGAGTCGAGGGGCGTTGAAGCGAGCCGCGACAGAGGTCGACACCGACGCCGATCTGCGCGCCGCCATCGTGACAGAGGCACGACGTCGGGGCGTTGCACTCGATGAGGACCTGCTCACGGGCCCCGCAAAGCGGCTTTTGAGGCGGGCTCGGGAGCGAGAGGCCTCGTCGCGGGTTCGAAAGAACCCCGTCGCCGTCGATGAGGGCTTTGACTGTGCGCACTGCGGCCGAGCCGTGCCTCCACATGGACGATCTGCCCGCGACCATTGCCCCTTTTGCCTCCATGGCCTGCACGTGGATGGAGAGGTGCCTGGCGATCGGCTGAGCGACTGCGGAGGGTTGTTGGTGCCTATCGGCGCGGACCAGAAGAACTCGGGTTGGAAGCTATTTTACCGGTGCAATCGTTGTAGCGCGAAGCGCGTGAACCAGGCTCTGCTGGACGGTGACCTGCCCGATGATTGGGCCGGTGTGGTGCGGCTCGCCAGCGCCCAAGACGCATCATGAGCGCGGCGACGCGTCTCAAAGATCGCGTGCTCCAGTTCATTGTGGAACAAGCACTGTGGGCCCCCGATGAACGCGTGGCTGTGGCCGTCAGTGGGGGGCTAGACTCCGTCGTGCTGCTCGATGTGCTGGTCCGCACTCAGCGCGCTCATGGTGGCCATCTCAGCGTTGTCACCATCGATCACGGTACCCGCCCCGGCAGCGCCCAAGATACGGCGTTCGTCCTAGACCTCGCCTCCTCACACGGGCTACCCGCTCAGACCCAGCGCTTCGAGTTGGGGGCGGCAGCGTCTGAGCAGGCCTGCCGAGATGCTCGGTACGGCGTATTCGATACATTAAATGTGCATCATGTGGCGCTCGCACACCACCGTGATGACCAGGCGGAGACGGTGTTGATGCGCTGGGTGAGGGGGGCAGGCACTGGCGGTTTGTCCGGCATGGCCGCGCGAAGAGGGCGCTATGTACGACCCTTTTTGGATGAGCCCCAACAGGCTGTGCGGGCCTATGCCGAAGCGATGCAGCTGACATGGCGGGAGGACCCGAGCAACACCGACCCCCGGTTCCTTAGAAACCGGGTTCGCGCCGAGCTCTTGCCGCTGATGGAGTCATTGAGGCCCGGGGCCAGCACCGCATTGGCACGATCGGCTCGCCTCGCCGCCGCCGATGATGCATTGCTGTGTGAGCTCGCGTCCAAGCAGTGCCCCCACGTGGTGGGGGGCTGGTACACCCGCGACTTGGCTTCGGCGCCTGAGCCCATCGCTCGAAGGGCTTTAAACCTGGCTTTGCCCCTTTGTTCTTCAGCACACATCGACGCGATTCTGGGCGCTTGCCGCCGAGGCCACGGTGTGGTGGCACTTTCCGCTACGGTCCAGGTGCGTATCGACAGAGAGCTGGTGTCTATCACCGCACCGGGCTGACTCCCTCGCGTGGTCTCGCACTGCGGCCACGGTTACCCCGACCCTCGGCTGCTGGCTTCTACGGGAACGAACACGCATGAAGAACCTGACTCGCAACAACATCTTCTGGTTGGTCATCTTGGTGGCCGTCGTGGCGGTGTTGCTCGTTCCCCAAGCTTCGTGGAATTCCGCCAAGCCGATGGAGTACTCGGAATTCCAAGATCTGGTGGCCGAGCAGAAGGTCACCGACGTGGTGATCACAGGTCAGGCGATCACCGCCAAGCGCCTCAACGAAGAAGCCGTCAGCACGACCGGCCCCCTGGATCACACGGTCGTGGGGCAGATGCTCGACGAATACGAAGTGGCCTACGCCTACCAGCCCGAGCCGGACAACACCCTATGGACCATCGGCCTCACCGCGCTGCTGCCCCTGGGCGTGATGGTCTTGCTGTTCTTCTGGCTGATGCGTAATATTCAAGGCAATAATGGCCGAGCCATGAACTTCGGAAAGTCCAAGGCTCGCTTGCACTCTGACACGGCTCGGCGCGTCACCTTCGACGATGTTGCTGGCATCGAAGAGTCCAAAGAAGAGCTGGAAGAGATTGTGGATTTCCTCAAGGATCCCCGCAAATTCACCCGCCTCGGAGGCCGGATTCCAAAGGGTGTCTTGCTCATGGGCTCACCGGGAACCGGAAAGACCCTACTGGCCCGCGCTGTGGCCGGCGAGGCCGGGGTGCCGTTCTTCTCGATCTCGGGTTCGGACTTTGTGGAGATGTTTGTCGGTGTTGGCGCAAGCCGCGTCCGCGACCTGTTCGAGCAGGGGCGCAAGCACGCGCCGTGCATCATCTTCATCGATGAGATCGATGCCGTCGGTCGCCATCGTGGCACCGGCCTCGGCGGCGGTCATGATGAGCGCGAGCAGACCCTCAACCAGCTCTTGGTCGAGATGGACGGCTTCGAGGGCACCGAGGGCGTCATCCTGGTGGCTGCCACCAACCGCCCCGACGTGCTCGACCCTGCACTCTTGCGTCCCGGTCGGTTTGACCGCCGCATCATGGTGCCCAACCCCGACGTCACCGGCCGACAAAAGATCCTGGAGATCCACACCCGTCGCCTGCCCCTAGGCGAGGACGTGGACCTGTCGGTCATCGCTCGCCGCACTCCCGGATTTTCCGGGGCAGACCTCGAAAATTTGTGCAATGAGGCGGCGCTGCTAGCCGCTCGCAAGGACAAGCGACAGGTCGACGCTGCGGACTTCGACAACGCCGTCGAGAAGATCTACATGGGCCCCGAGCGCCGGAGCTTGGTGATGTCGGAAAAAGAGAAGAAGACAACGGCTTATCACGAAGCCGGCCACGCCCTTGTTGGCCACTTCTTGCCCGGCCATGCGCCGCTGCACAAGGTCACCATCGTGCCTCGTGGGCGCGCCCTGGGTGTGACCATGCACCTGACGCCCGAAGATCGCCTCTCCATGAGCCGGCGGGACATGCTCAACCGCATCACCATGGCCATGGGTGGCCGGGCTGCTGAAGAGGTGGCGTTCCAACACTACACCACCGGCGCTCAGAACGACCTGCAGCAGGCCACGCGCATCGCCCAGCACATGGTGACTGAGTACGGCATGTCCGATGCGCTGGGACCCGTCGCTTGGGGCGGCAGCACCGATGAGCCCTTCTTGGGGCGCTCCATGGCCCAGAACAAGGCCTACTCCGAAGAGACCGCGCGGCGCATCGATCAAGAGGTCAAAGACATCTGCCAGAAAGCCTATGATGGCGCGGCAACAATCATTCGCCAGAATGTGCATGTATTGCACCGAATCGCCCAGGTGCTCTTGGAACGCGAGAGCCTCTCTGGCGTGGAGTTTAAGGAGCTGGTCGAAGAGGCGGGCCCCATCCGCCCCGATGGCGTGAGTTGGCTTCTGGGCCCCGAGCAAGCCGGCGCCTAGCGCGCACCTGCGCTCGTCAGGATAGGGGCCGGCCATGTTGCACGTGCCAGCACAGCCCTTGGTCATGGGCATCCTCAACGCCACCCCGGACTCCTTCTCGGATGGCGGGCGATTCGATACGGTCGACGCCGGAATTCAACACGCTCTCTCCATGTTGGACGAGGGCGCGGACCTCATCGATATCGGCGGGGAGTCCACGCGGCCCGGTGCGCCGGCGGTCGATGCCGCGTCCGAAGCACAGCGCGTCTTGCCCATCATTCGGGCCGTCCTGCAAGAGCGACCCCGCGCCCGCATCAGCATTGATACCTCCAAGGCGACCGTCGCAGAGGCTGCGTTGAACGCCGGGGTTCTTTGGGTAAATGATGTCACGGCCCTATCGGATCCGGCCATGGCATCGGTGTGCGCCGCCGCGAGGTGCACGGTGGTGTTGATGCACATGCGCGGCGATCCGCGCACAATGCAACGCCAGACCGCCTACACTGACCTGGTGCAAGAGGTGGAGGCACACCTGAAGGCGCGCACCACAGCAGCCGTGGACGCTGGCATCGACGTCGAGCGGATCGTGCTGGATCCCGGCGTTGGGTTTGGCAAAGCATCCGCCGATAATGCGCGGCTGTTTCATGTGATCCCACGACTGGTCGCCCAAGGCCATCGGGTGCTTGTCGGCGCTTCGCGAAAGCGGTTTATTGGCGATCTAACTGGGCAAAGTGTGCCTGGTGAACGTGTGCATGGCTCGGTGGGCGCAGCTCTCGCTGCGGTCGCGTTGGGAGCGCAAATCGTTCGGGTCCACGACGTGGCGGCCACCGTGCAGGCGCTGACGGTGTTCACGGCCGTGGGCCGCGCCCAACCCGCGGTCGCTTCATGAGCTGGTTGATCGCCTGGCTTGATGCGTCGCCCCTGGCGACGGCCGATCCCATGGACTGGGTCGACATCGCCCTGCTCTCGTGGCTCTTCTACCGAGTGCTGCTGTTCTTGCGGGGTACGCGGGCGCTGCAGAGCCTGTTGGGCTTGGCGGTGCTGGGCGTCATCTACTTGGTGTCCGATGACATCGGGCTCAACACGCTGCACTGGGTATTGGACAACCTCTTTGTTTGGGTGGCTTTGGCCATCGTCATCTTGTTTCAAGAGGACATCCGACGCGCCTTGGCTCGCGCTGGCGGGACCCTGTTTGGTCGCACTCAGCGCGCCACCGATGCTCAGGTGCTCGAAGAGGTGATTCGCGCCTGTTTCGCCCTTGCCAAGAGGAAGATTGGTGCGCTGATCGCCATTGAGCGAACGGCCGACCTGGAGCCCTTTGCCGAGGGTGCCCACCAGATGGATGCCTTGGTCACGACGGAGCTGCTTCAGGCGATTTTCCACCCGACTAGCCCCATTCACGATGGCGCTGTGATCCTGGTGGGCTCGCGCGCCCACTCCGCCGGCGTCTTCTTGCCCATCTCCCTATCCAAGCAGGTGAGTCGCGCCTACGGAACCCGGCACCGGGCTGCAATCGGCCTCACCGAGGACACCGATGCTATCTGCCTGGTGGTGTCCGAGGAGCGCGGCACCGTCAGCCTCGTTCAGGCGGGCGAGGTCATCCCCATGGTCGACGCCAATGACCTGCGACAGCGCCTGCGTGAAGGTCTGGAGCGCGGCAAGGCAG
>JBGCER010000215.1:0-4259 GCA_045106515.1 Myxococcota bacterium
TTTGCGTCATGGGACCGCTCGTCGCGCGCTTGGGACGCGCAAGCGTGTCTATTCCCGGTGGATGTGTTATCGGCGACCGGCCTATCGACCTACCGCTGGATGTGCTCCTGGGCAAGCCGCCTAGAATGCACCGAACGGCCCAGACTCTCCCGGTGGAGCACACGCCCATCGACCGGGGCAGCATCGACCTGCTCGACGCGGCCGAGCGCGTTTTGGCCCTGCCCACCGTGGCCAGCAAGGGCTTTCTGATCACCATCGGAGACCGGTCCATCACGGGCTATGTAGCTCGCGATCAGATGGTTGGACCCTGGCAGGTTCCCGTGGCCGACGTGGCGACCACCACGGTGAGCCACGACTCGGTTGTGGGCGAAGCCATGGCCATGGGTGAGCGCACGCCGGTGGCGGTGCTCGATGGTCCCGCGGCGGGCCGGCTGGCGGTTGGAGAGGCCCTGACCAACCTGATGGCCGCGCCGATCCGCGCCCTGGATCGAGTGGTGCTGTCGGCGAACTGGATGGCCCCCGCCGGTCACCCCGGAGAAGACGCGAAGTTGTACGAGACGGTGCGGGCGGTCGGTATGGAGCTGTGCCCGGCCCTCGGCCTGTGCATTCCGGTCGGAAAAGACAGCATGAGCATGCGCACGGTGTGGACCGAGGACGGACAAGAGAAGCGGGTCACTGCGCCTCTTTCCTTGATTGTCAGCGCCTTTTCGCCGTGCACGGACGCGGGGGCCGCTTGGACGCCTCAGCTCCAGCCCGGCGATACGCGATTGATCGCCATCGACCTGGGGCAACGCCAAAACCGCTTGGGTGGTTCCGCCCTGGCCCAGGTCTACGGCACGCTCGGTGCGGTGCCGCCCGACCTGGATGACCCGGCTCACTTGCGCGGATTTGTCGACGCCATGCAGGCGCTGCACGGAACGGGGCAGGTGCTGGCCTACCACGACCGCTCCGATGGCGGACTCTTCGCTACCCTCTGTGAGATGGCGTTCGCCGGTCACTTAGGCGCGGAAGTCGACTTGGATGATCTGGGTGACGATCCCGTCGGCGCCCTGTTCAGCGAGGAGCTGGGCGCGGTGCTACAGGTCGCGGCGACCGACGTGGAATCCGTGCTGGAATTGCTCGCCAAACACCAGGTCTTTGGGGTGGAGGTGGGCACCGTGCTCGCCGAACGGACCCTGACCTTCCGCCATGACGCCGTCGAGGTCCTGACCGGTGACGCCGTGCAGTGGCATCGATTGTGGGCCGACACCAGCTACCGCATGCAGGCCCTGCGTGACGATCCCGACTGCGCCCAGCAGGAGTTTGACGGCTTGCTCGATGTGGACGATCCTGGCATCTCACCTGTGCTTACCTTCGATCCGGCGGTGGACATCGCCGCCCCATTCATCGGCACAGGGGTGCGGCCCAAGGTCGCGATCTTGCGGGAACAAGGCGTCAATGGCCAAATCGAAATGGCGGCCGCCTTCGATCGCGCGGGCTTCGAGGCCGTCGATGTGCACATGAGCGACCTGATCGCCGGTCGCCGGGATCTGACCGCGTTCAAGGGCCTCGTGGCCTGTGGCGGCTTTAGCTACGGCGATGTGCTGGGCGCGGGCGGCGGATGGGCCCGGACCGTGCTGTTCCAAGCCCAACTTCGAGCCGCATTCCAGACCTTCTTCCACCGGGGCGACACGTTCAGCTTGGGCGTGTGCAACGGCTGCCAGATGATGTCGCACCTGGCGCCGCTCATTCCGGGTGCCGAAGATTGGCCTCGATTTGTGCGCAATCAAAGTGAACAGTTCGAGGCTCGCGTCTGCACCTTGGAAGTGCAGGAGTCACCGTCGATCTTGCTGGCGGGCATGGCGGGAAGCCGGCTCCCTGTGGCGGTGGCTCACGGCGAAGGCCGCGCTTTCTACGCCGAGAATGCGCCCCAGGGCGAGGTCGCGGTCCGCTACGTGGACAATCGTGGCGCTGTGACCCAGCAATACCCGCTCAACCCCAATGGCTCGCCAGCGGGCATCGCCGGGCTCACCACCCCCGATGGTCGCGCAACCATCGTCATGCCTCACCCCGAGCGCGTCTTCCGCACTGTCAGCAATTCGTGGACGCCCAGCGACTGGGGTCCGGACGGTCCCTGGCTGAAGATGTTCCGCAATGCCCGAGTTTGGGTGGGCTAGGGCTCTTCGGTCTGAGCTCGTGCGTCGGTTCCGGCCTGCAGGAGTCGTGCACACGCGCGGCGGGCCTGTTCGACGTGGTCGAGCCGCTGTCGAATCGCGTGCCTGGAATAGTCGATTTTCGCCTTTAAACGGTCTTCTGGGCGTAGGCTCACGTCGCGCACCGCCCGACGCAGCTCACCTTCGACGCTCTTTGCGGGACCGCTCATCGGTCCAGCTCGATCAGGCGTGCGACGTCGGCCTGGTCCTGGGGGCGGCTGGAGGCGAGCTTCATCTCGATCAGGCCGGCGCGGCTCACAACCCATAGATGTGCGTCATCGAGCGGGACGCGCTCGCGATTTGCAAGGACGTTTGCCAAGTTTGGCTGTTCCAGGATCAGGTCTAGCGTCACGGCTTCGCCGTCGATGACCTTGGTGATCCGTCGGATCTGCATGCCGTCGGAGAACACCATCGGGGCGGCCTCGAATCGGTATCCGACCGATCGTGCGGCTCTGAGGGCGGCGTCGACCTGCGCTGTGTGGATGAGCAGGTCGATGTCCGTGGTGGCTCGGGCGGCGCCGTGTACCGCGAGGGCGAGTCCGCCGCACAGCGCGTGGGTGACCCCCGCTTGCTCTAGGCAGGCGGTGATGTGTTTGAGCTCATCGATCAGGTTGAGGGCCATGGGCGTCTGCTAACCGACTTCGAGCGTGGCTACGGCAGAGTCACGATCACGGCGGCGCTGGTCTTGCCGCTTTCATCTTCGCCCATCATGACCGACAGCTCCTTGAAGCGAGCGCCGCCGTCTTCGATTTTGAGGATGGTCATGCTCCCGTCTTGGCCCTGGTTCATGGAAACGCGCTTTACGTCAGAAGACAAGTTCTTGAGCTGTTTCTCATAGTGGTCGACCAGGTCGGCCAGCGGAACATCGCAGTCGGTTTGAGCCATGCTTACGGCCTTGTCTCCCTTCGTTTCCACACTCAGTCCACCGCCAATGGCGCACTTGGGGTGGGCCGCGACAGGCATCCGCGGGTCCACGGCTGCGACCCCCTCCCCAGCCACCAGCCGACCCTCGGGGGTCTCGATGGTGACTCGGCCCTCCTCCATGTCCACGTCGACGCCAGTGCCCACTCGCACACCCTCGCGGATCACGGCCTCGGCTGCCTGGTCGGCCAGGTCATCGGGGATGAGCCAGTCGATGTTGCAGCAGCAGCAGCCTCCGAGAAAAAGTACTGGAAGAATGAGCAGAATTTTCATTACGTAGCTCCGAGTTCATGGGCCGCGCTCACGTATACGTCCGCGGGCGGCTCATGATTTCACCTCTGCTACCATGAGCATCACGGAGTTTGCCATGTTGCATTGTTGGCGCGTGCTTCCTGTGTTGATTGTCCTGTCGTGTACGGGTCCCTCGCCTGATCCTGACGATCCGACCGATGGCACGGATTCGACGGATTCGACGGATTCCACCGATGATACCGACGTCGATACCGACGTTGGGCCCACCTATGACGAGCTGTTGTTCCTCTGTGATGGTGAACCGGCGAGTTCTCCCGCTCGCATTCGCCGAACCACCCGGGCGGAGTGGACCCGGTCCATCGGGCAGGGCCCGGGGTCGCTCGCCGACACCAACCCCTTCGATGCACCCTCATCGATGCCGTTCAGCACCTATTCAGAGGGCGTGTCCATCGACCCGGCGACCTTGGACCTCTTCCTGAACGTGGCGCCGTTGGGCGGAGCGAGCTGGACGGAGCGTGAGGCCAGGGGCTCTGGGGTGTCGCGATTGAGGATCCCGTACGAAGACGGCGGGCTGAAGTGCATGTGGACGGCCTCGTCCCCTGATGATGCCTGTATCGACTACTTTGTAGGGACGTACCTGGAAAAGGCGGTGCTCTTCCGACCGCCGACCGATGAGGAATTCGATCACCTGAGGGCGTTCACGGTGCAAGCGCTCGGCGACGAGGGCGGCTCGCCTCGGGCCCAAACGCTGGGGCGGGTCACCACCGCGGCGTGGCTGACGTCTGGGGCCTTATTTCGGCCAGAGTTGGGTATTGGCATGCCCGATGCCGATGGCCGACACCGCCTTGGCGACTACGAGATGGCCCGGATGGTGGCGCAGATGGTTGGCGATCG
>JBGCER010000216.1:0-4115 GCA_045106515.1 Myxococcota bacterium
GTGCCCTCGTCCACCACCGACCGGACCCCCGAGCCCGTGCAGGGCGGCCGGTGGCTCAACGATCCCGACGCAGAGATCCCCGAGCCCATCATGGAGCGAGCCCGAGAGCAGTTTCGAGAGGAGCTACGCGGGCGCCAGGACCGGCGTCGGGACGAGATCCACGACGACGTAGACCAGTTCCTCGAAGACGAGAACATCGACGCCGAGACGTCCGATAAGGTGCACGGCGCCTTGGAGGCGTTCGGGGACCGCATCCGCTCGGTGCGCGACCAAATCATGAGCGGCGACCTAGAGCGACAAGATGCGCGGCAAGAGTTCCAAGCGGGCCGCGAAGAACTTCGCTCCAGTCTTGATGATCTGCTCGGTGAGGACACGGCGGCGCGACTTCGCGAGCAATTGCCCGGCCGGTCCGGTGGCGGCGGCGGAGCCCGGCGACCCGGAGGAGGCTTTCGCGGAGGTGGCGGGCTGTAGCCCCGCGGCAACGTCTCCGATACCGTCGGTGTCGAGAGGTCCGCGTGCTCCAAGTGACCGACCTAGTGAAGCGATTCCGGGACCCTGGACGGGGCATGGTCACCGCTGTCGATCAGCTCACGTTCAAGGTTGAACCCGGAGAAGTCTACGGACTTCTCGGGCCCAACGGCGCGGGAAAAACCACCACCCTGCGCATGATCGCCACGCTGCTCAACCCCGACTCCGGGGCCATCCACATCGGCGGCGTCGATCGGGTGGCCAACCCTCTCGCCGCCCGCGGCCAGCTCGCGTTCGTCCCCGCGGAGGCCGGCCTACCAGACCGGCTGCGCCCGCGAGAGGTCGTGCGGCTTTTCGCCCGAGTCCAAGGGGTGAAGGACCCGAAAGCAACAGCGGACGCCCTCTTGGAGCGTCTGGGCGCCGCGTCCTTCGCCGACACCCCCTGTGCCGATCTGTCCACAGGCATGAAGCGCCGGGTCGTGCTGGCCCGGGCCCTGGTGCATGCGCCCTCGGTCCTGCTGCTCGACGAGCCCACCGATGGACTCGATGTTCCCGGCCGCCGAGAGGTCTTGGCGCTCGTGCGCGAGCAGGCCGCCGAGGGCCGGGCCGTTGTCCTGTCCTCGCACATCATGGGAGAGGTCGAGAAGGTGGTGGACCGCATCGGCATGGTGAAGGCCGGCAAGATCGTCGCCGAGGGCACCGTAGCCCAGGTGCTGCAGCAAGCTGGCGCAGACGACCTCGACGACGCCTTCGTCTCCCTCATGGACGCCCCTTCGTGATCCTGCGCTCCGCCATCGCCCTGCTCGGAGCCCACCTCAAGCGGCTGCTGCGCGAGAACATGGCCCGCCGAGCCCTGGGCTTTCCAGTGGTGCTCACCACCTTGACCCTGCTCGCGACTCTGGCCGTGGTGTCGATCGGCCGAGGGCGCCCCATTGTATCGGTCCATCCTGATACCCCCGCGAGTCTACAGGCCGCGGTGGAGTCTTCCGGGCTGCAGACGCTCACCGACGCCAACCCCCATGAGCGCGTGCAGGAGCGAGGTGCCGTGCTCGGCATCCACGGAACCCAGCTGTGGAGCGTGGGCGGCCGAGACGCGCTGATCGCCGAGGCCCACGCACGGCGCACACTGGGCTCCACCTGGACGCCAAAGCCACCTCCCCTGCCCGGCCCGGATCAGAGCCAGCAACAGGGCATGACCATCGCCACGCTACTCCTAGCCATCTACGCCCTATATGGCGTGGTGTTTGGCGCTGGAATGATCGCGCGCGACCGGGATGACGCCACCCTAGAAGTCGAGCTCACGCTGGCGCTTCCCCGGTGGATCCACGGAGCGACCCGCTGGCTCGCCGCGACGCTGGTCGTTGGGTTGTGGATCGGCCTCGCCGTCGCCTTCACAGCGGTCTTGATGGGACTGCCTGACCCATGGGCCACCGCCCGGCATGGACTCGGGGCGGCCGCGGCTGCCGTAGCCCTCGGACTCGCCAGCGTCGGTCGAGCGGGTCTGCGCAGTGGCTTTGCCGCCTCCCTGGCCGCGGGTCTATCCGTCACCACCGGGTTGCTCGGGCTCGGCTACGCCCTACCGGCCGTCGGCGCCTGGCTGCCGCTGGGTTCCCTAGCCGCCCAGTCTGGCACGGGGTGGCCCCCTCTTCTCGGTTCCCTCGTCATCGCTGCCTTGAGCATCGGAGTCTTTACGTGGCGCAGCGCGAGAGCCTAGTTCTGCGGCCGGCGGTGGTGCTCTCCATCGCCTGGCGAGACCTGAGCGCCCTGTTTCGGGGTCGCCGAGGCTGGGTCTTGCCGGTCATCGCTGCGATCTTGCTCGGACCGCTCGCCGCAGCCCCCTTCCCCCAGGGCCCCGACGGCCCTCCAGGACGCTTCGCCGTTAGCGGTGATGTTCCAGACGCCGTGCGGGTCCTCGACACCGTGGGCGTGGTGCCGTCCGGCGGCATCGTCTTCGAGCAGACCGACACGATTTTGGTGGTGCACGGCGCTGGGGTACCCGATGTGGTCCGAGACGCCCTAGACGCCCAACAGCCGGCGTGGAGCCTGACCGACGTGCCCGCCGCGCCGTGGCCTCTGCCAGGGCGAACCCTGATTTTGGCCTTGCTCGCCGCGTCGATCCTGACCGGAGCGGTGTCGGAGAGCCTGCCCGGCGAACGCAGTCGCGGCACGCTCGAAGCCCTGCTCACCGCGGCGGTGTCCCGGGCCGAAGTGGTTCTCGGAAAGTGGCTCGCCTGGGCGAGCTTCGGAGCCGTCGCCGCGACGGCTGCCTCGCTCCTCGCCATCGTGACCGGGCGCGTCGAACTCGGGTGGTGGCTGCTCGCCATCCCCACAGTGCCCATGGGCAGCGTAGCTCTAGGCCTGTTCATGGTCCGCCGCAGCCGCGATGTGGTGGGTGGCGCTACGGTGTCGCTCCGCGTGCTGCCTGCGGTGTTGAGCATCCTTGGAATCATGGCTTGGTTCCTGGGTCTTTCTGGTTCGCACTGGGGCGCGCTCGTCCCGTTCGGCGGCGCCCTGGTCGCCGCGGGAAACACCTGGCCTGGTGCCCTGCCCGCCGTGCTCTCCGCCGCCGTGACCCTGTCCATCACCGCTGCGCTGCTCATCGCCACGACACGGGACCTAGAACGCAGTCAGAAGGCCTTGGTGGCCCCCCGGCTAGGTTCAGAGCTCATGTCCATCACCTGGGCGCTGGGAGGCTGGTGGGTGGCCCTCGGCACCGCCGCCGTCTGGGTGGCCGCCGGAAACGCAAGCGTCGGCACCGGCCTCCCCACCTGGCCCGCGCTGCTCGCAGGAACGCTCGCCCTAACCGCGGTCATGGTCGTGCGAAGTGCCCACGAAACGGAGCCGGGGAAATTCCTGGGACTGGCCCGCCCTCGAGCCCACGCGGCCTGGCTCGCCCCCTTGGTGGCCCTGATGCTCGCCGGCGTCCTCTGGCTCGGCCCGGTCCTGCCCCTGCCCCACACCGCCGTGCTGGACCTCTTGGTCGAACGCCAAACCATGGGCCTCGCCCCCTTGGGCACGGCCCCACTGGTCGGCCTTGTGGCGGTGCTCGTACAGGAACTCGTGTTCCGCGGGTGGATCCAGCGAACGCTCGGGCCCGTGGGATCGACCCTGGCCTTCGTGGCGGTGATCACACCGCTAGACCCCGTCGGTGGTCTGGTGGTTGGAGGCAGCTTGGCGGCGCTGACCCACGTGAGCAACAGCGCATGGCCAGCCGTAGCGGCGCGCGTCTTGGGGTCGGCCATTGTTGCCGCAGTGTCATTGGGGGCATGACGGGGGCGGGAGAAGTGGAGGCGAACGGATTCGAACCGATGACCCCCTGCGTGCAAAGCAGGTGCTCTCCCAACTGAGCTACGCCCCCGAAACCCGGCGATGAAGGTAACGGATGGTGGGGCTGGGGTGACTTGAACACCCGACCCCACGCTTATCAGGCGTGTGCTCTAACCAGCTGAGCTACAGCCCCTTAGACCATCCGTCACTTCATCGACCGGAGGTCTGATTGTGCAAAGCACAACCAACGACCATTCGGTCTCTGAAAATCAGACAGTAGTATGGACGAGCGTCGTCTACCGGATACCTTCGAACCCTTGTTTCCAAGAGATTCGGCCCGACGCCGAAGCGCCAGGTACGGCTCCTAAAGGAGGTGATCC
>JBGCER010000217.1:0-4160 GCA_045106515.1 Myxococcota bacterium
GTGGCGGTTCGCGACCTTGAGCTGTGCATGGGGAGTGGCGAGCGCGACAATATCGACTCGCGACCCTAGCTAGATCGTGCGCCAGACCCCGACCGCGCGCCCCACCACTTGAACTTCGTCGGCGCTGTCGTCGACATAGATGGGCTGCATGGCGCTATTGGCGGGCTGGAGTCGAAGCTTGCCCGACTCTCGGAACAGTCGCTTACACGTGGCTTCTCCGTCGACAAGTACAACCGCGATCTCGCCGTTTCGCACGGTCGGCGTGCGCTGGACAAAGAGGGTGTCCCCGTCGTGGATGCCCTCTTCGATCATGGAGTCGCCCTTGATGGTGAGGGCGATGACCTCTCCGGAACGGGGCAGCAAGGAGGCGTCGACCCTAAGGGTGGAGGTGTAGTCCTCTACCGCCGCGTGTAGCGGACCGGCCGCCACACGCCCCACGAGGGGCACCCCCACGATGCCATCATGAGCGACCTTGCGCGTGGCTTTGTCGGACAGGCGCATGGACCGCGAGGCGCCGCGACCGCCGACGCGGTCCAAGTATCCTTTGCGCTCTAGAGCCTTGAGGTGGTCGGAGACCCCATTGGTCGATCCGATGCCCAGCGCTGCTCCGATCTCTCGGTAGCTCGGGAATACACCCGTCTGGTCGATGGTGGCGAGAAGGAAGTCTAGAATCTCGCGCTGCCGGGTGGAGAGGTCTTCCAAAGCGTCCTCGCTGTACAGGTGTTCCGCTAAACGCCTGTACAGTAAAAGGGATTGCCATCTGCGTCAAGGAGGCCTCAGGACGTGGACGGGACCACCGAACGTGCTCACAATGGTCATTGCGTGTCATGCCGAGCCAGACTGGAAACCGGCGGGCGTTAGCGAAGTCAGACTGCTTGGAGGTCGCCTTACCGCATGAACGAGCCCCTTCCTCGACCCGAACGCCAATACGATCCGAAGCTAGCGATCCGCTCGTTCGTCGTGTCATTGGTCCGTCGAGAGCGCGCGTTGCTCCTGGCTCGTGTCGCAGTTCAGGGCGCCGTATTGGTCCTGCTGATGGCGCTGCTCGCCACGCTCGCAGCGGCCTTTGAGTGGGACCGGTCCATCGTGGCTGCGATGCTGGTTGTTGTGGGTGGAGCCGGATCCTTCGTCACTGTGGGCGCCCCGCTGATCGTCGGTTGGCGTCGCACCGCGGATCGGCTGCGGCAGGCCCGATTGGTGGAGGACCTACGTCCGCGCATGGAGGGCCGCTTCCTGACCTCCGTGGAGCGCATCGACGGCCCTCTTGGCCAAGAAAGTCCGGTGATCGTGGAGCTGATTGCGCGTCGGGCGTGGGAGCGCCTCGGGGCGCTGCGCCCGGGCGGTGTGCATCGCGCCTGGCCGCTCCTGCTCGGCATGGCAGGCCTAGTTGTGGTGGCAATTGTGGCCCTGGCTAGCAACCTTCTGGTCAGCGGAGGTCCGTTCGGCACCTGGCGGTATTGGTCGGCCGGGGATGGGGCGGTGGCTGTAGAAGACGCCCCCGACAAGGGAACGGGAGAGTTCGCCCGGGTCGGTGACCTTGTTCTCGAGTATGTGTATCCGGCGTATACGGGCCTAGAACCTATGGTTGTGGCCAACACATCAGGTGAGGCTCACGGCCCCCCTGGCACCCAGGTCAAGGTGCGCGCTCGGAGCGCGGAGCCCATCGATGGGGCCGCGGTGGTGGCCTACGACACGCCTGGCGAGGGTACCGAGGTCGATGATGGCCGCATTATTCGGGGGCAATTCATCATCCAAGCAGAAGAGGGCGCCTGGAGGTTGGACCTGCTCACGGGCGACGCCACCCGCAGCTCGCGGGACTTTCCCATCGTCTCCGAGCCCGACCTCGCCCCGGACATCATCGTCGATGCGCCACGGCGCCTCGAGGTCGCGGTGGACTCGCCGCTGGGAATCCCGTGGCAGGCCAGAGATGACTACGGCCTCACCCGCGTGGCGCTGCTGATCGATGGCAAAGAGGTCAGCACGGTTCGCACGCTCGATGCCTCGATTCCCGAGGCCGAAGGCGTCCTGAAGATGACGCCGGCCGATCTGGGCATGTCGCCGGGGATGCGGGTCAAGCTTCAGGTGGGCGCCTGGGACAACAATGGGTGGTCCGGCAGCCAGCTCGGGATGAACGAGCCCGCCATCGAACTGATCATCAAGCGCGGAGACGAGGTCGTCCAATTGGGACCCGAGCAGCGAATCGAGCTGCGGGACGTTCTGGTCGACGTGTTGGCGGCCCAGCTCATGCAGCCGTGGCCCCCGGGTGGCGGTGCGGGGGCCATCGCTCGGTCAGGCGAGACCTTCAATGGCGCCTATAAGCCTCTAGACGACTTCCTAGAAGCCACGCCGGCGGTGTATCGGGACAATCGGGTGCGCTACCTGGTGCGGCGGGCTCGCGCGGCCGGGCAGGATTTCGTGGCGTATACCCAAGTTAATTTTGATCCGCGGCTGCAGGATGGCCCGGTGAGTAACGACTTGGTGCGCCAGGCGGGCGAGCTGCGCGCCACGGCCATCGAAGAGAATGAATTCGTGATCGTCTGGCTCGATCGGTTCATTCAAATGAGGGCGTTAGGACAGGTTCTTGAAGAGGCGAGCGTCTTGGCCAACCTGGGCGAGCGGTTGGTTCGCGAGCTCGATCGTGAGGCCAGCGACGCGGAGGTCGCGGGTGCCCTGGAACGGGTGGAGCGCTCGCTCAAAAAGATGGATGAAGCCGTCGAGTTTATGGACCGCGACAGCGTGCGCTCCATGATCGAAGGGCGCTCTCGCGAGATCGACCTCCTTCGCAAGAGCGTCAGTGAGTCCCAGCAGGGCGAGGATCGGGAGGCCACCTCGGATTTGGCTCGGCGCATGTCCGAGCAGCTCCAGGAGTTGCAGGCGGATCTTGAGTACCGCATGAAGCGCATGGACGATGAGGAAGAGAACCTGGGCGAAGAGCTCAAGAGTGTGGTTGAGGAGCTCAAGCGCGTCGAGCGCGAGCAACGGCAGCTGCAAAATCAGGTCCGCCAAGCCCGAGAATCCAGCGACGCCCAAGGCACTGCAGAGGCCGAGCGGATGTGGGCCGAGGTGGAGCGGCTCGCCGCCGAAGCGGAGTCCAAGGGACTGGACCTGGAGCAGCGCTTGAACAAGGCCGGCACCATGTTCATGACCCGCGAGCAGGTCGGGGAAGCGAACCGCTCGACGGGTCGACTCGGAGAGTCTGCTGCGGCCCGAGACCTGCACAAGGCGCAGAACGATGTACGCGATGCGCTGCAGGGGTGGATGCGGGTCGCTCGCACCGTGCCTGAAGGGAGCCGTCGGGCCATCAGCCAGCGCATCGAGCAAGCCGAGCGCATCCTCGATCAGCTCGACCGCGATGCGTCGACGGTCGACCCTCAAGCTGCCGCCCAGGCTCGCGGCATGCAGAATCAGCAACGAGAGCTGGAGCAGGCGCTCCAGTCAGCACAGCAGATGGCACAAGAGCTCGCGGCCAAGATGCCCATCGAGCCCCGGGGCATGGAAGAGGGACTCCAGGAGGCTGCCGAGGCGATGGACCGAGCCAGCGGCGACTTAGAATCGGGGCGCCCCATGCCTGCTGAAGGTGCTCAAGGCCAGGCGGCTGAAGGCGTGCGCGAGGCGCGCGAAGCCCTCGAACAGGCGGCGGCACAGATGGCTGCGAGCGGCAAGGGGGCGCGCTCCGGCGAGCCTCAAGAAGGCGGCGGGGACGGCGAGAACGATGGCGAGTCCGACATGGACCTGGAGGATGGCGGGACCTGGAACTCCGGAGAGCTGACCTTGGAGCAGGAGTTCAACTTGGAGGCCTTCCAGCGAGACGTACTCAAGGGCGCCCAGGGCGATGTTCCCGAGGCCTACCGGGCCATGAAGAAGCGCTACTACGAGGAGTTGATGACTCAGTGAAACCCTGGCTTACCATCGCGGCATTCCTCGCCCTCTCCGCTCCGGCGCTGGCCTCAAAAGGCGGGATCGTCGATTGCCTCAACGCGGTTGATGTGCCGTGCGCAGAGAAGATATTAGAAGGGTACAACCTGGATTCTACCAAGGACTCTGAGCTCTTGTACCTGGGTGCGCGCACTCACTTCTTCGCCGGCCGGTACACCCAGGCGTCGGATGTGATGAACCGGGCGGTGGACCTGGGCTACAACGACCGATGGGACGAGCAGTCC
>JBGCER010000218.1:0-8247 GCA_045106515.1 Myxococcota bacterium
AGAGAATCAGTCGGTGATCCAGCCCGCCATCCATAAAGAAATCATCATCCAACGTCACATCTGGGCTGATAAGCGACGCCACATGCCGGGCGTGGGCGGGCGTGTTCTGGCGGATGCACTGAGCGAGGTCGGTATTGGCCAAGATGGCCAGGGTGTAGTCCTCGTGGGTCGCTTGGCGCTCAGCCTGCGCGGGGATCCATGGGATGCCCAGCGCCTGGACCGCAGGCATCGCAAACTCGGTGCAGTGCGAGAAAGGCGAGTGGCCGAGGTCGTGGCACAACGCAGCCATCCGCACGGCGCTGCGCAGACGCTGCCGGGCATCGGAATCACGAAAAGTCCAGGACGCATAAAGCTCATCGAAGGCTCGGCCTGCGAGGTGCATCACGCCCAAGCTGTGTGCGTACCGAGTATGGGTCGCGCCTGGGAAGGCCATGGCTGCGAAGCCCGTTGCGCGGATACCCCGGAGCCTCTGAACGAAAGGGTGCTGCACCACCGCGCGCTCCGCGTCGCTCAATCGGATGGCCCCGTGGATAGGGTCTCGAACCTCCATGCAAGCGTCCCCATCGTCTTCCGTCGCGACATCGCAAGGGCAGTCGGTATAACGTTCCGGCTCAATGCGACCCATCCAGGACATCGCCGAGCTCCGCAAGGGGCACGTGCTCTACCACTCCGCTTTCGGATTTGCCCGAGTCGATGATATCGGCGAGGCAGACGTGAAGGTCGTCTGGGATGCGTCCGATCGCAACCTTCCCCGCGTGGTCTCCCGCGACACCCTGCGTCGTGTCTACAGCCTCTGCCGGCCCCAGGGCTTCTTCGAGCGCGCCTTGCTCACGCCCGGCCCCCTCTCCGAGCTCCTGCACGTCGATCCGCTGACCGCCCTAGAGATGCTGCTCGAAGACCTGGCAGGACCCCAGTCCAACGCCGACATCCGCGAGTGGATGGTCACGCTTGAGCTCTTTACTGAGACGGCCTTCGACGCATGGTGGGGCGGGCTCGAAGCCCGAATGCTCAAAGATGGGCGATTCCGTGAGACCAAGGGGCTGCTGTCTCTGCGGGTCAATCGCGGTGATGGAAGCCCCGTCCGTCAGCTCGACGATCCCATGCTCTCGCCATCGCGGCGCCTAGACTTGGCCCTGTCGCTACAAGAGCGCTTGGGGCAAGACAGCTTCCGCGACCAAGTGGTGCAAGCGTGGCGCACCGGCAGCACGCAAGTGCGAGACCTGGCCCTCAAGGCCCTGGAGGCTCACCACCCCCAGCAGGTGCTGGTCAGCCTCTTGAGCCCAGGTCCCGACAACGCCGAAGCGATCATCCACGCCCTGCGTCGCGGAAACTGGGAACCCGGCCAAATGGACAAGGACGTGCTGGGCGCCCTGCTCGACCGGGTCCGCCACGGCGTGGACGGCCCGACTCTGCTGGACACCGAAGGGCGCCTCGCGGCCACGGTGACCCTATGGTGGCCCGAAGGCGGCCGCGCCCTGATGGTCGAGCTGGCCGCCATGCCCACCGGGCAGCGGCTGGTGCGTGCCGCAATCGAAGCGCTTCCGCAAAATCGAGCTGAGCCCTTACATTTGGACCTGCTAGAGCAGGCTCTCATCGCCCGCGACATGCCCGCAGCCGGCTGGCTCACGTGGCTCCTGCTCGACGCCACGGACGAGCCCGCGCGGACCCTCGCCGAACGACTCGATGACAACCACGCCACCAGCCGACAGTGGCTTCTGGAGCGGTTCACCGACGCAGGGCTCCCCGACGAGGTGGAAGAAGACCCCACCCTCGTCACGATGGACGTGGAGCTAGAGCCCCTCGGCGACGAAGAGATGATGCCCATCGGCGACCTGCCGGCTCGCTCGGGCCGCACGGTCGTGTCCTTGGCCATCGCTGTCACCCGCGCCCTGGCCTTGGCCCACGACGAAGGCATCGTGGTGCACCCCACCGGCCGCAGTTTCGTCCTGCACCTGGACGGCACCGTCGACCTGCACGTCGAGCACGGCGACGCCGAAGCGAGCCCCAGGCCTCAGGGAGAGCCCCCCTCTCAAGCGGCCGATGTGTACGCCACCGCCGTCCTCATCCTAGAGACCATGCTCGGCCGCATCTGGCCCCGCAGCATCCCCACAGACCGGGTCATCAGCTACCTACGCCACGTGGTGAAAGACCTGCCGCCCTCGGCCGTCGCTCCCCTCGACGCGGCCCTGCACCCGGACGTTCACGCCCGCCCCGCGACCGGAGGCGCGTGGCTCGCCCTGTGGGAAGAGGTCGGCCGCACCGAAGCCCGCCGACGCATCGCGAACCATGCGCTGCCTCGGCACCTGGCCATTGGATACGACACCCACGTCGGACATATGAAGATCCTGCACACGCAGACCAACCAAGACGCCCTGACCGTGGGCAGCCGCGGTTCGGCGCACCTGCTGTGCGTGTGTGACGGAATCAGCACGGCAAACGCCGGGTCTGGCGACGTAGCCAGCGGCATCACGACCCACGTTGTGGCCAGCTTGTGGGAACAGCACCTGTCGCGTCTGCAAGACGCCGACGACATGAGCGCCGAAGCCTTCGTCGAGCGGGCGCTGGGCATGGGCAATCGAGCGGTGTGCGAAGCCGCCATGCGCTTCGCTGGCGGAGACCTGGCGGGGCGCGTGCCCATGGGAACCACCGCAGTCATCGCCTTGATTCGAGGCAGCCGCGTGCAGCTGGGCTGGCTCGGCGACTCTCGCGCCTACATCGTCGGTCGATACGGCGCGAGCTTGCTGACCGCAGACATGAACCAAGCCGGCGAGCGGCTCAAAGCGTGGCACCGCGGAGATGCGCTCGTGTGGGATCCCGCCGGGTTCGCCTTGGTTGGGTATGTGGGCCACTTCAACGAAGACTTCCGACCCGAGTCCCTGGTGCCTCGACAGATGAGCTTCACCCTGCTGCCTGGCGAACGCCTGGTGATCTGTAGCGATGGCGTCACCGACTACATCAGCGTCCACCACCCGGGCGCATCCGAGATCATCGCAGCCGCAAGCTGGGATGTAGAGCCCGCAGACGCGGCGAGCAGCCTCATTCACGCGGCCAACCGAGGCGGAGGCGGCGACAATGCGACCGCCGTGGTCGCCACTGTGATCCCGCGCGGAGACGACCCCACCGAGGACCTCTCCGCCGAACATCTGCCGGACTCCTAGGCCGTGTCGGCAAGACCGACGAACCACGGCGCCGCCGTGCGGAGCATCCCCGCAGGCACCCGGATCGGCCCCTATGTGACAGGGCGCGAAATCGGTCGCGGTGCGACAGCCGTGGTGGTTCTCGGCGCTGGGCCCCGCAATGAACAGGTGGCAATCAAGATACGACCTCGGGGAATACCGGCTTCTGACCGGCGTTTCTTGCGGGAGTTTGAGTCCATGCGCGCGCTGCGTCTGCCCGGGGTGGTTCGCGTCATCGAAGCGGGCTTGCACCGGGACTATGTGTGGTTTTCGATGGAGTTCGTCGACGGCCAGAGCTTCCTAGAGCGCGCCGAGAGCATCGGGGACCCACGGAGCCGAGTCGACCAGGTGCTGGACCAGAGCTGCCAGCTGCTCGATGTGCTGCACCGATTGCACAGCGCGGGGCTGGTGCATCGGGACATCAAGCCCTCCAACGTCCTGGTGGACCAGCGGGGGCGAGTCCAGCTCCTGGACTTTGGGATCGGGCGCTTCTTTGAGCAGGCCCACCCCGATCACAGCGAAGGTCAGGGCACTCTGCCCTATATGGCCCCCGAACAGCTCGCCGGACTCGCCTCGGACCACACGGTGGACCTGTTCGCCACAGGCCTGATGATGCACGAGGCCTTGGTGGGCTCCAGGCCCCCCACGTCGAACCCGCTGGGCTGGGTGACCCGCACGTGCCTACATCGGCTGCCCGCCTTGGCGAGCGTGTCCAAGGCCGTACCCAGGCGGCTGAGCCACATCGTCGATGGCCTGCTGCACGTAGACCCGCAAGCGCGCCCGACCGCAGCCCAGGCGGGCGCCGAGCTGCGGCTGGTTCGAGGCACGCCCGATAGCCACGACTGGCCCGAGCCCCGATTCGTAGACCCAGGATTGTGGTGGGAGACCCTTCAAGACCGCCTAGAGGTTCGCGACGAGCCGCTGCTCGCGGTGCTCCACGGCCCATCGGGGAGCGGCCGGACGCGACTCGCCGAGCAGCTTCAGCGGCACGCCTTGCTCGAAGGGGTGCGGACCATCCACATCCACGGCGATGTGACCTCGGTCGGCGGGCCGCTGCTGCAGGCACTGACCCACGTCTTGGGCGGCTTCGACGATGAAGGCCGCCTCAAACGCCTGGTTGCGGGCAGCGGAGGCGCGCTCCGGCAGATGTGGCCACAGCTCCCGGCGCCGCCCGGTGATCCCGACGATCCGGTGCCGACGATGACGCGCGTCGCCGAAGCGGCCGCCGAGACGCTCGCCCGAGCCGCCGCCGAGCGGGACCTGCTCATCGTCTTTCATCGGCTGGAGCAGGTGGACCTGCTCACCTCCCGCGCGCTTCGTCGTCTCGCCCAGCTCGCCGAGCCCGCGTTGGGCCTGGTCCTCATGCATGAGAGCCGCTGGAGCACCGCGCTGTCCGAGCGCGTGGTGCACCAGCTGCGCACCGAGTCCAACGCCCTCTACCTGCGTGTGCCAAAGCCCGACGCCTCGGTCGCCGAGGCCATCTGCAAGACCCTGCTGCCCGCCGACGCCAGCGGTCCGCAGGCCCCCGCATCGAGCACCCCTCAGCGCACAGTGGAACTTGCCAATGCGTCTCTGGCTCGTTGGCGCGGCGAGCCCTGGCTGCCGCCCGGCGCGGAGCTGTGGCCCTTGGCCGCTTACGAGCCCCTGCCTGCCGCGGTCCTCGTTGAGCTCGTGGGCACCCGCGCCCTAGACAGCCAGTGGGTCGAACAGACGCCGGCAGGGGTGCGTCTGGCCGGCTGCACGGCACAGCGCGCCGCCCGCAATCGTTTGGCCGACCAAGCCACAGCCGCACGCGCGGTCGCCGAGGCCTGGGTTCGAGTCCAGGGAGACCGCGCCGACGCCGGAGCCCTCGCCCGCCTGCACCTATTGGCCGGGCAGCCCGACGAGGCCCGCGCGCCCGCACGGACCGCCGCCCTACGAGAGCTGCAACAAGGCCGATATAGCCACGCGCGACGCTGGCTATTTCTGCTTGACGCCCTCCCCGCAAAAAGCGGTCGAGACCATTCTTTTGAGCTGGCCGCAGCCCGCGCCAAAGTCGCGCTCGTCACCGAGGCCGAAGCCCCCAGGACCTTGTTGGTCGAGGTCGTGGAGCGCGCCGCCACCACCCCCGCCCAGGTCGCCGAAGCCACCCTATTGCGAGCCGCCTACCAGCTGCGGCAAGGGGAAGTTCGGCCCGCACTCGTGGAGTGCCTGCGGCTGGCGTCTCCCAGTCGCGCGCCGACACCCGCTCACGCGGCCCACGCCTTGGTGCTCGCGACGCACTGCCGACTCCGCCTGCACCAACTCGATGATGCTCAGGCCCAGCTCACCCGCGCCGAAGCCTTGCTCGCTGGCGCCGACGAGGTCACGCTCTCGGTCGAGGTGGCGCTCATGCGGGCCCAGCTTCTGCTTCAAGCCCAGGCGCTCGACGCCGCCGGCGCCCAAGCCGAGGCCCTGGTGCAAGACGCGAGGCGCCGGCACCACCTCCACGACGAAGCGCGGGCTTCCGGGCTGCTCGCCCAGGTGCTGCGACGAGCCGGCCGACGCAGCCGCGCCGAAGCCCTCGCCCGATCGGCCCGCACCCGCGCGGCCCAAACCGGGGACCTGGCCTTGGTCGCGGAAGTCACGCTCACCCTCGCCACCCTCCAGGTCGAACGCGGAGATGCGACCGCAGCCCGGTCCAATGTGGACGGCGTGTTGCGCCAACTCCAAGAGTTGAGGCTCGATCACCTCATCCCCCACGCCTTGCGGGTCGTGCTGCAGATCGCCCAAGCCAGCGGTGATCCCCACGCTGCAGACCTGGCCCTGTCCACGTTCCGCACCCGACCCCACGCCGATCCGGAGGCCCCGGCGACGCTGGTCCGCTGGTGGCGACTCCGTGGAGACGTGCAGCGCGCCCTCTCCGTGCCCGCCCCTACCGGACATACCTGGGGGAACCTGATTTTCAGATTGGAGCGAGCGCGGGTCTATCTGGTCACCGGCCAACAAAAGGACGCCGAGATGCTGGCGCGCGAGGCTCGAATCGAGGCCTCGGAGAACGGCTTTGACGAGCTGGAGCTCTACGCCCAGCTCCTGGAGCACGCCGCCACAGAACCCGACGTGGCCACCTGGAACCAGACCTGTAGCCGCGCCCTCGAAAGTGTGTGGACCGAGCTGTGTTTTGGGGCGTTGGAACTCGATGCACGACGTCGGGGCCGAGATGGCGACACCGTGGGCGCGACGGACCGATGGCGGACGCTCCTGGCCCGATGTGAAGAGCTTGGGTATCGGCCGGGTTCGGAAGAGGCGCAGGGCTGGTTGGACGGGCGGTGAGCCCCCTCTACCCGATCGCCCGGTACACCTGGGCGGCGGGTACCTGAAGCAGCCGCTGCTCCTCGATGATCCACCCCGATAGGGCCCCGCCGTAGACACAGCCCGTGTCCAGCCCCACCAGCCATGGCTTGCCCTGCCGCTCCCGCAGGACCAATCCCCTCTTGGCATCATGCCCAAAAATCACCGGTGGACCTGTATAGGACTCCCACCACACGGGGCTGTCGGAGCGGTTGTCACCGGGCCAACGGCGCCGGAGCATGTGGGTGAAGCGGTCGGTGAGTTCGGTGGAGCCGCTCGGGTGCAGCGCCGCATGTGTAATCAGGTGCTTCCTCGTCTTTCGAAAGAGTGGAAGCTCGCCAACAAAGGCCCGCCACGCCGGATCAGCCCGATCGAGCTCCGCGCAGACCGCCGCCCCATGGGCGTCGTTAGGGCGGGCGCCCTCGATGCACTGAAGCAAGCGCCAGTCGTGGTTGCCCATGACCGACCGCGCCCGGTGCGCCTTCAACAGGGACCACACCTGGACGGGCTTCGGGCCCTTGGTGAACAAGTCGCCCACCAAAAACACACGCACGTCCCCCGCCAATTCGAGCAGCTGTCGCAGCTCATCGGCGCATCCGTGCACGTCTCCGATGACCAGAGTCTTCCGCTTCACCTTCGACGCCGCCGGATCGTCACGACCGCAAACAGGCCCATCATGGCCCAGCTCGCCGGCGCGGGCGTCTGAGTGCATCCGCAGCCAACATCGAAGCTTCGAACGGGTAAATCCGTAGTATCAAACCACATCTCTTCGGAGGTCGATCCCGCAGGGCCCGATAGGGTCAGCACGATTCGATACCGGCCATCTTCCGGAAGCTCCACCTGGGGCTCCCACACGGTGAGGGACTCGACCGCCGCGCCCTCTTCATCGAAGATCTCCCACCTGATGTTCGAGTGGCAGCCATAGGTGCTGACGTCCGAGTCGTTGACCAGCACAAACCGGAGCCCCACATCGCGCTCGACCCGGAAGGAGGGCTCGGGATCCGCGCACACGCGAAAGTAGTTCAGCCGGTCGACCTCGAACACGGAGCTGCCACAGCGCGGATCCTCGATCTGGGCGTCGACGCGCAGGCTGTAGTTGTCCGTGCGGGTGTAGGTGTGCTTGCCCACAATCTCCTCGGTGATCTCCGCGTCTCCCCAGCTCCACCGCGCCGAGGTGATGAGGCTCTCCCCATCGGTCACCAGCTCGCACTCGACGTTCATAGGAGCCACGCCCGCGACCTCATCGGTCTCGGCTTCCGCGCCGTCAACCGAGCACGCAAGTTCAAAATAGGGCCCGTAGATCGCGTTGATTCCGATCCGGTCATCACCCTGCGGCAGCCGTATTTCGCACGCTTGAGCGGTGTAGGACATCAGCGAGGCCCGGTCCGAGCTTTGGCCCAGGCCGAGGGTGGAGCCGATGAGCAGGGACAGCCCAGTGCCCAGGTGGATCTGCTGATCGCATTGACCCGCGTCGATCGCCGGCGATGAGGCAAAGGAGAAGTCCGAATTGACGACGTAGGGGCCAGCCCCGGTGGCGCGATACCCGAGCCCATCGCGGGTGTACAGCACCTCGCCGACCCGCTCGACGCCGAGTCGCACCCAAGGCGAGGCCTGCTCGCCCAGAGGTTCAAAGACCAGGTGAAGCTGTCCATATGGCGTGTCGGTGGGGTCTTCGTAGGCGACCTCACCGCCGAACTCCACAGACACGGCGCAGTTCAGCACGCTCCACGCGGCGCCCGCGGCCGGAACTTCGCCCACCACC
>JBGCER010000219.1:0-7088 GCA_045106515.1 Myxococcota bacterium
TTGCACGCCGAGCCAAGCAGGGCGGCCGCCAGGACCAGGGGAGTGCGGGCGAGGAAGAGCGAGCGGGACATGGTGGCTCCGAGGCCGAACCGTACACGGATTCTGGCGCTTTTGTGCGGTCGCGGGGTCGCCTCGGCCGAGGAATCGCCGGAGGACCGGTCATGTTCAGGTCGGTTATGGCGTGTGGCCACCCCGTTTCGCAGGCGATGCTCGTGCGTGCTCTACTCTACCCATCGGCGTCCTCCCTGACGTTTGGAACGACTCGTCTGGTCGTGGAGCCCCGCGATGGGTTTGGTTTGATCATCACCGGGGATTCGCAAGGGACACCTGCCTACTTGGACGCCATCCTTGGGGCACCCCCGCAGCGAGAGGCGTTCTTCTCGCTCGTGGATCAGGTGGGCCTGGTCGTGTGCCGCAACCTGGACATCCATCCAAAACCGTATCGGCCGGTGGGCGGCAGGCGCAGCCAACGGCGCCTGAGTCAGGGTGAGTTCTTCCACCACGATGGGTGCTCCACACCCACCAAGCCTCGCATCGTCGAGATTCGGTGTCCCGATCAGCGCTGCGTCCGCACGATGGCCACAGCGACCGCGCCGTTCGCCGATGTCGTGCGCGCCATGCTCTGTGAGCTCCCCAAGGGTCAGCGCCGCAGTGAGGGCTTGGCCGACTGGGCCCGTGCGGCCGAGCTGGGGGAGCCGCTGGGGGCGGCGCTGGAGCTGGTTCAGGGGCGCGTCAATCGGGTATTGCGGCAGTTCAAGGCCGAATCTGCGCGATCCTATTTCTTAGGGGTCGACCATCGGTGTGGTGCGTTCTTCGAACCGTGGACCCTGCGAGAGAGCCGGTTCATGGCGAATAATAATGATGGCCTCACGGTGCAGCACCGCCGTGCGTGTCACCCGCCTTGGGCGCCTGGCACGCCCAATGGCCACTTGTTGAAGCGGTGGCCCAACGAGGAACTCGCGGCGACCGTGGTCTAGAAGATCACACCGGCAGAGGCGACCAGTTGCTGGCGGCCACGCACGCGACCCGCGACGTTCGCGTTGCGCCGGATGCTGGCCGAGGGAAAGCGCCAGATTCGGCCTAGCGCCAAACTTCCTCGGAAGTGTTGCACGGTCAGAGAGACACGGGCCTGGGTATCCGCTCGGGGAGCGACGAGGCCTCCGGATGTGCGAACGCCGTTTGCTTGCAGCACGCCTCTGTCGGGGTTGCCGAGTTCACCTCCCCAAGCGGCGACGGGAAGCTCACCAATGAGTCTCCCGCTCACCACGATCAGTGGATCGCCAATGTCGCTTCCCACGGGAAATGCCCAACCAAACTCGCTTTCTAGGCCAGCTCGGATCTCCGAGTGGTAGTCTGGGGATACCTGGAACTCATCGAGCATGAATCGGGAGACCTGGTGACCGGCGTGCACAACGCCCAGCACTCCGCCAGAGGCGCGGCCTCCTCGTTCACGGCTTGTCAGGCCCGTATGTCCGCCGATGGCCAGCTGGTACACTTGGTCGAACACGCTGCCAGACTCGACGGGGCTGGTGACGTCTCGGCCGGAAATTCGGTTCAACACGAAGCCGAGCTCGTCGTCGATTCCGGGACGAACGTCCGCGCTCGCTCTGGCATACCAGTTCTTCTGGGTGTCGACCCGGACGTCGATGCCGAAAGAAGCAGGTTTCGAACGCCCACTTGTCAACTCTCCTCGAACCGATGCTTCACCAATGTCTGTGGCCTGTCCGGGCTGTCCCGCCAGAGCCGTCCACGTCATCAACACAATCATGCCCACTCCAAGTGTCTCCGTCCTATTGGTACCCTTGTAGGCCGGAACCTTCAGGTTCACCTCGCGCGACACCCCACGTTAGGGACGCACATGCGCACACTCCCCTTTGTTTTTCTGATCTCCCCGGTTGCCTGCACTGGGTCAGAACCGGCGACCGACCCTGTCACTGACGCAACCGATGGGACGGACGTCACAGACGACACCGACCCACCGATCGAGCTGCCATTCGACGTGGGAGCGTGGACCGTCGACTTCCTGGACCCCGAGATTGACCTGTGTGGGCATGGTGCGCTTCGCCCGCAGGTTGTGACGTTCCGGGCTGGAGGTTCCGCGTTCGAAGTGGTCATGGACGGGCCTTCCCAGCAACCATTGACCTTCGACTGCTCCATCGATGAGATGGCCTATGCCTGTGAGGCCCCTGGCGAATTTCAGCTCTCGGGCTCGTTCCTAGCTGCGGATCGGGCCTTCGGGGACTTTGTCGACGATAGCTGTGGCTCATACTTCCCATTCTCGGCGGAAAAGAACTGAGGTCGGTGGTGGGCCGTGTCAGATCGCCCACCCGCGCCGCGAACGTCTCCCACCACGGGAGCCATCGTGAAGACCCAGCGCCAGTCCGCCCAATCGAACACACCGTCTAACGCCGCTTCCTCGGCCCAGAACCAGTCCACATCTTCGGCAAACCAGGCATTTGAGGCGTCGGAAACGGGAACAGAGACTCCGCTCTTGGATGCGTTGAGCGTCGAAGATGATCAGGAACGGCTGGATCGGGCGTTTGACGCCATTGACTCCGGGTTCACTGGAGACCAAGAGCTTGAGCCTTCCATGGATCTGGGTGAGCAGGCGGACCAACTGGCAGGCCGCCTTGGTGATGCGTCCGAGCAGCTGGTCAAGGGGTTCGCATTCGCTGAGAAGGCGAGTCGAGAAGAGGACCTCAAGAAGCTTCTTGCGGGAATTGGCTCGGTGAAAGTTCCGAAAAGCGGTGGCGGTGGTGTGGCAGAAGTCGTCCTGAACTCCCCTGACGGCATCCAGATGGCTGCAGGTGCGCTGTCCTCGGGGTTGAAGATGCTTGATGCCGGACTGATGGCGGCGGCGCTGGCCAAAGGGGAGGTGCCTGCGTCGGACGATCCGATGGAGGCCATCGAGCAGGCGATGGAGCTGCTGGCTGGGGTGATGGACTTCATGGAAAGTGCTCTCAAGATCGCTGGATACGGGGCGCAGGTCCTGGGTCAGACTGGCACCGCAGATGAGCTTCTCGCCGCCGCTGGGGCGGTGGGGCACGCGGGCTTGTCCGGGGTGTTCAGCGCGGTCACGCTCGCCGTGGTGACTGTGGACCTCATCGAGAACTACGACACCATGGACGACGTGGAGCGCATCGACGCCGGCGTCAAGATGACGGGGGCCATCGCCGGGATTGGAGCGGCGGCGGGCGAATTGGGATTGATCAGCGCGTCAGGGTGGCTCGGGCCTGTGGGCTTCGCGGTGCCGCTGGTCTGGTGGGGAACCAAAGAGACCTTTGAGCTGTTGGGCGAAACGCGGCTGGCCGTCACGGCGGCCGCGATGGTGCCGGGCTTTGAGAAGAGCATCGCGAGAGCGGGTGTCATCTCAAACATATGGGATAAGGCGGTCTTTGCTGGGAAGCTGGGCGAGGCGGCGGAGTCCGAAGAAGACCAGCGGGCGTATGACAAGGCCGCCGTGGGCATTGCCTGTGACATCAAGGCGCAGCTCTCCCCGTGGATGTCAGAGCTTCAGGGTCATCGCTGCAAAAAGCTGGGCGAGGTGTTTGGCTTCTACTGCGACGAGGTTGAAGCCGCTTTGTCCGCAGACGAAGTTGATATGGAGCAGGTGCGAATCGCCATTCAGGCGCTCCTTGACGTGGTAGCGGACAGCCTGGAGCGTCGCTTGTACTACGTGGGCGTCGAGGCCGGCATGAGCGAGGACGAGGTGGTTCGTACCATCGGAGAATGTGAGCTGGAGTGAACGCGCGTGAAGGCAGCGGCTGCTTCATGCTCCGCCACGTGCACAAAGAACCGTTGAAGCGCGCTCGGTGACGCAACTCACGCCGCGGTGGCTCCGATCCGACGAGAGGAAGGCACCCAAAGAGGCGTGTTCCTCTGCTTTCCACTCTGCCACTTTCGATGCGGATCGCCGCGGCGATGGCCATTGTGCCCACACTGGGTGCGGTGCTGCTTGGAGTGGGCTTGCCGACTTGGGTGGACTCGGCGGCCCGCGAGAGCTTCGAGACCCGCGTACATGTTCAGGCCGAACTCCTTGCGGACAGCCTGGCCCCGGCGCTGGAGTTTGACGATCGGCTCTTTGTGGAAGATGCCTTGAGACGGCTGGGGACCGATCCTTCGGCGGTCTCCGCCACGGCCCTCGATCACCAAGGCCAGGTCCTGGGAGAGTGGCAGCGACCGGGGCGGGACGCCACATCGAGTGATAACTATAACGTGGCGTTGCAGGTAGAGATCCCTGCACCGAGTGGCGCTGGGACCCTGCACTTGGAGGTCGACGCCGAGACCCTACGCCAGAGCCATCGGGTGACGGCGTGGGCCGCGTGTGGGGCTGGGCTGGGCCTGTTCGGGGTCGGTTTGGTCTTCAGTCTGATCCTCGGCCACCTGCTGGGCCGGCGACTGGCGCTGCTGGCCGCCGCCGCGGATCAGGTCGCGGAAGGGGCGATCGATGAGGCGAGGGCCCAGCTCGCCAAGGATGCGGATCGGGGTCGAGCGGGCAGCCGGGACGAGATCTGTCTTCTGGCGAGCCGCCTGGACGCGATGGCGGAGGAGCTCGACCGACACCAAACCTCTCAACGTGATCTCCAGCGCGATCTAGAGACCCGGATTGAGCAGCGCACCGAGGATCTCCAACAGGCGCTCGTTTTTGCGGAACAGGCGAATTCGGCCAAGAGTACCTTCCTAGCCACCATGTCCCATGAGTTGCGCACCCCGTTGAACGGGGTTTTGGGAGCGGCCCAGCTGCTGCAGGTCGCTGAGCGCACCGCCGAAGATCAGGAGCTTCTCGACGTCCTGATTCGGTCGAGCGACAGCTTGCTCGGCCTGCTCGATCAGGTGCTCGATGTCAGCAAAATCGAAGCCGGCCGCATGAGCCTGGACCTCACCGGCTTTGACCTGGTCGAGGTCGTGCACGACGTCGAGGCGATGTTCAGGCAGCGGGCCAAAGATCGAGGCCTCACGTTGCGAGTCGAGATCGATCCGGGGGAGTGGTCGTACGTCCGCGGCGACTCGCATCGGATCCGTCAGGTACTGATCAACCTGATTGGCAACGCCTTCAAATTTACGTCCCAGGGATCGGTGACGGTGCGCTGCCTAGCGGTGTCGGCCCCCATCCATCGCCAGGGCGTTCGGTTCGAGGTCATCGACACAGGTGCCGGCATTCCGGAGCAGGCTCAAGCCAAAGTATTCGAGACGTTTACCCAGGCAGATAGCAGTACGACCCGCAAGTATGGTGGCTCGGGGCTGGGTCTGGCTATCTGTCGCCAGCTCATTGAAGACCTGATGGGTGGGCGTATTGGAGTGGAGAGTACAGTCGGCATTGGAAGCTGCTTCTGGTTCGATCTAGAGCTTGAGGCCCAAGAAGAGTCTTCCATGATCCGGCCTCCCACCCTGGACGATTGCCTTCCCACATTGACGGTGCTGGTCGCCGAAGACAACGCCGTGAACCGGCTCATCGTGCGCAAGATGCTCCAACGAATGGGGCACGAGGTGATCGAGGTCTCCGATGGGGCGCAGGCGGTCGAGCGCGTGACTCAGGGCGGCATCGACGTGGTGCTCATGGCCTGCCAGATGCCCGTGATGGATGGCTACGACGCCACTCGGGCCATCCGGGCCGCGGAGCCTGCGGGGACGAGGCTGCCGGTGATCGCCTTGACCGCCAACGCCTTCGAGGGGGACCGCCAAGAGTGCATCGACGCCGGCATGGATGACTTCATCGGTAAGCCGCTCAGGTTTGAGCGGCTGGTCGACGTCCTGGGCCGGTGTGGCGCCGATTGCAGTCGGATGGCGTCTTGAGTCGCCTCTGGCTGTACTTGGCGCTGCTCACGGCGGCGCCGGCCGGCCCTGCCCATGCCGAACCCACTGCGGTGGAGGGCCGCGCGGTGCTGCTGCTCACCCGGGCGCTCGGATATGACCGGCATCTCGTCAAACGGGTCGGAGAGCGCTTGACGATCGGCGTTCTCGTCGATGCCACAGCGCCCCAACAGGAACGGCGAGCGCGGGAGATCCAGTCCTACTTGCGCACGTTGGAGAGCTTGAGCGTTCGCGGTGTGCCGGTGGACTGCGTTGTGGTGCCCTTGGAAATTGACGGCCTGCCGCTCACCGAACGGATTCAGCGCCTCAAGTTGGACGTGGTCTTGCTGGTGGACCCACCGGGTTCATGGCCTCTCCAGCAAATTTTCGAGGCGACGCGATCCACAGAAACGCTCAGCGTCTCCACGGATCCGAACGCCGTTCGTGAGGGCGCCTCTTTGGCCGCGGCGCCGCGAGGCAACCGGATCCAGCTCTTCGTCAATTTGCGCGCGAGCCGGCAAGAGGGCGCGTCCTTCAGCACCGAGCTCCTTCAGCTCGCCGAGGTGTACCGATGAATCGCTTGAACGTCGTTCTCATAGTGGCGGGTCTCCTGATCGTGCCCGGCCTAGCCAGCGCATCGCCAGGCCTCGACGCGCTGTCCCTTGAGGATCTCATGGACCTTGAGACGGATGTGGCCACTCGGATCCCCCAGTCTGAACGGGAGGTTCCTGGTGTACTTACGGTGATTCACCGCGACCAGATCCGCCGCTCCGGCGCTCGGGATCTGCTCGACTTGCTACAGCGCGTACCGGGGCTCCACGCTGAACTCGATGTGCAGGGCACCCTAGGCTTTGCGGTCCGGGGCCAGCTCGCAGACAATGGTCGGGTCCTCTTGCTGGTCGATGGCCAGGTGCTGACCGAGCCAATGTATGGCACGTCGCCACTGGGAGGCAGGTTCTCGCTGGATAATATTCAGCGCATCGAGATCGTCCGCGGCCCGGCGGCCGCTCGGTATGGCGGCGGGGCCAGCGCTGCGGTGATCAACATTGTGTCGGTTGCCGCCGAAGGGGCTGAAGGCGTGCGGGTGCACGCGCAAGGGTGTGTGCGACCGGCTGGGGTGGGCTGTGCCGTAGCAGGAGGCAGCGCGGTCTTCCGACCTAAAGATGACGTGCGGATCGGTCTCACCGTTCATGGGGGCGACAACCGGATGATGTCGGGCCCGTACAAAGACTTCTGGGGGGATGGGTTCGACGCGCACGCGGTGAACCGCGTGCGGCAGCTCCAGGTCGTCGGCCGGC
>JBGCER010000220.1:0-10327 GCA_045106515.1 Myxococcota bacterium
GCGGTGATGGGGGGTCTATGGCGTGCGCGTCCCCGCTACCAGCTCGGGGGCGGTGTTCTCGATGCTGACCTGGGCGCTGCCGACTTCGCCGTTGTCCTCCTCATCGTCGGGGGTCGCCCGCCGCTCCCAGACTTGGCCGCGCACGGTGAGGCCGGGGCGCAGGTTTTGGGTGTTGACCCCGGACTTTTGACCATCGACGAGCCAGGCGAAGCTGTAGGTCACCGCATCGCCGTCGGCGTCTTGGCTGCTGTGGGTCGCGGTCAGCGGCTCGCCGGCTTGGGGGGCCGTCGCGGTAATCTCCACGGTGGCCACGGGCAGGCTGTTGAGGATGGTGGTGCTCACGACGACGGGCTCGGTCTGGAGGGCGCCATCGGTGGCGGTGACGCTGGCTTGCCAGACTTCGCCCTTGCTGGTGCGCGCGGCGGGTACGCGCGTGGCATTGTCGAGATCGCCCAAGGCCTGGCCATCCACCGACCAGGTGATGAGCAGCTCCACCGGGTCCTCATCGGGGTCGTTGGGCAGCTCGACGTCGAGCTCTAGGTCTCGCGTGGTTGTGGCGTCCGCGGTCAGGCTTGGTGCGGGTTGTTCCGGAGCCTCGTTGCAGGCCGCCAGGGTGAGTAGAGTGAGCGTTCCAAGTCGTTCAAGTCGCAGCATGTGATCCCTCCAGTCGAGTCTGGCGGGGAGTCGGATCGCCACGGAGTCGGCAAGAGGGTCCGAATGCGTCTCGACCGCGCTTTGGGTCGACCGCCGAAGCGATCTGAATCAGCTATTGTTATCTTACGAACAGGTTAATTCGGGTGTCGTCAGAACTGCGACGGTTACGAAATTCCGAGGCTCGACCTACGTCATGAGGGTCCCATCCCCTCTGTGGAGCTTTTATGCGCCCGATCGCCCTGTTCTCTGTCCTTTTGCTCACCGTGGCCTGCGCCGGCGATGACGAGTCCGACCCGTCCACCGATTGGACGGACTCTACCGACAGCACCGACTCGACGGACAACACCGACTCGACGGATAGCACCGACGCCACCGACGACACGGACCTCCCGCCCGACATCACCTGCCTGCCCTCTCATGGCATCCATAATGGGGGTTCCAAGTGGGTCTACCGTTGGCACAACAAGAACCGAACCGGCAGTCGCGAAGTCATCGTGTGGGAACGGGACGAGGTCTACGACACGGCCACCCTGCGAACCACCGACAACTGGTTCCAGTCCGCCGGTTCGGCCAGCTTCTCCAGCGTGCGGGATGACTACTACAAGTGCGATGAGGACGGCCTCTACTTGCTGAAAACGATCCGAAACTCCACGCTCACAGTGGCTGGAACGAAGGACGTCGACAGCATCGAGACCACGTACTCGGAGCCTTCGTTCCTGCGGCCCAATAGCCCGGTGCCAGGCACCACATGGACGACGCGAAGCAAGGGAGAGACCGTAGAGAACGGCGCGGCTCCCAGGAGCTTCGATACCTCGACGCTCTACGGCGTGTCTCAAGGCGGGATCCCGGTTTCAGGCGGCTTTACCGGCATGAAGATCGAGACTCCCGAAGGCAGCTTCTACTACTGGGAAGAAGATGTGGGCGTGCTCTACTTCAACTCCATCGCATGGCTGGTTTCGCACACGCCGTGAGTCTGGCTGTCGGCCATCCCGGGTCCCCAGGGACCGCGAGGTGCGATGGACTCACAGCTGCCGCGGCCCCCACAAACTTGTTGCGACCCTGGAATTTGGCAGGTTCATTGACGTTAGATGCTACACTCCCGCCCATGCTTTTACGCCTGATTCCTATCGCCATCCCGTTGCTTGCGAGCTGCACCCCGACCCCACCTAAACCGAGTTGGGCGCTCCAGTTCGATGGAGTCCAAGAGGGTCTGTGGGCCGAGGCCACCTTCTGCACCTGCAACTTCACCCGGCACGCCTTCGCCGATGACAATCAGGTCGGAGACCCGCCCTCGGTGGCCATCGAGTGCAGCTATCCAGAGCAGAATGGCAAGATCTGGCTCCAGCTCACGCCCACGCGGGAGCGCACCTTTATCGGTACCTTTACCGATGTTCAGGGGGGCCGGTTTGACGGCTGCGGAGGGGCGGCCACGGCTGCCGTATTCGATGCGGAAGTGACCTTAGAGGAGCGCGGACTGCACGGGTCGTATTGGGTGCACTTCGACGCCATTCGCGTGTGCGGAGATCTGGCCACGGATGTGAAGGCCCAGTGCGCCGACGACATCGGGCTGGAGGGCCTATGAGACGCGCGTTCCTGGTCGCGGTTCTGCTGTGCGCTGGCTGTCCCTCTGAGAACCGACGCGCCATCGACCAAGGCTATGTGGCCTATTCTGATATCGAAGGCATGGGGCCTCTAATTTGGGATTGCAAGTCCGCCGGCCGCGAGGGCCGGAGGACCACGCTGGCGACCGCATCGAGCGGCGTCGGCGCCCCAGGACGCGTGGATGTGGCGGTGGCGGAGGTCGGCGATCTGGATGAGTCGATGTCGTCGATCGTGGGGGAGAGGTCTCTGCTGCGGGTTGACGTGTCCAGCGGCGAGCCTGTGGTGCAGTCGATCCCCATCCCAACGGAGCGTTCGGATGTGCTGGCCGAGGCGATTACCCGCCCGGAGACGCGGGTGCTGCACACGGGCACGGATGCGAGTGCCATCGCCGCCGGCCGACTCGATGGTCAGCTTCGGGACGGTACGTTGGCTGTGTACCGTTCGGGGGTGTGGGACGTGTTCGACGTGGCCACGCTCGAAGTGCGCATCCACGAGGCTAACCTGGTGGTGCACAGCATCGACGGGTTGCTCCTGCGGGATGGCAGCGAATGGACCGCGGTGGAGGGCGACGCGCTGGGGCCCGCGGACAGCGATGGCTTTGTCACCCTCGCCTTTGAGCCGGGCCTCGTTCGGGCCCAGGTTCGGGACTGGTCTGGGGCGCTGATCTCCACCGAAACTGCGCCGGTCTCGGGGGATCGGCTGTTGAGTCCGATCGGGGTTGTGGACAATGGCACCCCCGAGTCCTTCGTCGCGGTGCTGTCGGACTGCGACGTGCCTATCGGGGAGCTCTGGCGGTTCGATGGGGCGGAGATCTCAGCGGTTCAGCCGTCGCGCTTGGGCCCCCTTCAGCCCAGCCGCAGCGAGGCGGTCTACGCCCTGGATAGCTTCTACAGTTTGCCGGGTGAAACGGCATTTAGAGAGGTTCGAGAGGGTGCGCTAGCCCCCTGGATCGAGAGCCGAGTGTTCTGGGGCCATAGCGATGTTTGGTCCTGTGCAGCCGACTCGGAAGACCCCGCCGGAGCCGCGCGATGCAAGGAACGACCGCTGACCTCGCGTGCGCACCCCGACTCCGCCTCGGGCCAGGTCGCCATCGTGACCCTGGACCAGACCGATAGTCACCCCCGCATCCATCTTCGCCAACAGGCGCTGCCGTGGCAGGTGGACCCCGTGACCGGAGGTGGCTGTGATGACTCTCGGTGCATCGATCCCGATGACGCCAGCAACCCCAACACCGAGTGCGTGCAAACCACGCTGGACCCCGACAACTACACCTGCGTGCCGCCGGGCACCGTGGCTTCGGGCGAGCGGTATTTCAACGGGTTGCCGTTCACCGAGACGCCGCTGGCCGTGACCTTCGAACCCGCGGACTTGGACGATGAAGAGGTGGTGGTCGATCCGCGAGTCTGTGGCGCTGTCTCCACGGTTCAGCCGCCGGCTGACTACGAGGCCGAAGTGCATGGGTTCACAGAGCTGCGGCTGAGTGCCCCCGGCTACGCGGGCGTCTCTGTTCTGTCGGATCCGGACTGGCTGGATGGGGGCGAGGTGATCCTCAACCGCGGTGAGGTGGTGGGCCCCATCGATGAGGTCTTCTACGCCTATTCCACCCCGGAACTGCTCTTTGTGGCCTCGGAGAACCAGACCTGGTCCTACTCCGCCACCCTGGCTGAGTGGCGGGCCGTCGTGAACGTGGAGCCGGCGCTGCCGCTTGAGATGCGCACCCTAGGTCCGCACACGCTCCTGCGAAATATTGACGATGAGACCTGGTATCTCGATGGGAAGACCTTTTCCAAGGTCGCGAACTACCCGGTGGACTTCGACACGGTCAGCATGTCTCCGGGGGTGTGGTGGCTCTCCTTTGATCCGGGTCGCGGCACGTTGGTTCACGATCGAGGGTTTACCCGGTATGTGTGGTCGTGGACGGGTGCCGGACCGGCGATCCACCACGATCCGAGTCCGGAGGGGGAATACCTGATCCGGATCTTGGATGATGGCTCGGTCAACTGGCACCAAAACAAGCCTGCAAAGACCGAGGCGATCTTGCCGGCCGGATGGTTCAAGAATGGATCGCGGGTCATGACCATGACCCGGTTCAACTCGGTCAATCCCAGCCCCGTGACCCTGGTGCAGCCCACCGTGGCCATGACCGACGATGGCGATTGCTTCCAGCACACCGGTGGCTGCACGCTCACATACCTTTACGCGGGCAATCGCACGGCGTTGACGACGAGCGCGGTGGCCTTTGCCAAGGGTGAGGAGGCGGCGGTGTGGGTGGACGCGTCGGGGGTTCATCGAGGTGTCGATGGCCTGGTGCAGACCGATTCCGCGCTGGGCGTGCCCACATCGGCCGCCGGCATGCTGGATCAGATCGCCACGTGTCGGGGCTCTCGGTGTCAGGTCTGGCGCGCCGATACCTGGCCCATGACCGAGCTGGTCGGCTGGGATGATGGGGAGCCCAAAATCATCACCGCGGTGGGCTTTCGATACTTCGTCTTCGAGTCATCAACGCAGACGATTCGATACGATCGGGTCACCTCGGATCTGGTGGTGCTCGATGGATCGTCGGATCGGCTGATGGCCAACGGGGCCACCTATGCCTGGACGGACGGGTGGGGTGCTTTCGACACCCAAGCGGACGATGAGGTCGTTTTTGCCAGGGGAGCCGTGCTCTTTCCGGTTACCGATGAGCTTGGCTACCCCCCGTGCATCCCCTTTAGTCAGCGTCGGTTCGTCGACGGGCTGCCCGAGGGCCGAGAGCTGTTGTGTGCGGCGCCACCGGGACGATGAGGCCCCCGGCGTCGGCAGGGGCCTACGGCACGTAGACGTGCATGATGGGGTAGCTGAAGCTCTGGGAGCCGATGTCGCCGGACTTGTAGTGGCCAATGAGCTTGCCGTTCACACCCACGGCGACGTTCACCGAGACTTGATCCCCCGACGAGGCGCCACACGCCTTGTGATTGTAGAACTTCAAGGTGTAGATGCCAGACGGAGCCTTGTCGCCAGCGACGAATAGGTTTTCGACGTAGTGTTCGGGAGCGGCCCAGGTCTCGCCGGCGATCTCTGTGCACTCGCTTCCACAAGAACAGCTGCCATGCCGGTTTTCTTGGATCTTGAGAACCGCCCCATCTCGGCCTTCGCCGATCCGCTTCTCGGGGATGGGCTCGTTTCCATAGCCGTGGGTCACTTGGACCTTGCCGGAGCCCCACTTGTGCGAGGTGTTTTCCCAGGGGGAGTACAGCACTTCAATGTCGATGTCTGCGTGGTGGTCCCAACTGACGACGGCCTGGAAACCGCCGGTTTGCAGCCCACAATTCTCGTCAATTTTCCCGTTGGAATCGTCGTCGAGCCCATTGCAGACTTCGTTTTCTTTGCTCGGATCGAGAGTGACCTCCCGGACCGTCGCGGTATTGCCGGGGTGGCTGTCCTGCCACAGCTGCACCCAAGCCATGTCCGCAGGGTGATCGGCGGGGCGATGCTTGGCAGCCTTGGGGCGAAGATCCCCGGCGAACGCAGCAAGAGTGATGAACAGGAGCATGGTCACGTCCCTTGGTTGGTATGCAAGGGTGCCATACGGGATCGGCAAGTGGGGCTGGTGGCCGATACTGAGTGTTTAAGGCGGGCTACAGGCCGGGGCCGTTGGGGCCCGAACCCTACGGTGCGAACGGACCGTCCCGATCCACCCAGTGCCCAAACATCTGCAATCGAGCCTGTCCGGAGAAGCGCCCGGGGCGCCAGTGAACGTGCTCTACGCCTCGGTAAAAGAGGGCGTCGCCCGCCTGTAAAGTGTGGGTGTGCGGGTAGTGGTCACGGTCGAAGATCCCCAGCGGCCAGGGGTCACCGCCCAGGTTGACGCTCACGCTGATCTCGCACTCGGACCGGTCGGTGTGGGGGTTGAGGGTGGCACCGGGTCGGTAGATCCGTGCGTAGTGGTAGGTGGGGATGAGGGCCATGCCCGAGATGGAGGCGGCGAGCTGGCCGAGCTGGGCGTAGAGTTCGGCCAAGGCGGGCAGGTTCTGAAAGGCCTCACTCTCGGGGCACTGGGCGTCGTGCTGGGCCAAGTGGCGATTGGCGATCAGGGCGTCGTGCCACGGACCTGGGGTGAAGGCCTGGCGGCAGACGACGAAGCCTTGAACTCGGAACCATGTGGCATCACTCATGCGCTCCTTTAGCGGCTCGCTGGTGTTCGTCGCGCAGATCGGTCAAGCTCCGACTCTGATGCACTCCCACACCGCCTCCTACCGCCGCCACAGCATCCCCGCGGTGTTCACCCGCGAAGAGTGCGCGTCGCTTCGAGCGACCTCGGGCGAGTTTGTCCAGGCCAAGGTGCAGCTGGATGCTGGAGATCCGCGCGTCGGGGACCGCACCTCGACCGGGGTGCAGCTCGCTCATGGCGCCTCCTCGGATTGGCTCGTGGACCGGATGCATCCGCACATCATGGCCCTGAACCGGACTCTCAACTTCGATCTCACGGGCTGGGCCGCGCCGGCGGTGCTTCGATACAGAGAGGACCAGCACTATGCCTGGCATGTGGACATGGGTCGCGACGATCTCGCGAGCCGAAAGCTATCGGTGATTGTGCTGCTGTCCGAGGCCGACGCCTACGAGGGCGGAGACCTGGAGTGGATGCCAGATTTAGGACCGTGCTCAAGGGAGATTGGGACTGTGGTGGTGTTTCCCTCCTTTATGCCGCACCGGGTGACGACCGTGACCTCGGGCGAGCGTTTTGCCCTGGTCGCGTGGGTTCATGGGGATCGGCCGTTTCGGTAGGGTAAAGGGCGGACAACAGGGGGGCTATCTCTTGGTTTCGGTGCTAGGTTGTCCGCTTGGAGCCCCTATGCAACGCCGACCTCTCCCCCTCGTCGCAGCCCTATTGGGCTCAACCCTGATCGCCTGTACTGGGGGCGTCGTGTGCGAGCCGGGCACCTCCGAAGTCGACGGCGTGTGCGTGGACGACGTGGTGCCGGATCCCGAGCCGGACCCCGATCCCAAGATCGAAACGATGGCGCAGCTCGAAGCCTTCTACGCAGACAATGGGGGCAAAGACGCCTTCCCGCCCACCACGGTGGACGCGCTGGAGACGCTGCTGTTGGCCCAAGACGAGGTGGCTGTCGGGGACTACGCCGCCGCAAAATCCAGGGTCGACGCCATCTTTGCGGCTCGCGGCTATGGCACGCCGATCTGGCGGGAGAACGCCGGATATGGCGGGCTCAACGTGGGAGACCCCGTCGCGTACTACGGCTTGCGCATGCTGGAGCCCATCATCGCCGCCGGCGACCTGCCGCAGACGGGTACGTTTCAGATGACGGTGGTGGTGGCCACCTGCGCGTCGGTGACCCGTCCCACGCTGCCAAACTTGGAGCGAGAGACCGTCGACCTCACCCTCGATCCCGAGATCTTGGCCGATGATGCCAAGGTGCTCCGGGTGTCTACGAACCTGTTCCGTCGCTGGGTGAAGGCGGTCACCGGGGGCCAAGCTGTGGAGCTGGTGGTGCACGAGATGACCGGGTGCGCCACTGTCGACTACACCGATGATGGCAGCGTGATCGTCAGCTACCCCGACGCCACGCAGATGATCGAGTCGGTGCCGGACTCCATCGCGGGCCGCACCGACTTCTGGTGGGTGGTCGCGCCCTCGGGCGTGCCTGGCGATGGCAGCGGCTACGACCGGCACTTCATCACCGGTGGCATGGGCGGCTACGGTTCGGGTCAGCCGCTGTTTTTGTCGGATGATGGGTGGTTTGTGCGCAAGCCCGAGCACCTGGGATCCGGACGCTACTCGGAGATCGAGCGTCGGGCGTACCAGCCGCAGTGGTTCCAGCACGAGTTCATGCACCACCTCTTCCGTACATGGCCGGAGTTTGGGCTGGAAGACGAAGGGCATCAATGGTTCAACCTGGACACCTGGCCCGATGACTTCGAAGGCCGCTACGAAGCAGACTATTACTCCGAAGCCATCAACAAGCGCTTGTCCACAGCGACGCCCTCTTTGGCCGACGGCCTGACGGCGCCTGAGATCGCAGACATGAGCACCACCCCACTGGCGGACATCGCTGGCGACTACGAGGTCAACCCGGTTCAGAACGACTGGCATCGGGTGAGCGTGACCGTAGCCGGCGACACAGCCACCTGGTCCAACGCCGCCGGGGTGCAGTGGTCCATGTCGGTGGTGAACGGGTCTCTCTTTAGCGGCTCCGATTGCCCGTACGGCGTGCAAGAAGTGCCCGTCGAGCTTGGCAGCGATGGCAAGGTCATCGCCCTTTGGTTCCAGGGCGGACGGTACGGGCGGTAGCGCCCAGCGTCCGAGACTTACGGCAGCCGCGATACGGCACAGGCCATCGCCGAGTCCAGGTGCGTGCGCTCGGGCCTTGTGAGGACGAAGGTCGTTGGCGCGGTCCCGGCCGGGCCGGTGAGCTGATGGATCGCCACCACTCGACTATCTGCGATTTTCCTCACGGTTACGCCGGTGAGGGTCAGCTTGAGCGGTGGGGTGACCGACGGGCCTGGACCGCCTTGCCTGACCACGTTGTGGGTGGATTGGGTGATGCGCTCTCCGCTCGCCAACTCCAGCGTGACGTCGACCTTTGCCAGGGGGTTCGGTCCTGGGATGGCGAGCACCGCGAATCCGCGATGCGCCTGCATCCAGCTCCACACAGCGGCCGGGCGGTCTCTGGCCTGGACCGCCGGCGGTACAGGGGGCCGCGCGTGTGGGTGGAGGTACACCACCCGCTGGCTTGGCGGGCCCCCGACCTGTCCGCCTTCGCAGGGGCCTTCGTCGATGGGGCGGGCGCGGGCGCGCTCGAACTCCGCGGTGAGTCGCCGTGCGCTCATCCAGTCCACAACCGCTGCCAGCTCATCGGATGGGATCACCGCAGGGCAAGGTACGGTCCATGTCGCCTTCCAGCCGGGCCCGCTCACCACGACCGGAAACTGCGGCTTGGCTCTGCATACGGCGGGGTTGGGCACCGTCAGGGGTTCCTGCACGGCGTCGAGCAGCTCCTGCAGCGCCTGCATTTCAGTGGGCTTGGCGCACCCGTGTAGGCCCTGACGACCCCGCCAGTAGCCGGACCCCCAGAGCTCGAACTCGGCGCCGGCTAGCGGGTCGTTGGGGACCAGCAGGCCGACCGTAGACTGCAAGAACGGCCCGTCGTCGTCGGGCGCGCAGGCGTCTCCGGCGAGCGCTGGGGCGCTCACCAGGATCAGAGCAGCGATGGCGACGGCGCGAGTCAGCATGGATTCTCCGCGCTGGCCAACGTACCGTGCGTTCACTGCTTACACCGCATCCGTGTACTTCTGACCTTCTCTTTCTCGACTTCAACCAGCCCTGACCACCCCATGCAGGTACTCTGGGACGGGGGGAGCCTGATGACGGAGCACATCGCCTTTTTGCGCGGCATGAACCTAGGCGGTCGGCGCTTAAGTAATCTTGTTTTAAAGGCAGCTTTTGCGGATTTCGGTTTCCACGGCGTCGGTACCTACCGGGCCAGCGGTAACGTGATTCTGACCACGGAAGACGCGCCTGACTTGGTGGAGCGGATCGAGGCGGGGCTGGAGAAGCAGCTGGGCTACGCCGTCCCAACGCTTCTGCGCAGCGTGGATGAGCTACGGCGAATCGTGGCGTTTGAAGGGCTAGAGCGCCGAGGCGTGGATGGGGGGAAACTCCAGGTCACCCTGCTGCGAGACCCGCCTTCCGATGCGGTGCGCCAGCAGGTGCTTGCCCACGCCTCTGCCGATGATGGTCTGGCCTTTGGTGCGGCAGAGCTGTTCTGGCTTCCGCGAGGGGGCATGCTGGATTCCGCCTTAGACCTCAAAGCGCTCGATAAGCTGCTGGGTTTGGGCACCATGCGGACCATGGGCACGCTGGAGGGGATCCTCAAAAAGTGCACGTGAGCCGCCCCGCATTGCAGGCTCTGGCCTACGACGTCGCGCCGCCACACGAGCTGCCCGCGCCTGCGGTGCACCCAAAGCAATGTCGCTCGGTGACCACACGGCGGGTCACCCAGGTCGCCCGGTCGAACTCGCGCACGTTCGGCCGCTCCACATTGGGCGTGAGCTCTAGCATCTGGTTGAAGTCGCA
>JBGCER010000221.1:0-5274 GCA_045106515.1 Myxococcota bacterium
CGCCTGGACGGTTGATGGCACGGTTCGTTCCGACTTGACCGGCGAGACCATCCCAGCGGACCAAACGGCCAAGGGCCAGGTCTGGGAGGTCGAGGTCATCCCCTTCGATGGAAAGCTCGCTGGTGTGGCGCTGGTTGCCGAGGCCACGATTCTCAATACGCCGCCCACGGCCACGGCCACGGCCACGTTGAGCCCAACGACCCCCGAATCCAGCGATGACCTGGTCGTCGCCACCACCTGGGCCGATGACGATGGCGACACGGTCTCGTTCTCCTACAGCTGGACCGTCAATGGCGCGGCGGCCCCGGGCGAGTCCGGCGATACGGTTCCGGCTGCCGCCACGACTCGCGGCGAGACCTGGGAAGTGACCGTCACGCCGAACGCTGGCGATGACGACGGCGAGGCTGTCACCGCCTCGGTGGTGGTGGACAATGTGCAGCCGGTCGTCGATTCGGTGGCCATCGACCCCAACCCCGTGAACGTGACACAGGTTCTGACGGCCACCGCTACGGCGTCGGACTTCGATGGCGACGCCTTGACGCTCACCTACACCTGGTACGCCGCGGGCGCTGAGGTGCAGTCCGGTGCTTCGAACACCCTCTCCGGCGACAACTTCGCCAAGGGCGACACCGTCTTCGTCGAGGTCGTGGCCAATGATGGCTTCGAGGACAGCGAGCCGCTGACCTCGTCCGTCGTCGACGTGGTGAACGCGGTGCCCTCCTTGGGCTCTGCGACCATCGACGCGGCTCCGCCGATCCGCACCGAAACGGACCTGACGTGCTTGCCTGCGGGCTTCTCGGACCCCGACGGAGACGCCGCCGTCTACGACTATGCGTGGACCATCAATGGTACCGACGCGGGCGTGTCTACGGCGACCCTCGGGGCCGACCAGACCCGCAAGGCCGACTCCATCTCCTGCGCGATCACGCTGGGCTCTGCCTCCGACGCCGACGGTGACAGCATCTCTTACACCTATGAGTGGAAGGCGGACGGCACCACCATCGGCACCGGCTCCACCCTTTCGACCGGCTTTAGCAAGGGCCAGAGCGTCACCATCACCGTCACGCCGGTGGCGGACGGCGTGAGCGGCACCCCGGTGGTCAGCGCGGGCTTGCTCATCGCAAACGCCGCCCCGGTCATGGTGAGCCACACCATCTCACCCACCACGGCCTACACCGACTCCACGATCACGTCTGCCTACACGGCCAGCGATGCCGACGGAGACTCGCTCACCCCGTCGTACCGATGGACGATCAACGGATCGAGCGCATCGGCGACCACGGCGAGTCTCGCGTCTACTGAGTTCAAGAAAGGGGACCAGATCCTGGCCTATGTGCGGGTCACCGATGGGACCGACAATAGCGCTGAGCGGGTGAGCAACCTGATCACCATCGCGAACACAGCCCCGACGGCTCCCGTGGTGAGCATCGACCCCGATCCCGCGGAAGAGGATGATGACCTGCTCTGCGAGGTGAATACGGCGTCGACGGACCTCGATGGCGACAACATCACCTATGACATCGCCTGGGAGCTCGACGGTGTGGGGTGGACCGGCACGGTGAGCACCGACATCTTTACCGGCGACACCATCCCCGCGTCCGAGACGACCGCTGGTGATAGCTGGGAGTGCTTCGTCACCGCGAACGATGGCACCGACGACAGTACCGAGGCCGCGAGCGGTTCGATCGCCGTAACGGGCTCGCAGGTGTTCTTCTACAGCGGGCTGTACTGGGTCCTCCCCGACTACCAAGCCCCCCAAAGCGACCACGCGACGATTTGTTCCGATCTCGGGCTCACCGCGACCGCCTCTACGGTGACGGTGCCCGGTGGGTGGAGTGATACCAAGATGAAGGACATCGCCACGGGCTTTGGCTACGGCGTCCGGGCGAACGGGTGCTGTGTGGCGGCGATGTGGTGCCGAGACAGCGATAAGACCTGTTGGACCCACAATGCGAGCAGCTCCACCTTCTTCAACTGGGGCTACAACACGTCCCTGGGTCAAGGGATCTTCACCTGCACCTAGGGGGCACGAGAGCGGCGGCATGGGAAAAGACCCGTGCAGCTGCTGGTACGGAGCCGCGGCGGGGGCGTGGTATATCACCCCTTCCTGTCGAGGACGCCAAACATGCCGACCGTGCAGTCACAAGGCCCAGCCAGCGCCTTTGATCGAATCGTCGACTACTACGAGCAGACGTGGTTCGACTATCGAGCCGTGTGGCTTGATCGCGAGAATCAGGCCTTCCACTTTGGGTATTGGGACGACGAAGTGTCTTCCCACGCCGATGCCTTGCTCAATAGCAACCGGGTGCTCGCGAGCCTGGCTGGGGTGAAGCCCGGCCAGCGGATTTTGGACGCCGGGTGCGCCCACGGGGGGAGCGCCTGCTGGCTGGCCAAGGAACACGACGTTGAAGTTGTGGGGATCACCCTTGTGGATCGGCAGGTTCAAGCCGCCCGGCGAGCCGCTTCCGAGCGGGGCTTGTCGAACAAGGTTGAGTTCCAGAATGCGGATTACTGCAACACCGGCTTTGCCGATGGGTCGTTCGACGTGGTTTGGGCGCTGGAGTCCCTCTGCCACGCGTCGCGAAAAGCTGACTTTTACGCCGAGGCTGCGCGCCTGCTCAAGCCCGGCGGCCGGCTGATCGTGGCGGACTACATGCGCGCGGCGCGCCCCCTGTCGGAGCGACTGGAACGCACCTGTAAAGAGTGGCTTAATGGCTGGGCTATCGACGATATCGATACGCCAGAAGAGCACACGGCCAACGCCCTAGGGGCGGGCTTCGAAGCGGTGGTGGTGCGCGACATGACCCAAGCCACGCGCCGTTCTCTGCGTCGCTTGCATCGTTTGTCACTACTGGTCTGGTACCCGGATATGGCGTTGAGTAAGATCGGAGTTCGCAGCCCAACCCAACGCGGAAATGTGGTGGCCAGTCGCCGCCAGTGGCAGGCCTTGCGCTCCCAGGCCTGGCGCTATGGGGTGCTCTCTGCCACTCGTTCAGATGTGCAGGTCTAATGCCGACGAATCCCCAGCAGATCGGACCCTACCGAGTCGATGGCGTGCTGGGCCGCGGGAATATGGGCATCGTCTTTCGGGGGACCCACACCGAGTCTCAACAGCGCGTCGCCATCAAGACGGTTCAGGTGGCGTCGACCTTGCAGCAGTCCAGCATTCGGCGCGAGGTCCACAGCTTGTCCCGGCTCTCGCACCCTGGGGTCGTGTCGATCGTGGATCGGGGGTCGATCGATGCCGTTCCCTGGTACGCCATGGTGCTGCTCGAAGGTAAGACGCTCCAGAGCTACATCCGTACGATTCATCTGCGCGAGTCCGCCTTTGGCGTGGTCGACCCAACGCTGACCTTGGGCGGCGCGGATTCCGACGAGTGGGCCACCCAACCTAGGCCCGGCACGGCCACCTTGCCCCCTCGGCTGGGAGCGGATGGTCGAGTTGATGAGGTGTGGCTTCCCGATGCCGTCGAGGCCGGCTCTGGGTTGCGTCCCATGCCGCGTTTCGCCTACTCGGTGCGGGTCGCCAGGCGGCTCATGTCGACGCTAGCTCACGTGCATTCGTTCGGCCTAGTCCACCGAGATATCAAGCCAGCAAACATCTTTTTGGTTGGAGAAGACGAGCCCGTGCTCGTCGACTTCGGGCTGTCTCACGGCGGCGCCACCGGCGTCTCCCGCGAGGCGTTCGCAGCCATCAATCCGGGAGCCGGGACGCCCGCCTACATGTCTCCCGAGGTGATCCGGGGCTACGGCATCGACGCCCGCGCAGATATCTACGCTGCGGGCTGTGTGATCTTCGAGCTCTTTGCGGGTCGGCCGCCCTTCGTCGGGGGGACGGTCACTGCGATCTTGAGTCAGCACATGACCCGCGAGGCGCCGCGACTGAGCGACCTTGCAGACGGCGTCCCGCCGGCCCTCGACGAGGCCCTCGCCCTGATGCTGCACAAGGACCGTCGCCACAGGCTGGGGAGCGCTGCTGAGGCTGCGTCCGTGTTCCTGTCCCTGGAAGAGGGTGACGTGGACGATCGCTACGTCGAGCCCATCGGTCGACCGCCGCTGTACCGGCCTCGATTGGTAGGTCGGACGGGCCATCTGTCCTCCCTCAAGCAAGACCTGTCTACGGCCATTGATGGCTCGGGCATCCTGCGGGTGGTGTTGGGGCGAAGTGGAAGCGGAAAGACCTATTTGGTCCGCGAAGCTGTCGCTCGGGCGGGGCAGGGCTCCATCGTGGTTCCCGGTCGCTGCGCCGTCCGGGGAGCCCCCCTCCACCCTCTCGCCGACCTGTTGGAGCACGTGGCTGACGTGGCAGCCGGGGAGCAGATTACAGATTTGCTCCAACGTTTTGGGGCGATTTTAGGTCCGTTCAATGAGCGGATCGCCGCCCTTCCACAGCGGGACGGCTGGGCGGAGCCGGCGGTGCTCGAAGGCGCGGCGCTCCGAGAGCGCTTGGTGTCCGCGGTCGTCGAAACCTTGGTGGCCATGGCCCAGGTACAGCCGACCTGGCTGCTCATCGACGACCTTCAATGGGCAGACGGTCTCACCCTCGCCGTTCTGCAAAGATTGGGGTCCATCGACCTGTCTGACGTCTCCCTCGCCGTGGTGTGCACCTGCCGAAGTGAAGCACCGCCGAGCGCCGTGCGCGCCGTGCTGGATGTGGCTCAGGTGTTGGCGTTGGAAGGCATCGATGCGGATGCCGTCGTGGAGATCGTCGAAGACATGCTGGGCACGGATCACCCGCCGGCTCGGCTGGTGGAGCACCTGATCCGGTCGAGCGATGGCTCTCCGTTCTTTGTGGCGGAGTACCTGCGCGCCGCCCACGCCGTGGGTGCGCTCGCAGAGAGTGAAGACCTGACGTCTCTGCCCGATTCTCTGCAAGCGCTCATCTTGCGTCGCCTCGATACGTTGGATGCTGTCAGCCGCGAGCTAGTGGACTTGGCATCGGTCTTTGGTCGCTCCCTTGATGAGGCCGTTCTGGGGCGGGCTTCGGCGCTCGATGACGAGTCGTTGAGCGAGGTGCTGTCCACACTGGAGCGGCTGCAGATCTTGGACTCGGCGTCGGATGGCGAGCTGATGATGGCCCACGATCAGCTCCAACATGCGGCCTATGCTGCGCTCTCGCAGAGCCGGCGTTCTGAGCTGCACCTTCGGGTTGCCCAAGCGATCGAATCGGTCCATCGCGATCACCTGGAGCCCAACTATCGAAGGTTAGCACGGCACTATGGGGTTGCGGCGGACACCGACGCAGCGCTCAAATATGAGCGATTGGACGCCGAG
>JBGCER010000222.1:0-6685 GCA_045106515.1 Myxococcota bacterium
CTAGCGGCACATCGATGAATTCTGGCCCCGCGGGTAGAGCGAGGTTTAAACTATCGGATGCGATGGTCGCGACGAGCACGGTTCCCGTTTGCAGCTCCACGCGCCAACGGCCTGCAGGACCGTCGAGCGGCACGACGCTCGCCACCTCGTCGAGGAAGGGCGAGAACGCGCCCAAGTCAGTCTGGAGCGGAAGCCGCGTCTGTGCGGCATTGATGAAGAGATCATCGCCGAACGAGGTCGTGACTCGGAAGATGCCGTCTTCGGGCCATTCGCTTTGGCCCTCGAGCTGCAAGCGCTGCACATCGTCCATCGGCAGATCCACCTGCGCGATAGCGCCCCCGATCTCGATATCTACAGCGACCGATGGCTTGGCCCAGCGACCAACCAATTCGCTGCCATTCCGCAGCCAGACACGCACATGGTCGCCGCTACCTGCCAAGTCGGTGCCCTCGACGGGCTCTACTTCGCCGACGTCCTCCAATGGGATGTCCAGGGTGCCGAGCCCCCCTTCCAATACAAGGAATCCGGTGTGGACCTCTCCAACGAGGATTTGGTCCTCATCGAGGGTGGCACGGATCGGCGTGCCCTCCTCGGCGGGTGAGCCGCACGCAGAAAGGGCTGAGAGCACAAGGGCGAACGCGAGTGGGCGCATGGGACCTCCACACGCCTCGACAGCCTGCCTAGCGGGCCGTTCCGCTCGCTATGTCACCGCTGGTCACAAGGCCGATTTGCGGGTCAACGCGGTGGGTAACCGAGCGCTCACTCTTTCCCAAATCTCTCGTGCGACCTCGGGATGCAGCAAGACCGGGTACGCCGCGAGGCTGACCCAGCCGAACGGTCCCACATCCATGGTGATCATAAGGCCCAGGTGGAAACTGGCTCCCACCGCTAGCAGCCACGGGTTGAACTTGCGGAACCAAACACCGAAGGGGAATGTGACCTCAAAGGCAACAGTCATCCATGCCAATGGGGCCATGATCCACGGCACCCCACTCAAGACAACGCCGAGTGGCTGCATGCCGAAGCTCGTGTCCACCAAGTGGTAGGCCAAGACTGAACCGCTGCCGAGCCACGATGGTTCATGGAGCAGCTTGCACATCCCCGTTGAGCCATAGATGGCGATGAAGACTGTAAGGAGCAGATACCTGGAATACGGACTGCAATACCGCTGGGCCAATCCCCGTTTCCACGCGGGGGAAACCAGCAGGGCGAGCGCCATCCATGTCAGCAGCCGATCGTAGGCCTTGATGTTGGCGCCCTCGTTAAAAACTAGGAACCAGCTACCAAATGCCCAGCAAAATAGCCCCAAGTGTGTGACCCTTCCGCCCCACGCCACCAACACCAGTCCCAGCAGGCCCAAGCCCCATCCGGCCCACGCCAACGAGGGGGTGACTAAGATCCAGTCATTGATGGGGAAGGTGCTGGAGGTAATGATAAAGTCGGTCGCCCCATACACATCGCCAATGCCCGTCATTCGCGGCACGTGAGCGAGGGCCGCAGCGACCACCCACAGGATTCGCGTTGCGGTCCAGCCGCCCGCCCAGGTGGGCTCGAACAGGCTGTCCGAGGTGCGTGTTGACCTCATGGCCGCACCCCGCACGAGAACTCACCGAGGTTCTTGACCGATTCCTTTGCCGGAGATTGATCAAAGTCGCCGAGTCGCTTTCGCCAGCTCGCCCGTTGGAATCGCACGGCCTGGGGGCGCTCACTCAGGCGTGTGCACGTGGCGCTGGCGAGCGCTTTGAGCCGACGGCCGCTGCCGTAGACGTTGCGGCGCTCGAACCGTCGGCCCGACTCCCATCGATACGGGAAGAGCACGTCCAGCTCCACCTGATGCCACTCGCCCTCGATCAGGGCTTCGGCCCGCACTTCATTCTGCGTGCGATCGCGCCCGGTGAACATGGACCACACCCCCATCCAGACCCACCGCGGTTTAGAGTCTTCCATGGCGAAATGGAACCCGGCCAGAAAGTACACAGCTACCGAAAAGAGCAGGATCAGCGCAGGTAGGCGGAGCCATCGCGGCGTTGTGGTGCGATGTTCATCCATGGCCCGGCCCCTGCACGGCTGACGCTCGACCATGGCCCAAGAGGCGGTCGATGAGTTGGTGGAGATACGACGGGTCGACGAAGGCGATGTAGAGCACCCACATGGACATCGAGAAGGTCGACACGGGAAGGAGCAAGAAGATGAGTCCGTGCAGCACGATCCCGGAGACGATGGCGATGCTTCGGGTCCGCGGGATCAGCAAGAGGATCGGCAGCGCGCCTTCGACGACAACGGTGACCGAGCCCATGGTGGCGGTCATGGCCGTGAACCAAATCCCTTCAGGCAGATCGCCACCAAAGTAGAGCCAGGCCGCGTATTGCTGGTGTCGCTCGCCGTTGATGAACGCCCAGAACAGCTTGTCCCAGGTCGTCCATAGGTACATGGCCACCACCTGCAGCTGAATCAGTCGTACGGCCCATAGGGCGCCGGTTTCAGGCGGGAGCGGCGTTTCGGCTCGCTCCGCCCGGCGGACCTGTAGCCACCGATCGAGCGATAAGGAACGTCCGCACGGGGTCAGCGCCAGGAGTACGGCCGTTGCGACCTGGGTATAGACGTGATGGTGGCTCCACGGCTCCACTCGGTCGACACCAAACCAACCCAGGCCAAAGACCTGGTAAATCACCACCATGTTGATTGCGTGCCACACGGCAGCAATAGGCGTCCAACGCCCAATTAGAAGAAGGCTGCTCGCTGCGAAGAACGACCCGCCCAGGACGAGCCTCTCTGGTGCGAGGTCATCGAAGGGACGGAGCTGTTCCGAGAGGCGAGCCCAGGCGACCAACACCACGCCGATCCGCATCAGCGCGAGACCGCGAGTCGACCCCGACCAATCCACGACGTGCTCACTGAACCAGTTCCCTGCCCGGCTCATGAGCCGTCCTGGGGGGTGGCGGAGCCCGACTGGCACACGTTGTGTTCGCCGGTGTGGACCGTGGACCAGCCCCGGCGGGATCCGCACCGAGAAAAGACCCGCAGATCGGCGTTCGCACCCAGTCCGCGGCACAGTTCTTTCGCATGGCGGTCGATCTCTTTTCGTTCAACCCGCCTGGATCCGCGACTCTGGGTCCACCAAGGATCGCGGCCTAGTGCCTCGAATCGGTCCACATCTCTCGGGACACCAGGGGCGTTCACCCGCCACCGCACATCACACGCCTTGTTCCCATAGCCGGCGAACATAGTCCATGATCGCAAGGCTCTGCTGTTGGAGCCGAACACCTGCCGGGCGGATGGTGACAGCACGATGAAGGTAGCCAATATCGTCATCACAACGACTCGGGTCCACCACACAATTCTGGGACGCTCTGTGCCAGACACGGCACCTCCGGGCCGCCATAGTACAGCCGTGCAAACCACACACCACTCGCCTTGGAGCGCTCATGCACGCCGCCGCCATCTTTCTCCCCCAGTTCTCCAAGATGCTCACGAACCTAAAGCTGTGGCTGGAAGAGGCAAAAGAGACGGCTGAGGGACGGGAGTTCGACCCCAACAACCTTGTGGCGTCTCGCTTGGCGCCCGACATGTTCACCCTGACGCGCCAAGTGCAGTCTTCCTGCGACACCGCAAAGTTCACGGCGGCTCGCCTGTCGGGAACCGAAGCCCCGAGCCACCCCGACACCGAAGCGACGCTCGAGGAGCTGGTCGCGCGCATCGACTCGGTCGTGGCCTACCTCGACGGCTTTGAGGCCACCGCCTTCGATGAGGCGCTGGACCGGACCCTCACCCTGAACTTCATGGGAGGCGCCACCGCCAAGGGCTCGGACTACCTGGTGGAGTTCGCCATGCCAAACTTCTACTTCCATCTCTCGATGGCCTACGCCATCTTGCGGAACAGTGGCGTGAAGCTGGGTAAGCGACGCTTCCTTGGCCACGTGACCCTGGGCGCGCCCGTCGAAAGTTAGAGCGCGGCTCTAGATCTCGCAGAACTCGGAGGTGCCAGCAGCGCTCTGGCACATGGCGTCGGCCTTACTCATGTCGAGGCCGGCATCCTTGGAGTACGCGAGCCACTCGCGAGCCAAGTTCTTGGCTTCATTCCGGGCTTCTTCCTTGCCTTTGGAAAGCTCATCCGATGGGGACTCATTGAACTTGTTCTCTAGGAATTCCCACTTTTTGAACGCGGCGGTGGCCTTGACTCGGTAGAGCATGGAGACGCGCTTAACGTAGGTATCGCCGGTCCATTGCTGCTTATTCTCTAGGGCCACGTCGGACCATTTCATGACTTCATCGGCGGCGTCGGGTCCCTTGCGGGGCACGCGCTTGAGCATGAACGTGGCAAACTTGTAGCAGAGGTCTGGATCGGACCGATCGATGTCGTTGAGGTGGCGCCGGACGATGGTCTCCCAACGGTCGTCGTTTTGCTTGGCGAAGGCGTCGGCCATGAGCACGCGGCTGATCTTGTCGCGATAGGTCTGCTTATCGCCCTCGCGAAGGGTCCCATCCAAGCACCGGATCTCGGCGTCGGACAGCTTGCCCATCATGGCTTTGGGCTCAAGCTTGCGCAGGTTTCCACACTCGGCGTCGAAGTTGACGAGCTCACTGCCCATCATGTCGTCTTCAAGGTCATCTTCCTCGTCCAAGCTCAGGTCGACGAACACTGGAGCATCGGAGTCTGTTCCACCGCCAGCGCCGTCCGCAGCGGTTTCGACCGTCTTCTTCTTTCCGCACGCAGACAGGCTCAAGGCCAGGGCGATGGTCGCGGTGAGGAGCAGGGAGCGCATAAAGGATCCTCCGGTAACGGGGGTGCCCGTCGGATGTGGACTGTAGCAGAGCGCTACGGTTCCCGGTAGGCGTGAAAACTGCGCGGTAAGGGCGCGGCTGAGCAGTGCGACCTAGCTGAAGCCAAGAAGCCGCCCGCCCTGGAACACGCAAAAGGCCGCAATCCATGCCAGCGCGGTCATCCACACAAAGACGAAGGCGGGCCACTTCCAGCTTCCAGACTCCCGTTTGAGCACGGCGAGTGTACTCAAACATTGCATGGCCAGCGCGAAGAAGACCATGATCGACAGCCCAACCAATGGGGTGTAGAGGCGCCGCCCGCCGGGCAGGGTCGCGCTCTCCATTTGAGCCCGCAGCGCGCCGGACTCTGCATCAGCCTCCCCCGCTCCGTGCACCACACCCATGGTGCTCACGAAGACCTCGCGGGCCGCGAACGACCCCACAAGGCCGATGCCGATCCGCCAGTCGTAGCCGAGGGGCGCGATGGCGGGCTCCAGGAGCTTGCCCGCTTGCCCACCATATGACCGCTCCAAGGCCCGAGACTGCACCACATCATCGACGTTCAGACCTTGGGCCTGGAGGGTGGCGACCTCGTCTGGCGGGACCAGGGTTTCTGGAGAGTACCGGGGGAAGCTCAATAGTGCCCACAGCACCACCGTTGCGACCAAGATGATGCCGCCCGCCTCCTTCAAGAAGTCTTTGGTGCGGCGCCAGGTCACGCGAAGAACCTGAGATGGACTGGGTACCCGCCAGGGTGGAAGCTCAATAATGCTTGGCGTAGCTTCGTCCGGGAGCAGGGTCTTGCCGAGCACGATGGCCGCCAACACCGTCACCACGGTGCTGAACAGGTACATGCCGAAGAGGATAATTGGCCTTAAAGGCATGAAAGTGCCTGCAATGGTGACCGGAAAGAGCGTCGCGATCAGAAGGGTGTACACCGGCAGACGCGCGCTACACGAGGTGAGCGGCAGCACCATCATGGTCAGGAGCCGGTCCCGGAACCGGGGCAGGGTCCGCGTGGCTTGAATCGCCGGAACCGCACAGGCAAAGCCGCTCAATAGGGGCACGAAGGCCCGTCCCGGCAGACCCGCGAGCCTTAAGATCCGGTCGGTGAGGTAGGCGGCCCGAGCCAGGTAGCCGGAGTCTTCCATGATTGCGATAAACATGGATAAAAGGGCTATTTGCGGGACGAACACCACGACGGCGCCCACGCCACCAATGAGCCCATCCACCACCAGATCACGGCCCAGGCTCACCCACTCCGGCGCACCCATCGACGCAGCGGCAGAGTCATAGGCGAGGCTCACCCCATCGCCGAGCCAGCCCTGAACGAACTCAATGGCGCCAATGACCGGATCTGCCCACGAAAAGAGCGCCGTGAAGATCAGGCCCATCAACACCACAAAGAGCGGCACCCCCACAAAGGGGTTGAGGATCCACCGGTCGATCAGTTCGCTCGGATCCGAGCGTGTGTCGACGCCATCGCCCACGATGGACGCCAAGCGAGCGTCGATCCACTGATAGCGGGCGGCGACGATCTCTTGTTGGGGATCGCGGCCCGCGCTGCGGGCCAGCGTGAGTCGCTCCACCACCGCCGTTCGAGTCGTTTCCGGCTCGTTGGGGAGCGCGTCCGCTTGCTGGTCGAGAGACTGAATGAGCCAGCGAACGAGGGCTCTCGACCGCTCTGAGCCTTTCGCTGCGCGGCGGTGCAGCTGTTCAGATAGCTGTTGTTCTAGCTCTACAACATCTGTGTCGAGGGCGTCGGGCCACCCGTGTCGCGGTGATGCGAGACCCAGGCTCGGCTGTTCACACACCGTCCCGATCTGCGCTTTGAGGGCGTCAGTCCCCTCACCTGTGCGCGCGACGATCCCCACGCAGGGCACCCCGAGGGCATTGGACAGCGCGTCGATGTTGGGCTCGACCC
>JBGCER010000223.1:0-11638 GCA_045106515.1 Myxococcota bacterium
CACGTCAGCATGGGAGGTACGGGTCCGTGACGCATGTTGACGGCACTACCGACTATGATGAGGAGCGTGGTCTCGGGGGAGAGCACACGCAGGAGGCTTGGATGTCATCGCGCGCCCGTGCGCTTGTCGTAGACGATCACCCGCTGTTCCGAAGGGGACTGGTGGGGCTGTTGCAGGACAGCGGGATCGTGGATGTTGTGGCCGAGGCGGACAATGCCCGCGATGCAAAGGTGCAGGTGAGCCAGTATGAGCTGGAGGTGATCATTTGCGATCTGTCTCTGCCTGATATATCAGGTTTATCCTTAATTGCGGACATTCGGGCCGGCGGCTACCAAGGTGCGCTACTCGTGCTGTCCATGCGGGATGAACTGATGTTTGCTCCGCGCGCCCTCAGGGCTGGCGCCGATGGCTACTTGGACAAGAGCTCGAGTCCAGATGAGATCGTTGACGCGGTTCGTAGGGTTCTGCTTGGAGAGCGCGTGCTGTCCCAGGAGCAGTCGGAGCGCTTGAACGCCCGCAAAGATGGCGCTGGCGTGCCCGATAGTCCTGGAACGCGCCTTTCCAACCGTGAACTCGAAGTCTTCGAACTCACGGGAAGAGGACATGGCACCCGCGAAGTCGCGGAAGGACTTGGCATTTCCATCAAGACCGTGGAGACGCACAAGGCCAACATTCGAGCAAAGCTGGTCCTCGCAGACGCCAGCGAGCTGATGCGCGCTGCGGTCGCCTGGGTCGCTGAGGCCCGTGACGAACGAAGTGGGTGAGCGCTCGGCGTTGTCGGGTGCGCGTTGGTTCGACCTAGCGGTGTTGGTCGGGGTTGGCGCGCTGCTGCTCTTGGTCTGCGGCTTGCTGGCCATCGGCATTTGGCGTGGGATGTCGCCGACGCAGGTCTCTGGTTTGTCCTATGCCGAACACGCAGCCCTCGCGCGGTCCGTCCAGGCAGAGCGGGCGGTGCTGGGGTTGATGGTCATGGGAGGTCTGGTGGGCGCTGCCGGCTTGCTCGGTATCTGGTGGCTCGCTCCACGCAGGTCGGGCTGGAGTCGCGGCGGACCATTTCAGCAAGCGCAGATGGTCGCGACGGTCGAAGGCCAGCTGTTGCGAGACCTGAGCGAGCACGGCCTCCTCGAGATCCCGATCGGGACTGGCAAGGGACGGTTGAACACGGCGACCCGCCGGCTCCTCGGACTGCGCGAGGTGGGCGAGCGTTCGCTGGCCGAGGCCCTGTCGCAGGTTCGCATGGCTGACCGCGTCGTATTCGACGAGGCTGTGGCCAAAGCCGCTTCGCCGGCTGGGCCGAACCGGGTCTCGGTGCGGGTTCGTGTGCCCGACGGGCAGACCGGCCTGGACCGCAGTCTCTCCGTCACTGGGCGCGTCACTCAAGGCGAGCCGCCGATGTTGGTGGCGCTGCTGCAGGACGTGACGGCGCGCGTCGAACAGAGTCGGCAGCAACGGGCGCGCACGGCATGGCTCGAAGCCCGCATGGCGAGCCGGACGGCAGAGGTGGAGCTCCGTGCCGCCCAAGCCCGCCAGCTCTCGGCGGAGCTCGGTCGGGTTGAGGGCGTGGCTCGGGCCCGTCTGGCGCGCCAACTTCACGATGGGCTCCAACAAACACTCGCGGCCGCTCGAATGAGGCTCGCCCTGTTGTCCGACGAAAAGGGGATCCGCAAAGAGCTCGACGACCTTCTGGCTGTGGCGATCGGCGATTCACGAAACCTGGCGGCAGAGCTTGATCCTCCCGTCAACCCCGACGCGGAACTCGGCGAGTCCCTCATCTGGCTCCAGCACCGATTCCGAGTCATGCACGAGCTGGACGTCGTGCTCGACAACACCATGGGTGACGGCGATCTTCCTTCGCAGCACGGCGTCACCTTGTTCCGGGCTGCCCAAGAGCTGCTGTTTAACGTGGTCAAGCACTCAGGCGTGAACAAGGCCTTGCTCTCGGTTCGCCACGAGGGGGAGTACATCACGCTCCGGGTACGGGACGAAGGCTGTGGGATTTCGGGCGATGCGACGGCCCGCGGTTTCGGCCTGGGCCATCTTGATTTGCGGCTTCAGGCGCTCGGCGGAGGCATTGAGCTGTCGTCGGCGGTGGGAGGTGTAGGTTGCACCGCAACAGCGTGGCTTCCGCTAGGGTAGAGACGCCACGCACTGGATCTACGCATGGCCCTCGGCTACGCACCACAGCCAACCTGGAGTTGTACTCATGGCGATCGAACTTCCCAACTTGCCTTACCCTCAAAATGCCCTCGAACCCCACATCTCGGCCGAGACCCTCAGCTTCCACTACGGCAAGCATCACGCGGGCTACGTCAAGAAGCTGAACGCGGCGATCGAGGCCGATGCTTCGCTGCAAGGCAAGTCCCTCGAAGCCCTTGTGACCTCCACCAGCGGAGGCGTCTTCAACAACGCGGCCCAAGTCTGGAACCATACGTTTTACTGGAACAGCATGTCCCCGTCGGGCGGCGGCGCACCCACGGGTGCCATCGCAGCCAAGATCGACGAAGCATTCGGCTCGTTCGATGCGTTTAAGGACGCGTTTGGCAAGGCTGCAGGCGGCCAGTTCGGCAGCGGATGGGCTTGGTTGGTGCAGGGTGCAGACGGCGGCCTCAAGATCGTCACGACCTCCAACGCAGCCACGCCTGCCACGGGCGCCGACACCCCGCTGCTCACCTGCGATGTGTGGGAGCACGCCTACTATGTGGACTACCGCAACAACCGCGGTGGCTACGTTGGCGCGTGGTGGAACTTGGTCAACTGGGACTTCGCGAACCAGAACTTGAGCTAAGCCGGCGCTTCGCGTCCCTCGTCGCTGCTTGGCGAGGGGCGTGGTCGCGGCCTATGACGTTTCGATGGCCCGGCTGACAGTGAGTATGATCTCATTGCGCGTAAAGGGCTTTGCCACCAGTGGTGCGCCGAATGGTGGCGCGTCATCGGTGTCATCGACGTAGGCGCTCATGAAGACGATCGGAAGATCGGGGTAGAGCGTGCGCACCTGACGAGCCAAGTCGAAGCCGTTCATGCCGCCCAGCTGAACGTCAGACAGCAGCAGGTCGTAGTGGGCACCGTCTTCCTCGAGGGCGTCCAGAGCGGCAGCTGCAGAGGACACTGTACGGACGGCGAATCGACCTTGCCTAAGCATGCGCGCCACCGCCTCCGCCACGATCGAGACATCGTCTACAATCAAGATCATCGGCGTAGCAGAACCAAGGGATGGATCTGTAGTCATGCGCGCACCAAGGCGGGGGGATGCAGCGTCGTACACCAACGTGACACAGGGTTCAACAACAAGGGTTCTATCCGGTAACTTCGGTGAATCACCTGTTTACGAGGGCCGTTTATTATAGGCAAACCCGGTACTCAATAGTCTACTCGGTTGGGGCCAAGCTCCGTCGCACAAGGCTCGCAGCGGCGCGTGTGCGCCGATCTGGGGGTCCTTCGTGCTCCTTTTGGGAAGACCGTCCCTCATAGACACCTTCGATTTGTGTCCAGTCGTTGGACCACGTGATCCGAAGCCGGAGCGTTCCGTTCACTCCCTCTGCCTCGGTCGTGCCGCCCCCCAAGTCCCGGCGTGTGTGATTTGGCCCCAAAATGTCCACTACCCACTCTTCGGACGTGCGAGGCCGCATGGTTCGGATGGCCCGGGCGTAGCGGAATGTGACGCCGACGATTAGTACGGCCAACCCTACGAGTGTCAGCGCTCCGAGGATCAACACCAAGAGGTCGGTCATGGCAGGGAGCGCTGTCCAGTGGCCAACCACAGCACGGTGCTCTGGTCGCGGGCGAGGGTCTTCCAGAACACCTCGAACCGGAGGGCGCGCAGCCACGCGGTGAAGAGGTCATGGGCGTCTTCGGTGGAGTCGTGGGTCCATGAGGCCGCCAAGCCGCCCCCCAAGCACAACATGGCTGCGACCGAGACGTTCGGGATCTCGGGCAGTAGGCGGAGCCAGAGGACGCGCCGGGTCGCCTCGACGACCCACCGGTCCAAGTCGTCGGGGATCGGGGACGCCGGAGGAGGGGACTCTTGCCAACGTTGACTCGAGTGGGCCAGCGGCTTTAGCGCCGCGATCAGCCGGCGGCCTGGCCCGCGGCGGCTAAGAAACGCGTCCACATCGAGTTGACCTAGGTGCTCGGCCCAGCGCTCGGCAAATCCCGCCGGCACCAGCCCCCCCACGGACACATCTCGGGTGAGGGTGGACAGCAGAGAGGCGGACGTGGTGTTGGGGGCCTCGCACAGGGTCACCAGTGCGCGCTCTAGGCCTTCTTGACCGTCGGGGGCGGGAAGCTTGGCGGCGACCACGGGGCCGTCTGGCGCCGCATCACCGTCGACGTACGAACGCCAGGCTCCGTAGCTCGCGGGGTCGATGCCCACGCGAACGTCGGCCCCATCGCTCACGGCGATCAGGGGGAACTGGCGGCATGGAATGGGCTTCGCATCGGGGCCGAGGGTGGCGTGGATCCGGCAGCCATTGTCGTCGGCCAAGAATGCGCAGTGGCCATCCACCATGCGCAGGCCGCCGCCATCCACTGGATCTTCGATACCCAAAGCTCGGCCAGCGACGCGGACTTTTTCCGCCTCGCTGTCATTGTAGACGGGGACCCGCACGCCCTGGCAACACCCGCCGCAACCTGTGCATGCATGACGCAGCAGGTCGGGGTCGGGCCGAGTGGCGTGGGTGAGCATGGTCACAGCGAACTAGCGGCGACGGGGCTCTTGATCTTTGGCGATGAACTTGGGCCGGTAGATCGGCACACCCTTGCCTCCGCGTGCATTGACGCGCTCATCGACGATCTGCGCGCAGATACCGGTGATTCGGGCCAGGCCGAAGAGGGTGGTGTAGTAGTCCGCGTCCATCATGCCGCCCGCTTGGAGCAGGGAGCCGGAGACGGCGTCGACGTTGGGGTGCGGGTTGGAGATCTTGGGGTTCTCGGAGAGAACTTTGACTGCCTGCACGCGCATCACTGCCGCGGTGCGGAAGAGCGGGTCGTTGGGGCAGAGCTTTTCGCCCAGGGCGTACTGGATGGTGGCGCGCGGATCTTCGGCGCGCAGCACACCGTGTCCGAAACCGAAGACCTTGCCGCCGCTCGCGAGCTTGTTGCGCACGTAGGCTTCGACTTGCTCGGGATCGGTGGTTCCCACTTCGCGGATCTGCTCCAAGCAAGCTTGGTTGGCTCCCCCGTGCAGCGGGCCCGAGAGCGCACCCATTGCGGCAGACATGGAGGTGTAGATGTCCGCATGGCCGGACGCTACGGCCTTACCGGTGAAGGTGGACAGGTTGCCGCCTCCGTGGTCCATGTGCAGCACATAGAAGACTTTGAGCAGAGTGGTGAGCCGGCCGGCGTCGACGTTGGGCATGCCCAGCATGTGCACGAAGTCGGCGATGAGGTCCTTGTCGCGGGTCGGGGCGATGGCGGGCCCTGCGCCCGAGCGCAGCCGGTAGATCGCGGCGATGAGCTCGGGAGTGCGCGCGATGAGGTTGCGCGCGTCTTCGAGCCAATCGCCGGTCCGCGTCGCGAGCCCGAGGAGCTGTAAGCCCACACCCAGCCATGCCATGGGGTGGCCGTCCTTGGGGAGCTCGCCGAGGGTCTTGAGCACGTGGGCGGGGATGCCGCGGCGGCTCTGGAGGTCTGCGACGAGCTCTTGGCGTTGCGCCGCGGTGGGAAGCTCGCGGTTGAACATCAGGTAGATGACGTCTTCGGGTTCAAGATCGGCGAGGTCTGCGATGGGGTAGCCGACGTACGAGACGCCGTCGTTGGGATCGACGCGCGAAGTACGGGTGGTTCCAACCGGGAACCCGCGTAGTCCCTTGTCTAGGTGGGCCGCAGTGATCGTGAACAGGACGTCGTCGCTCATCTCGTCTCCAGGTTCGTGGCGAGGGTGTATCCGGCGTCGTTCGCGCAGGCGACCGCACTCGCTGGCGGGCTCGGGGCAGGGTTCGGAGACATGGAGCAGAACCTGAAGTATTGACGCGTCAAGGTTCAAGCCCGACTTTACACGAGAGAGTCGCGCTGGATCCGCATGAACCCTGGACGATGCGTGATGCAGTAGGTTATGCTGGGTGCCCTCCAGCTGGCTTTCTGCCCCCCGCCCCATGCCTTCCACGCCCCGCCACGCCCTGCAGTCCCCCCCGTCGCCAGCGTCGGAGCTCATCGAGCCCGTCGCACGGCGACTGGGTGTTTTTGCCCGTAAGGTGGCGTTTCACGTGCTTAATCCGTCGGTGCGAGAGTCTTGCATAGAGCGGACCACTCTCCGGCCTCTCAGTCGGCTGTACTACGAAGCGCGAGATGGCTGGCGGGCTCCGCTGTTCATGCTCCCAGCCGCACCGGGCGGGTCCGGGGAACCGGTCATTTTGGCCCACGCCCTGGGCGCGCACCCCGACACGTTCCGTTTCGGTGCCGACGTGACCCTCGCAGGCGCGCTTCGGCGCGCGGGGTTCACGGTCTACTTGCTGGGGCACCGCGGCGATGCGGATGCGGTGCCGCCTCGACCAGGGGTTGGGTTCGACTTTGATGATGTGCTGAACTTGGACGTACCTGCTGCAGTGGCGCGAGTGCGGGAGCACAGCGGAGCCCAGCGGGTCCTGTGGGTGGGACACGGCCTTGGCGGTCAGCTGGGCCTGGCCTGGGCCTCTCGAAGCGGTCGAGAAGATCTGGCGGCAGTGGTGTCGATGTGCGCGCCCGTCACGTTCGATCCATCGTCGATGCGGACCGAGGTTCGGCGGATCGCTCGCGCTAGCGCTCTGTTGCCTTCCCACTGGAACTTGCCGTCTCGGGCGGTGGCGTGGGCCAGCGTACCGTGGATGAATGGGGAGTCCGAACGGCTGGCGGGCGCGGCCTCTCGCACGGCAGGACCCAGGCTTCGAGGCTTGCTTTCCCAAGGTGTAGACGATCTGCCGGTGGGGCTGCTTCAGCAGTTGAACTCTTGGATGCGCCGGGGATCGTGGACGGATCGTACTGGGGGAGTGGACTACGCCGAAGGGCTGGTCGATGCGCGGTCCGATCTGCTCGTCGTCGTGGCTGAAGATGATGCCCTCTGCCCCGTCCAGGCTGGGCTGGCGGCGGCGGCGTTCTGGGGAGGGCGTACCGAGAGCCTGCGGCTCCCTGCTGGCTGGTCGCACCTGGATCCGCTGACCGCCACCGATGCCGCTGAGCAAGTGCATGATCCCGTGGTGCGCTGGCTCGGAGCCCGTCGCGAGTTGGCGTGGACAGCGCCTTCATAGGATTGGCGCGCCTTTGACACGTCAATAGCTGCGCGGATGCACCATGCACTCGCTGTCGCGGAGGGCACGGCGTCCTTGTCGAGGAGACGCATGAGCACGCAGAAAAGCCGCTCGAGGGTGGCACGAAATTTTGTGCGTCGGTACGGCGCTGAGCGCTTCGCCATGCTGTTGCAGGCGCTAGCGGACGGTCAGTCCGGCCAGACGATCGCCGATGAATTCCAGGTCAGTCGGGAGCGCGTTCGACAGTGGAAGAACGCCTTTGGGCAGGTGCTGACGCTGTACCAGGTCCACCCAGAGGTGGCAGAGATCCTTCGGTCTGAGCTACCCGAGGCTCAGTTCTAGTCCTCGGATGCCTTGGGCTTGCGACGGCGCTTGCGCGGTCGGCTCGCCTTGGGCGCGTCATCGCCGTCATCGCCGTTGTCCTCGCCACCCATGGGGGCGACCTTGTCCAGGACGGCTAGGATCTCTTCGCCGAAGTCGTTGACCTGCCAGTTTCGAACGTCCTGCACATCGCGCAGCTCGTCGATGGTGGTGGGGCGGGCCGATGCGATGCGCTTGAGCACCGTATTGGACGCCACCGTGACCGGAGACAAGTCGTTGTGGGCCTTGGTGAGCTTGTTTCGCCACGCCTTGAGGGCTTCGTGGGCCCGTTCTGCGGTGCGGCCTGTGAGCCGCGGCTTGGGTCCCCGGGGCTTCTTTGGCTTTTGAGGCTTGGGGATCGGCGATTCGTCGTCTTGGCCAGCTCGGACGGCCGAGACGATTCCCTTGCCGTATCGGCGCTTCATCCCGTGCATACCGCTGAACAGGCGGTCGAGGTCATCGAGTGTTTCCGGCTGATTTTCGGCGATCTTCACCAAGATCGGATCGGCGAAGACCTTGAACGTTGGGCGATCCGCTCGCTCGGCTTCAGAGGCCCGGTATCGCCACACATGCTTGAGCACGTTGAGCTCTTGAGGGTCCAGGTGGTTCGCCCGTTTGGTGCCTAGCCACGCGTGTTCTTGGGCGATCTTGGGTACGTACCGGCGACCTTCGAGGATCTTGCACTCTTCGGTGAGGTGTCCGAGGCGGCCGACCTCTTTGAGTTCGCGGATGAGGAACTCGCGGATGGCCAGGATATAGTGCGTATCTCCGCGGGCATACTCGATGTGCTCTTGCAGCAGTGGGCGTTTGGCCCAGTCGTGTCGCTGGTACTTCTTGTCGATGGTGATGCCGAAGTAGTCGTTGATCAGGTCTGCGAGGCCGATCTTTTGGTGACCGGCCATCTGGGCGGCGATCATGGTGTCGAAGAGGTTGCGAAACTCAAAGCCGAAGTCACGATTCATGCACATGACGTCGTAGTCGACCCCATGGAAGATCTTCACGATCTTTGGATCGACCATGATGTCGCCCAAGATCGAGATGTCGTCTACCGCGAGCGGGTCGACCATGTAGTCGCGCTCGATGTCCGAAAACTGGATTAGGCAGGTCTTTTCTTTGTAGTGGTGGAAGCTGTCGCCTTCGGTGTCAACGCCAATGACCTTCGCCTTCGACAGCTCACGCGCGGCACGTTCGAGCCCTTCCTGGGTATCTACAAACCAGAGCTCTGTGTCTCCGAACATCGTTCCTCGCTGTGTGTGGCTCGATATGCCCCGTCTCGCGGAGGCGCGCCACCGGGACCGGGTTGACAACCAGCCCTTGCGGGGCAAAGGGGGCGGCGCGCCCGTGCTGTGGGCGGTGGAGGATCTATGGGTGATGAACGGGGTCGAGTAGAGGCGGTCGCCGCGGCGATGGCATCGGCGTTTGGTTCGGCGCCTGAAGCCTTCATCACGCTGGGCTCCGGGTTGGGTCCGGTGGTCGACCGAGCCACCGTGCTCAAGCGCGTGCCGACGACCGAGTTGGGCTTGCCCGCCTCCACGGTGGTGGGGCACGCGGGCCAGGCGGTGCTCGCCGAATTGAGCGGGACCCGGGTCCTCTTTTTGTCCGGACGGGTGCATCGCTACGAGGGCTACTCCATGCACGAGGTGGTGCGGTACGTCCGTGCGGCCTGGAAGTGGGGCGCCAAGCGGCTGATCCTGTCCTGCTCCGCAGGGAGTCTCGTGCCGGAGCTCGACCCAGGCACGGTCACGCTGCTCTCGGACCACCTCAACCTGATGGGCGACAACCCGCTGATCGGCGGCCCGCTCTTCGAGAGCGAAGCGACCTTCCCCGATAGCGCTCAGGCGCACGATCCGCTGATCTGTGCGGATCTGCTCCGAGCGGCCAAGACCGCGGACGTGGCTCTGCCTCGCGGGATTTACGCAGCGCTGTCCGGCCCGGCCTATGAGTCTGAGGCTGAGTGCAACATGCTCAGAATCATGGGCGCCAACCTGGTCGGCATGTCTACGGTGCCCGAATTGTTAGCCGCAAAAGCGCTGGATCTTCCGTCGGCGGCCTTCGCCGTAGTCAGTAACTACGGCGCTGGCGTCGGCGAAGGCTCGGTCGACCACGCCTCGGTCACTGCGGTGGCCGGTCGGGCGGCTTCAACCCTGAGCGCTGTGTTGGAGCGCGCCGCCGGGGCGTGGGGCTCGTAGCCCCCATCCCTCACGACGCACTCCACTGCACCTTGGGATCTCGGGCTGCGCCGGTCCCTCTCCTTCGCTCGGGCCTTTGACGTGTCTCGACACGCCGGCAGGCCCTCGCTCGTCGAGACCCCGGCTCGCTCCGACCTGCCTGCGGTTCGTGCGGACCGGTCATGGCGGATGTGGGCTAGCTAGACAAAGGCGTTGTTGATCACTTCGCCAACGCCGCCTGCGCCCGGAACAATGTAGCTGTGTGCGTCCAGGCCTCGCTCGTCGTCCCACCGGGCTCCAGGCACGTCATCGAGCACGTCTTGGGAAGACAGGCCCCGGTCGACTCGCAGGGCGTAGACCACCACGTCGGGTTGGTCCCGGGCGACCCGCGCAAGGTATTCGGGGGTCACGATGAGGTGCAGGGCCACGAGCTTGCGTGGAGCCCCGCCTGGCTGGTGCCGATACACGTCCAGCACGTAGGCCATGGAGCTGCCTGTGGCGGCCATGGGGTCCGGGACGAAGACCGTGGCTCCTGCGACGGGGCCGCCGATCTTGCTGCCCGCGTGCGCCACCCCGGTGACCGCTCCGCCCCCTGGGGCAGACACCCGCTGAAGGTAGATGTGGTCGACGCGCACGCCGCTCGGTTCGAGCACTTCCATGAGTCCGAGCTGCAGAATGTGGGACGGGACCATCCCGCCTCGTGCCACATCCACGATCACGGCTTTGGCGTTCGAATCCAGGATTGTAGCGGTATTTCGAGCTCTGGGCTCACCACTGGTCATCCGCGTCGGCAGGTCTGCGTGCACCAGGGGCAGCTCTTGGGCTGCCGCGGCCATCAGGTGGCGAAATCCTGCGGCGAGCAGCGGATGCACGGTCCGGGTGTCGGCGTCGGGGTGCGAGATTCGCGCCATGAGGGATAGGGCCCATGGATCCGATAGAATGTGAACGTTTGGGCCGTATCGATGGTCCAGGCGGGCGCCTCCGAGGGCGGGTCGATCGTAGGCGGTCTCAGACATCGTCCAGCTCTCTCAACACGGTACGCACGAGGCGGAGTAGATCGTCGAGGGCACCGGTGGTGACCAGCTCGGCTGCGAAAGCCAGCGGCACTTGTTCTTGGCTGCCAGCCGGTTCTGTGGCGAGCAACTCCGATATGAGGGGCTCGGTCTGGGCTAGTTGCAAGGCTGGGTCCACGATCCCGCGCGCCCGAAGTGCAGGGGCGAGGCCGATCAAGACAGTAAGTTCCGGGTCGGCATCGACCAAGAGCGGCAATACGTCTTGGGTGTTGGAGAGGGCACTTCTCGAATCCGCCATGAGCACACCGGCGCGGTCGACCATCGTCCAGGTACCAGGCTCGGAGAGCGCTGGGGTCACCAAAGGCTTGAGCCTCTGCCAGCCCGTCTGGCCGCCCTCGTCGGGCTCCACGGCCCACACGGCGAGCTCCAGGGCGTCTTCGAGCGTCTTGGCTGGGCGCCCCCTCGCGTCGATATTGAACCGCTCGGGCTCATCCATCACCGCGACCAAGTTCACCAGGTCGGCGCCCACCTCCCCTTCGCCGATGTCGCGCAGCACTTCTGCGAGAGCGGGGATCGCGCCACCCTGGTGGGGGATCCCGACGATGTTTACCAGCTCTTGGATCCGGTCTTCGTCGCCGTCTCGGAGCACCTTCACCAGGCCGATGAGCGTATGCGTGAGCCCGCGGGATTGAGGCTCGCCCAGTCGCTCCAGGGCGTAGAGGTCGTCGACGACCTGAGGGGTGAGGGTCGGGCAGGCCCCGGATTCGGCGATGTTTTTCAGCACGCCCTCGCCGACGCCGTACCCCAAGACGCGTCCGAGCAGACCGGCCACGTCTTGCACATCATCTGGATCCTGGTCGGCCAGCACGCGCAGCAGGGT
>JBGCER010000224.1:0-3801 GCA_045106515.1 Myxococcota bacterium
CGAAGGCAACCTCATAGAGGGCCGGTTCCAGAGGCATCCAGTTGGGACCGAGCAGGATCAGCGCGACGGGTTCGTCCGCGCAGCCGATCGGCGTGCAGGTCTGCTCAGCGCAGGCGGAGAGGGCCACTGCGATGCTCGCCGCTGCCGCGAGCAGTGTTGCGAACGGTCGGGGGCTCAGCGACGCCATCGCCGGAGTATCCGATGGCCACGAACGCGTGGGGGCCGTCCCGGTGGCGCGGGACTGGCGCCGGTTCCGCGGATGCCGCCGGTTGGGGTCAGATCTCCGCTGCTGTCGTCCATTCCTGGGCCTGACCGACGCCTCGGGCCTGCAGGCCGGGTCCGCGGAGTCCCGCGCCGGCGCGTTCGATGAACATTGGGCGGCGGCAAACGCGTCGGAGGGGGGCGTAGAGGGCTTCGATTCCAAACTTGCACCCCCAACGGCCCCGTGCGAGAACCCTTCTCAAGTTCACTGACACGAGTGTCAGTGACACGGGTGTCACCGCAGATACCCCACACGGACCGACTCATGAGCGACAACAAGTTCCGCATTGGCTTCGACCTGGGCTCCACGACGGTGAAGGCGGTCGTCATCGACGACGCCACCGACGAGATCGTCTGGAGAGACTATCGCCGCCACGACAGCAAGCAGGCCGAGAAACCCATGCACATGCTGACGGACATCGAGAAGGACACCGGCGTCAACTCGTCGAACACCCGTCTCTTCATGACCGGCTCCGGCGGTGCAAACGTCGGCCGATTCACCGGCGCCAAGTTCGTTCAAGAAGTGAACGCGGTGTCCCTCTCGGTCGAGAAGCAGCACCCGGAGGTCAACTCCGTGGTCGAGCTGGGCGGTCAGGACGCGAAGATCATCGTCTTCAAGGAAGACCCCGAGTCCGGTCGCAAGAAGAAGATTCCTTCGATGAACGACAAGTGTGCCGGCGGCACCGGAGCGGTCATCGACAAGATCAACGCCAAGCTCAAGCTGCCCCCCGAGGAGCTGTGCAACGCCGAGTACTTCGGCAAGAAGCTTCACCCGGTCGCGGGCAAGTGCGGAGTGTTCGCCGAGACCGACATCAACTCGCTGCAGAAGATGGGCGTGCCGGCCGATGAGCTGCTCGCATCGCTGTTCGTGTCGATCATTCAGCAGAACCTCTCGGTGCTGACCCGCGGCAACACGCTCATGCCGCACGTCATGCTGCTGGGCGGACCCAACACCTACATCAAAGGGATGAAGGACTGCTGGAAGGCCAACATTCCCCCGCTGTGGGAAGAGCGTGGCATCGAGCTTCCGCCCTGCGACGACCCGGCCGACCTCATCATCGTTCCCGACAACGCGCAGTACTACGCCGCGCTGGGTGCCGCCGAGTACGGCAAGTCCGAGGACGACGACGTGGGCGTCTACAAGGGCCTCGACGGTCTCAAGTGGTACCTCGACGTGGGTCGCCACGAAGAGAAGAAGAAAGCCGGCGGTTCCGGTCTGGCCAAGGACGACACGGAACTCCAGGCGTTCATGGAGAAGTACAAGCCGGAGAAGTTCATCCCGGCGACCTTCGAGAAGGGTCAAGTCGTCAAAGCCTTCATGGGCATCGACGGCGGTTCCACCTCCTCCAAAGCGGTCCTCGTGGATGAGGACGCCAACATCATCTGCAAGGTCTACCAGCTCTCCAAGGGCAACCCGATCGAGGACACGAAGGACCTCTTCGAGGACCTTCAAGCCCAGGTCGAAGACGCAGGCGCCACGCTTGAGATTCTCGGCATTGGCACCACCGGCTACGCCAAGGACATCCACAAGGACGTGCTCAAGGCCGACGCTGCGATCGTCGAGACGGTCGCGCACTGCGAGAGCGCGCTTCACTTCTACGACGACGTGGACGTGGTCTGCGACGTCGGTGGCCAGGACATCAAGATCATCATCTTGAAGAACGGCAAGGTGAAGGACTTCAAGCTGAACACGCAGTGCTCGGCGGGCAACGGCTACTTCCTCCAGGGAACCGCTCAGACCTTTGGGTACGACGTGCGTCAGTACGCCGACGTCGCGTTCAAGGCCGAGTCGATGCCGATGTTCGGTTACGGCTGCGCCGTGTTCATGCAGTCCGACATCGTGGACTTCCAGCGCCAAGGCTGGAGCCCCGAGGAGATCATGGCCGGTCTGGCCAACGTGCTGCCGAAGAACATCTGGCTGTACGTCTCCCAGATCCCCAACCTCGCCAAGCTGGGCACCAAGTTCGTCCTTCAGGGCGGCACGCAGCACAACCTCGCTGCCGTGAAGTCGCAGGTCGACTTCATCCAGGAGCGCTTCACCTCCAAGGGCATGGAAGCCGACGTCATCGTGCACAAGCACTGTGGTGAGTCCGGCGCCATCGGAGCCGGCATCGAGGCCCGTCGCCTCTACAACCGTGGGCACCGCACCGACTGGATCGGTCTGGAGAAGGTCCCCGGCATCGAGTACCGCCAAAAGCGGGACGAGAGCACGCGCTGCTACTTCTGCAAGAACAAGTGCCTGCGGACGTTCATCGACGTCGACATCGAACTCAAGAACGAAGAAGCCGAAGAGAAGATGGCTTCGGGCCAGCTGCTTCAGATTCGCAAGAAGACCGAGGCCACCCAGGTCGGCACCAAGCGCCTGATCATCGCCACCTGCGAAAAGGGCGAGGTCGAGGACGTCGAGTCGATGCGCAAGATCAAGGGCGGTCTCGACCAGATCAAGAAGGACTACCCGAACCTCGCAGCCGTCGCCGCGAAGGACATCTGGAAGGCACAGAAGCCCCCAATGGTCGCGGACAACCCCGAAGAGGTTGAGCTGGGTGTGGGTCTTCCCGAAGAGGTCGTTCTCCCGGACTCGATGGCTAAGCACGCGGAGAAGGTCAGTGGCCTGCTCAAGCGGCTCAACCGAAGCGAGCGCGTCGCAAAGCTGCTGCAGACCACCGGTGGCAAGGGTCCCGCAAAGATCCTCGCGGACCGTCAGGCCGCCGCAGTGGAGCGGGCCGAGAAGATCCGCAACCGCGGCAACCTTCGTATCGGCATTCCTCGGGTGCTCAACCAGTACTCGCAGAACCCGTTCTTCTCGGCGTACTTCGAGTCGCTGGGCATCAAGCCCCGCAACCTGATCTACTCCGACTACACCTCCGAGGAGATGTACAAAGAAGGTGCGAAGCGCGGCGCGATTGACCCCTGCTTCCCGTCCAAGGTGTGCCTCGCGCATATGCACAACCTGCTCGAGAAGAAGCACGCCAAGAAGGCGCTCGATCTTATCGTGTTCCCGCAGGTCGACTCGATGGACACCTGGCTGAGCTCGGCCAACGGTGCGCGTGCCTGTCCCACGGTCGTCGGCAGTGCCGACACCACCAAGGCGGCGTTCGTCAAAGAGGAAGACCTGTTCGTCAAGAACGGCATCCAGCACATCGTGCCGTTTGTGCACATGCGGGAGCCCAAGCTCTGCAAGCGCGAGATGTTCCGCTACTTCGGCGACGTCCTCGGACTTTCTGAGGAAGAGAACAGCGCCGCTGTCGACGAGGGCTACCGCGCCCAGGTGAACTACGGGGAGAAGCTCCGCGACAAGGGCCGCGAAGTGCTCAAGCAGCTCGAGGAGACCGATGGTCTCGGCATCGTGTTGCTGGCGCGCCCCTATCACAACGCCCCCGTCATGAACCACGAGATCCCCGATGAGCTCCAGAACCTTGGGTATCCCGTGTTCACGATTCCCTCGCTGCCGATCGACGACGAGATCGTGGGTCCGCTGTTCGGTGAGGACGTCAAAGCTGGGTTCATCAGCGACCCGTTCGACATCTACGACGTCTGGAA
>JBGCER010000225.1:0-4946 GCA_045106515.1 Myxococcota bacterium
GGCCTTGGTGACAGCGTCCTCGCGGGCCTGGCGCCCTTCGGACTCCATGGTCTGACGGGCCTCGTTGAGGGCCGCGGCGACGGCTGGGCGCTGCCCTTGAGGCACGGCGCGCAGGCCTTTGAGAGCGGCCTTGAGCGACGATTTCTTGCCGGTGTGCTTGCGAACGACGGTGTCGATGTCCGTGGCGGTGGTGGCGGTGGCGAGGGCGTTGCGAAACGCCGTTACCAATGCCGCAGAGTCCGGGATGTCCATGATGCGGTCCGTGTGGGAACGGCGCGTAACACGCACAGGCCTAGCGGTGGGAGGCCAGCACTTCAGTGCGCTCGACATCACGCATTCGGGCCAATTCGGTGGCCATGGCGTCTTGAACGGCGGTCGCGAGGTCGGCGGGCGTCTTTGCTTGGGTGGCTTCGACCGGCGGTAAGACGCTGATCTGGATGGGCATGTGCCAGGGATTCCGGAGCATGAAGCCGCTCTTGGGCAAGGCCTCGGCGGTGCCATCGATGACGATGGGCACAACCTTGATGCCCAGGTCTTGGGCCAAGGCGAAGGCACCGGGCTTAAAGGCCTTGAGACGCCCGTCATGAGAGCGTGTGCCCTCTGGGAACATCATGATGGAGGAGCCGTCTTGCAGGTGTTGGCGGCACAGCTCCAGCATGTGAACCACGCTGACGCGGTCGCCCCGAACGATGGGAATGTAGGCATTTGCCCGCATGTTCCAGCCAATAAACGGCACCTTGAAGATGCTGGACTTGCTGACCCACTTGAAGTGCTTGAACAAACCGTACAAGGCGATGATGTCGCCCAGGGACTGGTGGTTGGCCACCAAGACATAGGGTTCGCCGTCGACGATGTTGTGTCGGCCGGCCCAGCTCACCTTCCACAGGGGCAACCACGCGATGTAGTGGTAGCCCCACACACAGCTGAACGTGTGCAGCAGCTTGCGTTGGGAGTCCGTCACGATGCTGATGAGCGCCACCGGCAGCGAGACGAGCCACCACAGCGGCAGCGTGCTGACGAGGTACGACCAGAACAGGACGGTCGTGAGCCATGTGCGGATGGCGGTCACCGTGGGGCCTCTTGCCGATGAGCGCCGTGATTAAAGCACTCCGGGGCCCTCTGCGGGGGCTGTTTGCGTCAGTCCGTTCGGGTGGCGGTCATCGAGTGAGTAACGCTCGACTTGTACTTCCCGAAAAATACCGTGTCGGTTCCCTTTTCGGAGAACGTAGGAGGTCCGTCTGCGAAGGTACCCTCGAACGGAATTAGGGCGCCGGCCAAGGTGTAATTGCCCAAGGTGTGCGTCTCATCGAGGAACGTGGCTTGGAGGCTGACTTCGCCGCGCCCCGAGAGGGCTTCGATGGCGCAGCTTCCAGGCTTGACGGAGCGGATCTGGTCTCTGCGAGAGGCGTCGACCTCGAACAAGATCTCGAATTTACAGCGTTCTCGACTGCCAATATCGGGAATAGACACCTCGAGTTGTACCGTGCCGAGCCAGGTGCCGTCCCAGTCGAAGCCGCAGCCAAGGTCTGGGTTGAGCTCGGCATCGGTGTCGTCGCAGTCGCCATCCATGTCGGAACGACCGGGGCCTAGGTCGCACGCCAGCACTTCGGAGCCGGACAGACCGAATCCGTCGCCGTCCGCATCGATGAAGAAGGCGGTCTTGGAATCCGAATCGACCGAATCATCGGCATCGTCGGCGTCGCCATCGCAGTCTTCATCGACGTTGTTGTCGTCGCAGACTTCGGTGGCGTCGGGGTTGATCGCTGAGTTTTGGTCGTCGCAATCGCCGGCTCGGTCCGCGGTGTCTGGAGGCTGGTTGCAGCTGGGGCTGCCGCCTTCGGAGCCGTAGCCGTCCCGGTCATTGTCCGAGTAGTAGAGCTCGGCGTTGACGGCGTCCTCGTCGATCTCACCATCGCAGTCATTGTCTTTGTCGTCGCAGTATTCATCGGCTCCGGGGAAGACCTCGAAGTCGTTGTCATCGCAGTCAACGTCGGAGAAGGAGCCGTCCTGGTCGAAATCCACGGGCCCGGGGGCATCGGTGCCGTCGGACACATCAGACGACGTAGAAGTACCGTTGCACGCGATCAACAACACAAGCAGGCAACAACGCACCTGGACCTCCAAAACTAGGTGTCCATCCTATCCCAAGTCCGCGGCATTGCGCATAAAAGACGGAGCGACCGTGAGCACGTCCCAAACAGCATCCCTGAACCGGTGTGAATTGAGCCCCGCGGTGGCCGACCTATTGGCCCCTGTGGTGCAGCTGTTGGAGCGTGGGCTCTCCGCCTTGCCCGAAGGGCCTGTGGTTCGCATAGAATCCGGTTTGGTCGAGGGTTTTAGTGAGTGGCGCGACGGGGTATTGGTCCTATCGGACGCGCTGATGGGTCCCCAGATGAACCACCCGGATGAGCCCGCGACGGGGCTCGCCTTGGACCGGTGGCGCAGAGCTCTGGCGGTGGTGTTGGAGGGGGTGGCCACGCGGGCCCTGGAGGCTCAGATCGAACGTCCGGCCGATCGCCGTGATTGGCGTTGGGTGGGGTGGGCCGCAGAGTGTGTGGATGCCGCGCTGCCGGAACTTCAGCTGGGACTGGGCGACTTGCTGCGTGCGGCCCGTCTGGCCAGTCCTGGTGTAGATCCTAGACAAGGGCTGGCTGTATTTCGGGCCGTTCGGGTCGAAGGCGAAGACCCAACCGCGTTGGCCCGCCGATGGCTGACCGAGGACGGGCCCTCTCAGGCGCGCTGGCTGGAGCTGGGCCGCTGGGTGTTGGGGGCGGGCCTCGCGGCTCAGGTCGGCGTGCCCGTCGATCTGGCGACTCCGGTCGATGTGCCCGTCACGCTGCAGCCCTGGTCGTGGATGCCGATCGAGGTGCCGGCCCATCCTCGGGGGGGCTGGGTGCGGTCCGAGGGATCTGCGGTCATCGAGCAGAGCTGGGCGCGGGGCTCGCAGATCTTGCGCACCCTGGCCGCGTGTACCGGTGGCGTCGGTGCCCTCTCGCCCGTCTCTGTCGGACCCATCGGCTCGTGGCGCCAGGTGAGCGCGCGCGGTTGGGGGCAGATGTTTGGCATTCGAGGCATGACTTGGACCTTTCACGGCGATGGGCGGTTGGAGATGGTGTTGGCCGACTCGGCGGCGGGTCCGGTGGAAGCGAGCGCGATGGCCGATGGCACAGGGACAAGCGGCATTGCGCCTGGGCGATGGGCCATCGCAGGGGAGCGCCGGCTGACCTTGTCTGGGCTCGATACCTCGCGTTTGACCTTGCATGGCAAGGGGAGCGAACCCTTTGTTCTTCCGGCCGGGGGCCTGTCCCAGGTGTTGCAGGCCATGCAAGGGGGTGTGTGGCGGTGGCGACATGAAGGGGTGGAGCTGTACCTCACCGGCCCACTGATGGGTGGAGAGGTGGAGCTTCGATTCCGGCCGCAGGGTGTCGCTTGACCCTGTCTCCCCCGTCGTTAGGTCGGTCCTGAACCCTGCAGTCCCCGGAGACCTGTGCAGTCGCTGCTCGAAAAACGAGCTTTGCTCGTCAGTGGCAAGGGCGGCGTCGGCCGTACCACCGTCACCGCTGCGTTGGCCATGGCCGCTGCCCGACAGGGGAAGCGGGTGCTCATCGCCGAGATCGGTGAGCCCGATGAAGATCTGGCCTCGCTCGGTCGGCTGTTCGGCCGGCAGACCCTCCCCGCAGATCCGGTGCCTTTGGCGCGGAATCTCGACGGGGTGATGCTCTGGTCTCGCAAGGGCCACGAGCGCTTTTTGCGCATGGTCATCCCCGTGGGCGCCTTGGTTCGGGCAGCGTTGCGCAGCAAGGCGCTCCGGCGCATGCTCGACGCGGCTCCGAGCCTGAATGAGCTTGGCGTCTTCTATCATATGTTGACGTTGGCCCGAGGAGAACGCAAGGGCGACAACCCGCCCTACGACCTGGTGATCGTCCACTTGCCTGCCACGGGTCACGCGCTGGGCATGGCCACGTTGCCCGACCGCATTTTGTCGCTGATCCCCACCGGCCCCATCGCCCGCGCGGTGACCGAGGGCAAGGAGCTGTTCTTCGATCCCGAGCAGTCGTGCATGCTGGTGGTGACGCTGCCCGAGACGCTCCCTGTGACCGAGGCCATCGAGCTGATCGAGGGCGTGCGTGAGACGGATCTGCCGGTGGGAGCCGTGCTGGTGAACAAGGTCGTGGGCGATGACTTCACGGCCGAGGAGCGAGAGGCTCTCGCACCGATCGTGGCCGAGACGCCGGTATTTGGCGCCACCCGATTCCTGGGGATCGGAAAGGTGGAAAGCTCACTTAAGGTGCTGCAAGAGGGGGCTGGTGCCCCGGTGTACCGCATCCCCGAGCTGCCGCTACAAGGCCCCGGCCTGATTCATGGACTGTCCGATGAGATCTTGGGATCCCTGGCCGATGGGGGTGACTCATGACCCTGCCCATTGAAGAGCTGGTGATGAATCGTCGCATCTTGGTCGTCTGTGGTGCCGGCGGTGTGGGCAAGACCACCACCGCCACGGCGCTCGCGTTGGCCGGTGCACGGCAGGGGCGCCGCGTGCTCGCCCTCACCGTCGATCCCTCCAAGCGCTTGGCCCAGACCTTGGGCGTGGATCGCAACTTGGAAGCGCCGATTTCCATCCCAGAAGAGCGCCTGCGCCTGGCGGGCATCGAGCCTCCGGGGTCCTTGGAGACCTGGATGCTCGACCCCAAGCTGGTGGCGGACCGCATGGTGCAGAAGCTGGCCAAGGATCCCGAAGAGGTCGAGCGCCTCATGCAGAACCGGATCTACCGCGGCATCAGCCGAATGGTGGCGGGCATGCAGGAGTACATGGCCATGGAGGCTCTGCATGAGTTCCACGAAGAAGGCCGCTACGACCTTGTGATTCTGGACACGCCGCCGTCTCGAAACGCCTTGGCCTTCTTGGAAGGCCCCCAGCGCATGGCGAACTTCTTGGATGGTCGGAT
>JBGCER010000226.1:0-8194 GCA_045106515.1 Myxococcota bacterium
GCAGCGAGTGTTCCCCGATCTGCAGGGTGGTGGTCGGAAGGGCGCGCTTTCGGCACGCGCTAGAGCTCGCGGTCACAAGGAGCAGCGCAACGGGCCAGTATCGAGTCATAGCAGGCGTTCCTGAGGGTCGACCAGGTCAGGGGAGCCCACGAGCGCGGCGCCACGCTGGGTGACGACCCGGCCCCTGGGCGTACGCTGTAGGTAGCCCTGCTGGATGAGGTAGGGTTCGTACGTGTCTTCGATCGTATCGCGGGCTTCGCCGATCGCTGCGGCCAACGTGTCTAATCCGACGGGCCCACCGCTGAAGGTAATCGCGATGGCGTGCAAGATCCGCCGGTCCATCTTGTCGAGGCCAGCGGCGTCCACCTCTAGGCGATCGAGGGCTGTTCGGGCAAGATCGGCGTCGATCGTTCCGTCTCCGTCGATTTGCGCAAAGTCCCGTACCCGGCGCAGCAGGCGATTGACGATCCGCGGTGTGCCTCGGGCGCGCTGGGCCAACTCGGTGCATCCCTCTTCGGTCAGCTCCAAGTCCAGCCGCTCGGCGCTCCGCCGCAGAATGGTGGCGAGCTCATCGGGGCGATAAAAGTCGAACGTGGCGTGAATGCCGAACCGGGCTCGCAGGGGCGCTGTGAGCATGCCAGAGCGGGTGGTGGCGCCGACTAGGGTGAACCTGGGCAGCGGTAGCTTCACGGACTGGGCGCCGGGACCTTGGCCGATGATCACGTCGAGTTCGAAGTCCTCCATGGCGGGGTAGAGCACTTCTTCGACGGCCCGGTTCAGCCGGTGGATCTCGTCGATGAACAAGACCTCGCGATCTTCGAGGTTCGTCAGGATCGCGGCGAGGTCTCCGCCACGTTCGATGCTGGGGCCGGACGCGGTGCGGCACGGGGCGCCCATCTCTTCGGCGATGATGGTGGCGAGGGAGGTTTTTCCCAGCCCGGGTGGTCCTGAGAGCAGCACGTGGTCGAGGGCGTCTCCGCGCTCAAGGGCTGCGCGGATGTACACCCTGAGATTGTCGACGATTCGCTCCTGGCCAACGAACTCGTCGAGTGAGCGAGGCCGGAGGGCCGGGTCCAGTCGCTCTGGCACCGTGGCTTCGACGATCCGGTCCATCAACGGCTCCCGAGCGACGATTTGAGGGCCACGCGCACGCGCTCACCGACTGGAGAATCCTCGTCCAAGCCCTCTTCTAGAACGCGGGCGCGCCCAGCATCTACCTCGGCTTTGGACCAGCCGAGGCGTTCGAGCGCCAATGCGAAGCCATCGACGACGGGTCGGGCGGCGATCACACCGGCTGCGGCGGTGGGAACGAATCCAGCGGCGGGTAGCTTGCCTTTGAGCTCCAGTGCGAGCCGCTGGGCGGTGCGCTTTCCCACCCCAGGGATCCGCGTCAGTGTGGCCACGTCATCGGTCTCGATGGCCTTGACCAAACTGGGCAGGTCGAGGGCGTCGAGGGTCGACATGGCCATCTTGGCCCCGACTTTGTTGACGCCCAGCAATACGGTGAAGGCCGTGCGATCCGCGAGGTCTTCGAAGGCGTAGAGCGTGATGGCGTCTTCGCGCACCACGGTGTGCACGATCGCGGTAATCTGTTCTTGGCCGGTCCAGCCGTCGAGGGTGCGTCCGGGCGCGAACACTTCGTACCCCACGCCTTGGACGTCAAGCACGGCACGATTGCCGTCTCTTCCTTCTAGGTGTCCGCGAAGTTGTGCGATCATCGTGGCATTCCGGCGGCCTTGCGCGCGTGGGCCACGCGGCTGTGGTTGTGATGGCAGATGGCGATGGCCAGGGCGTCGGCCACATCGGCGGGTCCGTCGGGCAGCTCGCCCAGCAGCATCTTCACCATCTTGGCGATAGCGTCTTTGTCGGCTCTGCCGTGCGCCCCCACCGTGCGCTTGATGGTCATGGGGTTGTACTCGGCAGGGTCAAAGCCGGCTTGGGCCACGGCGAGCATGGCGACGCCGCGGGCGTGTCCCAGGCGAATCGCGCTCTCGGCGGACTTGTGTTTGAAGATCGACTCGATGGCCACTTCATCGGGCGCGTAGGTGGCGAGGGCCTTCACCAGCCCCTCATGTATCAGCCGCAGGCGCTCGGCCATGGGCTGCTTCGCGCTGGTGCGCACAAAACCTCCCGCGACCAGCCGTAGCCGCCCACGTTGCTTGTCCACCACACCAAAGCCTGTGACCGTGGATCCGGGATCGATGCCGAGTACGCGCATTTTGGGAGGGGGAAATGAGGAAGCGGGGCAGGATGCGCATCATAGCCCATCCCGGGCGTTGGCTCACGATGCGACGGCAGACTCTCCGCAGTCGGCCTGGGCGCAGTCCGTGCCATCGGTCTCGAGCTGGAGCGTGCTGTGTTCGGCTCCGAAGGCCAGGAGGGCTTCGTGGGCTCTCTCCGTGACGCCTTCGGTGGCCGTCACAACCAGGTGCACCGACACCAATGGCGTGGCGCCGTCCACCGTCCATACGTGTAGGTCGTGCAGAGCGATGACGCCGTCTAGGGCGAGCAGCGCATCGCGGACGTCCGCCACTTTGACCCGGGTTGGGGGGAGCTCTAGCAGCACACGGCCGGAGTCCTTGAGGATCCGCACTGCGCCCCACATCACAATGATGGCGATGACCAGAGAGATCCAGGCGTCGGCCGAAGAGATATTGAGAAAGAGCAGTCCGGCGGCAATGATTGCGCCGACCGACCCCAAGGCATCGGCCAGCATATGGGCGAGCGCTGCGCGGACGTTGAGGTTGTCCTTGTCGGTTCGCCAGAGGGCGGCGGCGCTGCCCAGGTTGATCAGCAAACCGATGATACCGACGATGAGGACGGGCCAACCAGGCACATCTGGCGGTGCGCCTAGCAGTCGGCTCACGGCCTCCCAGGTGATCCACCCGCAGGCCACCACGAGCAGGATCCCATTGCTGAAGGCGCCCAGGATCTCCGCCCGGCCGAGTCCATAGGTCATCGTGGAGCTGGGCCGCGTGCGAGCGAGCTGCGCGGCGCCCAGGGCCAGCGCGAGGGCGGCGACATCCGACAGCATGTGGGCGGCGTCGGAGAGCAGGGCCAGAGACCCGGACCACAGCCCCACGCCGAGCTCGACGAACAGGAACAGCCCGTTGAGCCCGAGAGCCCACGCCAGAGCCATCCGCGGATCAGCACCCGGCTTGACGTGCACGTGGACGTGCCCGGGTCCGTGGTGGTGATGGTCGTGGTCGTGGTCGTGGCCGTGGCCCATCTACGACTTGACTCCGGTTGCGATGAACAGGGGCAGGAGATTTCCCCCTAACCCAACCGCATCGCTTCCGATTTCGGCTTCGATATCGACGCTCGCTTGGAGGATCGCCTGCCACTCGGGTGAGTGGCGCCCCATATTGTGGGCCCGAGCGATGGCCCGTGGATAGGCACGCAGTCGTTTGACCAGGTCTCCCACGCTCTGTTCCCACAGGTTTTGGGAGGCGTGAACCGTCAGCTCACGGGGGGTGAACCCGGCGTGGCGGAGGCGAGCAAAGAGCTGGGGCCCGAGCACCATGCCGCCGCGACCGACGGGCGGCACGTCCAACAGGGTGCGCTGGCGGATGACCTCGGCCTGGTACACGAGGTTGCGAAACGCCAGGGTGTACCCGTCGAGTGGTCCATCGAAATAGAAATTCTCGGCCAGACCATCCGGCTCGACCACGATGCAGCGGCCGCCTTCCCGTAACACTCGGTAGGCCTCGGCCAGCACAGGGCGGGTGTCGTCTCGGGTTTGCAGGGCGCGAACCGCCAAGACGATGTCGACGCTCTCGTTGGGCAGCGGGAGTGGGGCGGAGTGGCCGACCTGCAGCGCGACCCGACTTCCGAGACCCTGGATCGAGCTGCGGGCGAGCTCTACGCGCTCGGCGTTTCGATCAAAGCCGAGGTAGGTCAGCTTTTTTCTTCGGGGCAAAATCGTGAGCGCGGACCATGCCATTCGGCAGTAGACGTCGACGAGGTGCCCGCTGCCTTCGGGAATAGACTCCAGCAGCAAGCGCGTGAACCGGGCGTCCCACCATCCCAATGCGCGGGCTTGTGCCCCTTGGTTCTCACCTTGAAGGCTGGGCAGCGTGACGCCCGCGGCGTCCGCTCGATCTCTGAGCACTGACCAGAATGTCTCTTCGGAGATCCCAAGGTTCCGAGCCAGCTCTCCGGCGAATCGCTCCTCTGCTGCGCTTACGATTCCGTCGGCCAGGATCCCGTCGATAGCTAGTGTTAAACTGGGTAGCGTGGCGTCTTCGGCCTTTCGGCGAAGGTAGTCGTGGTACGCTTCGGGCTCTTCCAGCACCGATAGAATCGCCCCGTTGTGCTTGATGGTGAAGCGGGCGACATCCTTCCACTTTGGATTCGCCTGCATGCTCTGCATCTTGCGGCGAAACTGCATCATGGAGTCGGCGCAGACCGACGCATCCGCGTCGGCTGGCAGTCCGAGCAGAGAAAAGAGGTCGGGCTTTCGGGCGAGTTCGCAGAGTTCGGCTGCGAGCTCAAGGTACCGAGGTTCCATGGACGACCTTGGGTGGGCTTGATCGTGCTGAAGTTACACGATTTCGGGTTCGTCCGCCTGCTGACCTGCCGCGGAGTGGCCCCAGTCCTCGACCCGCCAGCCCCGCTGCAACGCCGCCCGTCGCAGGCGTCGATCCGGGTTAATAGCGACGGGTTCGCCAACCCTTTCCATCAGATCTAGGTCGGTGAACGAGTCGGTGTAGAAGGCCGCAGTCGATAGATCGATACCTTGCGCCTCGGCCCACTCCAGCGCGCGGGACGTCTTGTGTTCGCCGAGGGCCAAGGCGGTGATCTCTCCGGTGAGCTCTCCGTCCACCACTTCGAGGGTGGTGTAGGCTGCCAGCTCCATGTTCCAGGCTTTACTCGCTTGCTCAGCCAAGTATTGCGTGGTTGATGAAGCCAGAGCGATGCGGTCGCCATTGTCGCGATGCTTCTGGAGCGCTCGAGCGGCTCCCGGCCGAAGACGGCTTCGAACCTGATTTTGGAAGAAGTCGTGGCTCGCGGCGCTCAGGTCTTCGGTCTTCATGTGGCGGTAGTTGCGTACCGCCTCGGCGAAGGCGTCATCTAGACCTCCACCTAAACCGAGGTGATACCTGGTAAACCACCAGCTCGCCCACGCGGCGTCTCGCCATCGCACCCGCCCTTGGCGCATCTCGTGACGGAGCCACAGGGAGCCAGAATTGACGTCGATAAGAGTGCGATCGAGGTCGAAAAGTGCGACTCGTGCCAATTCAGCCCTTCTCTTCGCCGCGAACTTGAACGATCTGCGGTTTGGGCGCTGGCTCTTTACGCTCGCCATCAAAGAGGCGGTCCAAAAGCAGGGTCAAGCCGCGGAGACGGGCGTCGACCAGGGTCCAGTTTCCGCCCTCTTCGGTGTGAAGCTGCACCGCCGCTCCGAAGGTGGGAACGCGGGTGTAGGTGACCAGACTCGCCCAGGGAATAAAGGTGGTGCCTTCCATGAAGTGCGCGCTCAAACCGTCGGAATACAGCGCGACCACGACCACGTCATCCAAGGCGATGATGCGTACGGGAGAGGCGTCGACCGGCGCAACGGAGGCGAGGGGGCCACCGACAGGCTCATCGAGGACCTGGACGCTGGCCCAAGCCACGCCTTCGACGGCTTCTGCCAAGGTGGCTGCGGGTACGTGAGCGCCGGCTTTGCCCTGCATTTGGGCCAGCACCCGGTCCACAGCGGTGGGCCCGAGGGACAGCCCTGCAGCGAGCTCTTGCAGCAGCGCCGTCTCTCCCGTGTCAATCGCCCCGTCCTTCCACGCCATTCGTGCGGCAAAGCGTAGGGCTTTCCAACGCTCTTCGGCTGTGGGAAGGGCGGCTGCGACCGCCTGGATATCCAGCGGGTGCGCGCAGACCTGCTCGATCCAAGCGACCAATTGTTCAGGTTCTCGGCCCGGAAGGACCTTGTCCAAGAAGGCCAGCTCGCTCTCGCTGACTTGGCCGTCCGAAAACGCCACGTGCACCAGCAGGGCGAGCATGGCATCATCGGCCGGATGGCCCGGCGTGAGCGCGTGGCTCGTCGGGTTGTCCACCAGGTTTAGGTACTCGTCAACGCGGTTCATCGGGGCCTCCATGCGCGGCCTGTCCGGTCGTCATAGCACGCAGGGGCGGGCGGTCCCGCGATATGGAGGAAGGGTGAAGGTCGGGGAGCCCCTTATGGTCGATGGCACGCCGGCCCAGGTCCGTGAGCGGCTGGAGCAGCGCCTGTGTGTGATCGGCGAGCTTTGGCTGCCCACCCGCGGGGAGATGAAGCGCTGGGATGTGTCGCCGGCGCCGCTATACCTGCGATGGACTCGGGCCAAAGATGGTTTTGAGATTGGTCCGCGCCTGGAGACCATGCCCGCATCCCGACTCGCGCCCGCGCTCCGCGGAACGATTCGCGCGGTCGGCACGGGTCGCAGCGAGTTCACAGCGCGCGTCCGCTGGCCTCGATCCACGTTTGCGGTGCTGCTAACCTTTACGGCCGCCTTACTTGCGTGGGGTGGGTACACCGTCGCGGGGCTGTCCACGGGGCAGAGCCACTTGGGGTGGCTCGCCGTCTGGGGCATGAGCACCGCCATCGTCCATGGTGGGGCCTTCGCCGCCTGGCGGTGGGGCCGAGGCCAGCTGCTCAACGATTTACCGTGGCTCGGCCAGGTCTTGGCCAGCCCGATGGTCGAAGGTGAGGATTGGTAGGGCCCTCATGTTGGGCTATGGCACGGCCAGATCGAGGTGATGGATGCGAGCGGGTTGCATGGTGCTGGCGTTGACGATGGGCTGCGCTGCGAAAACGGGCGGAGATGTTCAGTCGATGGCCAAGCAAGTGACCGAGCTCCAAGCCCGTGTGGCGGAGCTGGAGTCGTTTCAGGCCAAGGTCGAGATGGTGCTCGATCTCCCCGCGGATCCGGCCCGAGAGATGGCCGCGTTGGAGCTGGCCTATGCCGCCAGAGACGCGCTGGGAGCGGGCGAGACTGACAAGGCAAAGACGCTTTTGAAGCAGATTCTCGATGACTACTCAGACACGCAAGTGGCCGCGCCGGCCATGGATATGATGAAGGAGCTGGCGGTCGTGGGCTCGGATGCTGGCGCCCTCGATGTGACCGCGTGGGTCCAAGGTGAACACGCACTCAATCCCGAAAAGCTGACGGTGTTGGTCTTCTTTGAGCAGTGGTGCCCCCACTGCCAGCGGGAGCTGCCCGAGCTCCAGAAGACCTACTCGGAACTGAAGACCGATGGCTTGGATATGGTGGGACTCACTGGCTTTAGCCGCGGCACCACTTCAGAGCAGATGACCCAGTTCTTGGCCGATGCCAAGGTGACCTTCCCCGTGGGCCGCGACGATGGCGCCTTGTCCAAGCGGTATGCCGCCAATGGCGTTCCCCACGCAGCGGTGGTGCGTGGCGGCAAGGTCCTGTGGATTGGGCATCCTGGTGAGCTGGGAGACGAGACGCTGCGGAAGTGGCTGGATGAAGCGCCCTAGGCGTTGCCGTGGAGGCAGCCGCTTTGCTGGGGGGTCTGCCAAATGGGGCAAGGTCAGTTCTACTCTCTGGGCTCTCCGCCGGGGCAGAAGGAGATGACGGGCTCTGCCGACGTAATGATGTCGTCTGCGCAGGAGCGAATCCGCGACGGTCCGTCGTTCAGCCATTGTGACGCTTTACACTCATCAAAGCAAGCATCCTCTGGTGCGGGCAAGAACGTTTCAAATGCTCGTTTGCACTGGGCCAACCAGGCGTCGTCGGGCGTACCGGACTGACCATCATCGCACAGCCACTCATACTGGCATCGAATGTCGGAGTAGGGATCGGGCCAGTCTTCGTAACTCGTGGGGTCTGCGCACGAATCATCGCCCGACGAGCCGCCGGAGCAGCCGACTGCGGTCCAGAGCGCGAGCATCGCGACTACGGCGTTTCGCATACGGCCTCCTCGAAGATGAGCGTGATGGGGTCTGCGATGTCGCAGGACGAGTCCAAGCCCAAAGCGCCCGTCGGTAGCTTGGAAAATCCAATTGTGAGCACGGCGTCTATCGGTGGGGTGTGCCCTAGAACAACGTTGACCTCGGCATCGACCGAGTTCGGTTGGAGCCGGCCGCGTGCCCTTGTGCCCGCCTCGGTTCTGCTCCCGGGGCTCCCAGCGGGGGCAGGAGTACAGCACGTCATCCAGGGTGTCTCGAATCGCGCTTGAGCACGAAGCGAGC
>JBGCER010000227.1:0-14490 GCA_045106515.1 Myxococcota bacterium
CCTTGATGTACTAGGAGGCGCGTAGACTCATGGCATTAAAGACTTACAAGCCAATTACCCCAAGCCAACGTGCTTACGTTAGTGTTGACCTTTCAGACTTGCACAAAGGCAAGCCTGAGAAATCACTCACTGAAGGTATCCACAAAAGCGGTGGTCGTGATAATAAAGGTCACGTTACTTCTCGTCGTCGTGGTGGTGGTCACAAGCGTCGCTATCGCATCATCGACTTCCGTCGCGACAAGGAAGGCGTTCCTGGCAAGGTGGCCACGGTCGAGTACGACCCAAACCGCTCCGCCAATATCGCGCTTATCCACTACGCAGATGGCGAGAAGCGCTACATCCTACATCCACTGGGTCTCAAGGTTGGCGATACCGTCATCACTTCGGACACGGCGGACATCCAGCCCGGCAATGCAATGACCCTCGTGGCCATTCCGCTGGGAACCTGGGTGCACAACGTCGAGTTGTCTCGGGGGCGCGGCGGACAGCTGTGTCGCTCCGCTGGCTCCTACGCGCAAGTGATGGCCAAGGAAGGCAAGTATGTCCTCCTTCGTCTTCCTTCGGGCGAGCTCCGACAAGTGTGGGCGCAGAACCGGGCCACTCTCGGCCAGGTCGGCAACACCTCCCACGAGAACATCAAGATCGGCAAGGCCGGTCGGTCGCGTTGGATGGGCATTCGCCCAACCGTTCGCGGCACTGCAATGAACCCAGTCGATCACCCTCATGGTGGTGGCGAGGGTCGCTCGAAGGGTCGTCACCCCGTCACGCCGTGGGGCAAGCCAACCAAGGGCTTCCGTACGCGTAACAAGCGGAAGGGTTCCTCCCGCTTTATCGTCAAGCGTCGGAACTAAGGCACAGGAGATCCATTATGGCGCGCTCAGTAAAGAAGGGCCCATTCGTCGACCCTTCCATTCGGAAGAAAGTCCTCCGTGCCCGCGAGTCCGGTAGCAACAAGGTCATCAAGACCTGGAGCCGTCGCAGCACCATCATTCCCGAGATGATCGGGCTCACCTTCGCCGTTCACAACGGCAGGCAGTTCATCCCCGTGTACGTCACGGAACAGATGATCGGTCAGAAGCTTGGCGAGTTTGCCGCGACCCGGACCTACCGGGGTCACGCAGCAGACCGCAAGGCCAAGCGGTAGAGGTCGTCATGGAAAGCACTGCAAAGCTCAGTCATGCGCGGGTCTCAGCCCAAAAGGCACGTCTCGTCGCGGATCTTGTCCGCGGTAAGGATGTGTCCGAGGCTATCGAGATCCTCACTTTCACCCAGAAGAAGTCTGCGCCGATGATTCGCAAGCTGGTCGAGTCGGCCATTGCGAATGCTGAGAACGTAGCCGAGACCTCTGGGCAAGATCTGGACGTGGATGACCTGTTCGTACAGGCCATCACGGTCGATGAAGGACCCAGCCTACGCCGATTCCGGCCACGGGCGCAGGGTCGCGCGACCAAGATTCAGAAGAAGACTAGTCATATCAACGTCATTCTCGGAACTCGGTGAGGGTCGCATGGGACAGAAGATCAACCCAGTTGGTTTCCGCGTGGGTGTCACCCGCGGCTGGGACTCGAACTGGTTCGCTGAGAAAGACTACGCTCGGTATCTAGAGGAAGACCTCCAGATTCGTAAGTACATCAACGAGAAGCTGCGTAATGCTAGCGTCTCCAAGATCGTCATCGAGCGTGCAGCCAACAAGGCAAAGGTGTTCGTCCACGCGGCGAAGCCGGGCATCATCTTGGGCAAGCGGACGACAGGCCTTGAGGCCCTTCGTCACGAGCTCCAGCAGATGGTCTCGACCGAAGTTTACGTGACTGTGATGGAGGTGCGGAAGGTTGAGACCGACGCGCTCTTGGTCGCAGAGAACATCGCGGCCCAGCTCGTGAAGCGTGTCAGCTTCCGCCGGGCCATGAAGAAGGCTCTGACGTCGGCAAAACGTGCCGGCGCCAAGGGCATCAAAGTGATGTGTGCGGGCCGCCTTGGTGGTGCCGAGATGTCACGGCGTGAGTGGTACCTCGAGGGTCGCGTTCCTCTGCACACCTTGCGTGCAGATGTGGACTACGGGCTCGCCGAGGCAAAGACGACCTATGGCGTCATCGGCGTCAAAGTCTGGATTTTCAAGGGCGAGATCATGCCTGGTGATCGTCGCCAGGCCTAATCGGCCTGCAGGAGTAAGTCATGCTTGCGCCCAAACGTGTTCGGCGTCGTAAGGTCCAAAAGGGCCGTATGAGGGGTCTTGCCTATCGAGGCAGCGACATCTCTTTCGGCGACTTTGCCCTCCAGGCCATCAGCCCGGGCTTTGTCACTTCGCGCCAGATTGAAGCCGCTCGTATCGCCATGACCCGCTACGTTAAGCGTGGTGGTAAGGTGTGGATTCGAGTCTTCCCTGACAAGCCAATCTCGAGGAAGCCGGCCGAAACCCGAATGGGTAAAGGTAAGAGCGGTCCCGACCACTGGGTCGCGGTCGTGAAGCCTGGCAGGATCCTCTACGAGCTTGATGGCGTCCCAGAAGACGTCGCTCGCGAGGCCTTCCGTCTCGCTGGCCACAAGCTTGCTGTCCACACCCGCTTCGTGAAGCGGGGCGAGGAGATCATCTAATGGCGACGCAACAGACGCTGTCGGGCTTGACCGACGAGGCTCTGACCCATCAGCTGTTCAACATCGAGCGCGACCTGGTTCGTGCGCGGTTCGCACACAGCATGGGCCAGCTTGAAAACACGGCCGCTCTTCGAGTGATGCGCAAGCAAATTGCTCGCATCAAGACCGAAGCTCGGAAGCGTGAAGTCGATCAAGGGATGGGTAAGGACGCACTTATTCGTTCTCATCGGTCGACTTTCAAGGCAGATTCCGCAGGGGACACCGAGGCTTCTGCTGAGCAGGGCGGCGGGTTCCTTCAAGGAATCGTTGACAAGCTGACCACCAACGACTAGATGGCGGCGGCCGGGTCATCGTGACCCAAACGTTCGGGCACTTTGAGGGTCACCTTCAAAGTGCTGGCACTAGCCACCTCGCGAAGCGTCCTGTCCTTGGGCAGGAGACCTTTGCGGTTCTTCCACACACCACACCTCCATCGCATGCCGCCTGAAACCCAGTCGGCCAGCAGAGGGAATCCATGGCGACCGAAGAAAGCAAGTCAGGCCGTCGTGTGCTCGTTGGACGGGTTGTTTCCGACAAGATGAACAAGACGGTCACCGTCGAAGTCACGCGTCGTATCAAGCATCCCAAATACCACAAGTACGTGACTCGCCGGAAGAACTTCAAAGCCCACGACGAAGAGAATCATTGCAATGTCGACGATGTCGTTGTCATTCAGGAATCTCGTCCACTCTCGCGCACTAAGCGCTGGGTCGTCGTAGAGCGTCGTACCAGCTGATCGTCCGCACGGACGCACCCTAGGAAGGTTCGCCATGATCCAGATGGAGAGCGTGCTCGATATCGCCGACAACTCCGGCGCTAAGCGGGTCAAGTGCGTGAAGGTGCTAGGCGGTTCCAAGCGGAAATACGCTAGCATCGGAGACGTCATCGTCGTGTCTATCAAAGACGCGGCTCCGAATGGCAAGGTCAAGAAAGGCCAAGTCGCTCGGGCTGTCATCGTTCGGACCCGCAAGGAAATCCGACGCAATGACGGTAGCTACATCCGCTTCGACACCAACAGCGCCGTGTTGGTCGACAAGGAAAATGAACCCATCGGCACCCGCATCTTCGGGCCAGTGGCTCGGGAGCTCCGCGCGAAGAACTTCATGCGGATCGTCTCGCTAGCCCCCGAAGTCCTGTAGGGACCTGGAGCATTCTATGTCCAAGGCCAAGAGCCGCATTCGGTCGGGCGACACCGTCGTCGTGATCGCAGGAAAGAACAAGGGCACTCGTGGACGCGTCTTGCGCGTCAACCCCGAGGACCGCAAGGTCGTCGTGGAGGGTGTCAATCGGGTGAAGCGCCACCAGAAGCCGGTTGGCGAGCAGCCCGGAGGCATCCTTGAAAAGGAGATGCCCATCCACATCTCGAACGTGGCTTTGTGGGTCGGCGGTGCCGACGGACACAAGGCCAAGGTCGGATTCTCGATGAAAGACGGTAAGAAGGTCCGCATGGACCGAGGCACCGGCAACCTCATCGACAACGCCTGAGGGACGATATGGACTCATACATCCCCCGCTTGAAGACGCTCTATCACGACAAGGTCATCGACCAGCTTCGTGGCGACTTCGGCTTCGAAAACGTCATGCAGGTGCCACGCCTCGAGAAGATCGTTTTGAATACTTCCATCAAGGAAGCCATCCAGAACATCAAGATCTTGGAGCGTGCCGCCGAAGAGCTGACGCAGATTGCAGGCCAAAAGGCTGTTATCACGCGTGCTCGGCGTTCTATTGCAACGTTCCGATTGCGCGAGGGTATGCCGATTGGCGCCCGCGTCACCCTTCGGAACGACATCATGTGGGAGTTCTACGACCGTCTCGTCACTGTGGCGATTCCTCGTATTCGGGACTTCCGCGGCGTAAACCCCAAGGCCTTTGATGGCCGTGGCAACTACGCGCTCGGCCTCACCGAGCAAATTGTCTTCCCCGAGATCGAGTACGACAAGGTCCAGCGGATCACAGGCATGAACATTGCGTTCGTGACCTCCGCGAAGACTGACGAAGAAGCTCGCGCTCTACTCAAGCACCTTGGGATGCCCTTCGCGTCCTGATTCGTGACCCTGCCTGGCCCAACGGTGGCCCAGCTGCATGGAGAGACCCATGGGTATGACCGACCCTATCGCGGACATGCTGACGCGGATCAGGAACGCCCAAATGGCGGGCCATTCGTCCGTCATGATTCCGCGTTCCAACGTGAAGATCGGCATTGTTCAGATCCTCAAGCATGAAGGCTTCGTTGAAGGCTTCGTGGAGACCCCCGGCCGTACAGACGGAAAGATTAAGGTCTTTCTGAAGTACCAAGGTGAGCGCGGCGTGATCCGTGGCATCGACCGGGTGAGCAAGCCTGGTCGACGTGTCTACGTTGGCAAAGATGACATTCCTCGAGTCCGCAACGGCCTCGGAGTTGCCATCCTCACCACCCCTCGCGGGGTCCTCACTGACCACCAGGCCCGTACGGCCGGTGTGGGCGGTGAGGTCATCTGCAACGTCTGGTAGGAGGACTCATGTCTCGCATCGGACGCATGCCTGTTGATGTGCCTAGCGGCGTGACCATCACCATTGGTGATGACACTGTCACGGTCAAGGGCCCCAAGGGCGAGCTCAAGCAGGGCCTGGTGCCATACACCGCCATCAACATCGATGACGGTACGGCCACGGTCACGCGTGAAAACGACCAGAAGCAAGCGAAGTCCAACCACGGACTGATGCGGTCGCTCCTTTATAATATGGTGGTCGGTGTTCACACCGGGTTCACCAAGGAGCTGCAGATTCTGGGCGTTGGTTACCGCGCTGACGTCAAGGGTAAGAACCTCGTTCTTAACCTTGGCTACTCCCACCTGATCGACTTCCCGATCCCCGACGGCATCAGCATCAGTGTTGACAAGTCGAACAAGATCGCAGTTTCGGGTGCAGATAAGCAGCAAGTTGGTCAAGTGGCCGCGGTTATCCGTGGTTATCGCAAGCCGGACAACTACAAGGGCAAGGGTGTGCGCTACGTCGATGAGTACGTGCGCATCAAGGCCGGCAAGTCCGCCTGATTCTGGAGATTTCGATGGCCAAGACAAATCCTCGTCTCGCGGGCCGGCTTCGCCGGAAGAAATATGTTCGCAAGCGTACTTTCGGTTCGCCTGCGCGCCCCCGCCTTTGTGTGTTCCGAAGTGCCAAGCACATCTACGCCCAGATCATCAACGACGAGACTGGCACTACGCTTGTTTCGGCGTCTTCGATGGTGCCCGAGCTTCGCGGCAAGGTGCAGGGTGGAAACAAAGATGGAGCTGCCGAAGTCGGCAAGCTTCTCGCAGAGAAGGCGGTTGCGGCCGGACTCTCTGACGTCGTCTTCGACCGTGGTGGCTTCCGCTACCATGGACGTGTGGCCGCCTTGGCCGATGCAGCCCGCGAAGCCGGGCTGAAGTTCTAGGCCAGACCAGGCCGGAGGAATCATGAGCAACAGGATGAATCGTCGTCGTCGCGACCAGGCGGAAGACTCCAACCTGATCGAGAAGGTGATCTACATCAACCGCGTTGCCAAGGTCGTCAAAGGCGGCCGCCGCTTCAGCTTCTCGGCCATCGTGGTCGTGGGTGACGGCAAGGGCAAGGTCGGTTTCGGTTTCGGTAAGGCCAATGAGGTCCCCGAAGCGATCCGCAAGGCTACGGAAAAGGCCAAGAAGACTCAGACCTCGTACGCGATGGTCGGCCAGACCGTCGCCCACCAGGTTCAGGGCATCTTCGGTGCTGGCAACGTGCTTCTTAAGCCCGCTTCTCCAGGTACTGGCGTTATCGCCGGCCCGGCCGTTCGCGCGGTGATGGAGACGATGGGCGTCCAAGACGTTCTGACCAAGAGCCTTGGAAGCACCAACCCCCACAACCTCATCCGCGCCACGTTCGAGGCCCTCGGGCAGCTCGAGTCGGCCGAAGACTACTCCCAGCGTACGGGCAAGTCTTACGAGGATGTCATCGCCAACTACACCGTCCGTCCGCGGCCGGTGGGATAGGGGAGTCGTCGTGTCTACTCATATCAAAGTGACCCTGCGGCACAGCGCCATTGGCCGTCCCGCCAAGCAGCTAGAACACCTCAAGGGCTTGGGCCTCCGCAAGATCGGAAACTCCCGCACCCTTGAGAACACGCCGTCCGTGCGTGGCATGGTCAAGAAGGTCCTGCACCTTGTTGACGTCGAAGAGGTCTCCAATGGCTGATGAACTTTCCAATCTCAAGGTCTTGTCCTGGGAAGCAAACACGGTCGGCACGCGCAAGCGCGCCATCCGCCGCGGCCGCGGTGAAGGTTCTGGCAAAGGCACCACGGCTGGCCGAGGCCAGAAGGGACAGCAGAGCCGAAGCGGCTACTCCCGCCGTTGGGGCTTCGAGGGTGGTCAGATGCCACTCCATCGCCGCTTGGCCAAGAAGGGCTTCACCAATATCTTCGCTAAGGACTTCGAAGTCCTGAACGTCGGTGGGCTCGCTAAGCTCGAAGCTGGCACCGTTGTGAACGCGGCCATGCTCAAAGAGCACGGAATTGTGAGTCGCATCGGCAAGGACGGCATCAAGATCCTCGGTGGCGGAGACTTGGAGGTTGCCCTTCACGTCCGCGTGGCCAAGTTGAGCAAGTCCGCGGCAGAAAAGATCATTGCCGCCGGCGGAACCATCGAAGGCGATACGCCGTAGGGCGTGACGTCGGCGTTGCTCTGACTGCACGGAGGGTCTGTGGCGAACATCGTCAGCCGTATCTGGGAGATGAAGGACCTGCGCAATCGGGTCCTTTTTACTCTAGGTATGTTGGGGGTTTATCGCCTCGGCATTTTCGTTCCGGTCCCCGGTGTAGATGGGGATCAGCTCGATAAGTTCTTCTCCGCCCAGACCGGAAACCTCTTCGGTCTCTACGACATGTTCTCCGGCGGAGCGCTGTCTCAGTTCAGCGTCTTTGTGCTTGGGATCATGCCGTACATCACGGCATCGATCATCATGCAGCTCATGGCTCGCATGGTGCCCATGCTGGAGCGGATCCAAAAGGAAGGCCAGCAGGGCCAGAACCGGATCACGCAGTATACCCGGTACTTGACCATCGCCATTGCGTTGGTTCAGTCCTACTTCCTGGCGGTTTCGCTAGAGCAAATGCGGGTCGAGAGTGGCCCCATCGTGCTCGAGCCCGGCGCTGGGTTCCAGATCATGACGGTCCTTACGGTCACCGCTGGCTCGTGCTTTGTCATGTGGCTTGGTGAGCAGATGACAGAGCGCGGCATTGGCAACGGTGCCTCCATCATCATCACCGCCGGCATTATCGCGAGCTTGCCATCTGACGTCATGCAGGTCTTCACCCTGGTCGGTTTGGGTGAGTTGAACCTTCTGCAGGCAGCCCTTCTGTTCGTCTTCCTCTTCGGCGTTGTCGCTGCGATTGTGTTCGTCGAGCGTGGTCAGCGTCGGGTGCCGCTGCAATATGCCAAGCGGGTCCTCGGGCGCCGCGTCTACGAAGGCCAGACGACCTACTTGCCGCTCAAAGTGAACACGGCCGGCGTCATCCCGCCGATCTTCGCTAGCTCACTCTTGATGCTCCCCAGCACGGTCAGCGCGTTCGCGGACATCCCCGTCCTCGATTGGTTGTCGGGTCAGTTCTTCCCAGGAAGCTGGCTCTACAACGTTGTCTTCGCTGGGCTCGTGATCTTCTTCGCCTTCTTCTACACGGCCATCACGTTCTCTCCCGTGGATGTGGCCGAGAACTTGAAGAAGCAGGCGGCCTTCATTCCCCGTGTTCGTCCGGGCAGTGAAACCATCGACTACCTGGACTGGCTGCTGGCCCGCCTGACGACTGGAGGCGCGGTCTACCTCGCCATCGTGTGCGTCATGCCGTCCATCCTGGCGACCCAGGTTCAGAATCTAAATATCTTCTTCAACTTCGGCGGCACTGGTGTGCTCATCCTGGTCGGCGTGTCCCTAGACACGGTCGGTCAGATTGAGGCCAAGCTGGCTGAGAAACGCTACGACGCCAGCGCTGGCCCCGGCGGAGGCCGGGCTCGGGGTCGACGTGGTCGCTTGGGTTCCCAAGGGGGCCTCTTCTAGGAAGCCGTCTGGTGAGCATCTCCTCCGGGGGCGCTGCCTTGACGGCTACACAGTGAACTTGTATAGGGGCAGGGCTCTGGAGTGGGCTCTCGTCGGGGTTACTCGGCACGGTTGAAAGACCCCCCCCAGCACCACTCCACATTGAGAACAAAAGGCCGCTTGGCCGCAGCTTCTTTGAGGCTGCCACAGCGGACGAGGCCCTGACGGGCGGACGAGGATACCAGTGGCACGTATCGAAGGCGTTGACCTACCGCGGAACAAGCCGATCTGGATCGCGCTGACTTCCATCTACGGAATCGGTCAGACCACGGCCAAGCAGATCGTGGTCGAGGCTCAGATCGATCCTATGATCCGAGTCTTTCAGCTGTCGGACCACGAAGTGGCCCGCCTGCGCGAGACCATCACCAATAATCACCGCGTTGAAGGAGAGCTCCGCAAGGAGGTCGCCATGAACGTGAAGCGACTCATCGACCTGGGCGCCTACCGCGGTCTCCGTCACCGCCGTGGACTCCCTGTTCGTGGTCAGCGTACACACACCAACGCTCGGACCCGCAAGGGACCCCGTCGTGCCGTCGCCAAGCGCAAGTGAGATAGAGCATGCCTTCCCGCAAGCAGACCAAGCGTCGCGTCAAGAAGAACATCCCTGCTGGCGTTGCACACGTCCAGGCCACGTTCAACAACACCATCGTCACGATCACGGACATGAACGGCAACGCCGTCGCATGGTCGTCGTCCGGCGTTTTGCGCTTCAAGGGCTCCCGCAAGAGCACGCCCTTCGCCGCTCAGCTCGTTGCTGAAGACGCCGCGAAGAAAGCCATGGAGCACGGTATGCGTTCCGTTGGCGTCTTCGTCAAGGGTCCGGGCACCGGCCGTGAGTCCGCGCTTCGCGCGATCTCCAACTCGGGCATGAAGATCACGCACATCAAAGACGTGACTCCCATTCCCCACAATGGTTGCCGCCCTCCCAAGCGTCGCCGCGTCTAGTTTCTACGGCTCACCCCTTACAACGGCCTTCGGGCCACCATCGACCAGCGTGCAGCCCTGGGTATGAGCCACCAGGTGCCGAAGCTGTTGATTGGAGAACAACATCATGGACGGTCAGGTCTACGCCAACTGGCGATCCCTCATCAAGCCCCGCCGCGTCGAGCGCGACAGCAAAAGCAGCGCTTCGTACGGAAAATTCTCCGTGCGTCCGCTCGAGCGTGGGTTTGGTACCACCATCGGCAACTCTCTTCGTCGGATCCTTCTGTCGAGCCTTCAAGGCGCGGCGGTCACGTCCGTTCGTATTGAAGGCGTTTTGCACGAGTTCTCGTCGATTCCCGGAGTCGTCGAGGATGTGACGGACATTGTCCTGAACTTCAAGGGTGTGTTGCTTAAGACCTCGTCCCCGGACGTCGTCAACGGCCACGTGCACATCAAAGGTGTGCCCAACGAGACCAAGGTCGTGCGAGCGGCGGACCTTACGTTCGACGGCGCGGTCGAGGTTCTCAACCCGGACCACCCCATTGCAACGCTCACGGACGAGGCTGACTTCGAGGCTTCGGTCACCGTGCTCATGGGCAAGGGCTACGTGCCCGCATCGCAGAACAAGGACGCTTCCCAGCCCCTTGGGACGATGCCCATCGACTCCATCTTCTCGCCAATTACGCGCGTTCGGTACCAAGTGACCAATGCCCGTGTCGGCAACCGCACCGACTACGACAAGCTCGTCCTTGAGCTGTGGACGGATGGTTCGGTCATGCCCGAGGATGCGCTGGCCTACGCCGCGAAGATTCTCAAAGAGCAGCTTCAAATCTTCATCAACTTCGCAGAAGAAGAAGAGCCGGAGCCCGAAGAGGAGGACGAGCAGGAGCAGGAGTTCAACGAGAACCTGTTCAAGCGCGTCGACGAGCTCGAGCTGTCCGTTCGTTCCCAGAACTGCCTGCAGAATGCCGGCATCGAATACATCTACCAGCTCGTGGAGAAGAGCGAGGCTGAGATGCTGAAGACTAAGAACTTCGGCCGCAAGAGCCTCAATGAGATCAAGGAAATCCTCTCTGATCTCGGTCTTTCCCTGGGCATGAAGCTCAACAACTTCCCGAAGCACAAGGTCGGCTAGCTGCTGATCGGTAGGGGAGTGTTCGCACTCCCCACCCCTAGGAGGACGTCATGCGCCACCGCAAGGCAGGACGAAAGCTTGGACGAAACAGCGCCTCTCGAAAGGCGATGTTCCGCAATATGGTCACCTCGCTGCTCCGCCACGAGCAGATCCACACCACCGAGGCGAAAGCCAAGGAACTCCGTGGATACGCTGAGCGCGTCATTACCCTTGGGCGTCGTGCGCCGTCGGCCAGCGACATTGAAGGGCTGAGTGGCGAGGACAAGCTCAAGGCTCAGGCCAAGCGCGTCCACGCCTTCCGCCGGGCTCGTCTCTGGGTGAACGACAAGGAAGTCCTGTCGAAGGTCTTCAATGAGTTCTCGGAGCGCTACCAAGATCGCCCAGGCGGCTACACTCGCGTCGTGAAGGCTGGCGTTCGCGCTGGCGACAACGCCCCGATGGCCGTGGTGCAGTTGGTGCGTGAGGACGATGTTCCTCTTCGTTCCGGCGCTGGCGCTGGCGAAGAGTAGTTTGCATCGCGGCTCGCCCTTCGGGGTGAGCTTCCACGATGTGGGTCGCAGCGACCTGGTCCTCCCGGACCAGGTCGTGCTGTTTGTGGTATTGACGGTCATGACTCGGGGCGTGCGTGGATAGCTTTCTGACCGACTTTCGTACCTATCTGACGGAGCAAGGTCTCAAGTTTACTCGTCAGCGCAAGGCGATCGCCGAGGTTGTCTTTGGATCCGATGAGCACCTGACGCTCAATCAGATCTTGGACCGGGCTCGGGGGCAGCACGCATCGGTCGGCTATGCCACGGTCTACCGAACGATGAAGCTATTGTCGGAGTCCGGGCTGGCGACGGAGCATCGGTTTGACGATGGCCAGGCTCGGTACGAGCGGTCCGACGATGATCACCACGATCACATCATCTGTTCCCAGTGTGGTCGGATTATCGAGTTTGAAGACCACGAAATCGAGAGGCGCCAGAATCGGATCGCCAAGCAGCTCGGTTTTAAGGTGGTGTCGCACCGGCATGAAATCTATGCAGATTGCATGCAACCTTGCCGGTACGAAGACGCGCCGATCTCGACGGTCAAGGTCTGACGTCGGATCTGGGTCTGGGGCCCTTGCCGTAGTGGCGCCTGGGCACTAGGTATGGCGGCGCGCCCCTACGGGTCTGCGGCGCATCCTTACGAGGGTCAGATGTACCTGTTCACCGTCGCGCTCCACATCATTTTGTGCATCCTCCTGGTGCTGATCATCCTGCTGCAGCCTGGCAAGGGTGGAGATGTGGGAGCGGCGTTTGGCGGTGGCGGTGGCGGTGGCGGTGGCATGTTTGGTCCCCGAGGCCCTGCGACGTTGTTGTCTCGGGCCACCACGGGCGTAGCCGTCTTGTTCATGGTGACATCGATTTCCCTGGCCCTGTTCTCCGGCCAAGGCGTGTTGCGCAATGGCGACGTCGAAGGCTTCCTCAATGAGGACGAAGAGACGGATGGGGGCCTGGATATGGTGCCCGTGAACGAAGAAGAGGCAGCCGGCGCAGCAGCGCCTGAGTAGCGTTCCCCCTGTTCGGGGCGATCGGTGACGTCCTAGCCGCTTCCGCTGCACGCCTGGACGGTCGCATGCCGTCCGTTGGGATGGACGGAGCTTGAGTCTACGCCGCACCCGCATCGGCTGTATGATTCACGCCAGCAGGTCTCTCACAGCCCGAGCCAGTGGGTGGCGTGCGCTCGAAGTCTACGCCTTACGAGGCTGCGACGATGCCGGCGAAGCTGTCGGCCTTGAGGGCCGCACCGCCGACGAGAGCGCCGTCGATGTCAGGCTGGCTCATGAGTTCGGCCGCGTTGGTAGGCTTGACCGAGCCCCCGTACAGGATGCGGCACTGGTCCGCGACAAAGGCGGGGTACCGCTGGCGGAGGCTCTCGCGGAGGGTGGCGTGTGCGGCCTGGGCTTGCGCCGGAGACGCGGTACGGCCGGTGCCGATGGCCCAGACGGGCTCGTAGGCGAACGTCAGGGTCGCCACCTCGTCGGGCCGCAGCGTGCCGAGCGCGGTGCCGAGTTGGTGGGTGATGACGGCTTCGACCTGACCCGCGTCACGCTGGGCTAGCGTTTCGCCAAGACAGATCATCGGCAAGAGTCCAGCATCGAGGGCGGTGCGAACTTTTTGCCGCACACCTTCGTCGGTTTCGCCGAAGAGCTGCCGCCGCTCCGAGTGGCCGATGAGAGCCCACGTACACCCAGCTTCGCGTGCCATCACAGCACTATTTGTACCGGTGAACGCGCCGCTTGGCTGCGGGTGGATCTCTTGCACGCCCACGGTGATGCCGCTGCCGGTGACCGCTTGGATCACGGCCCCGATGCACAGCGCGGTGGGAAACACGGCCGCTTCAACGTCTCCACGTTGCGAGAGGCCACTGACCAGCTCGGTCGCGAGCGCCGTGGCGGCGGTGGGCCCTAGGTTGAGCTTCCAATTTCCGGCGATCAGAGGGATTCGGCTCATTTTCGACCTCGTAGGGCGTCCAATCCAGGAAGTTCGCCATTTTCGATGAATTCCAAGCTCGCCCCGCCACCGGTGGAGACGTGCTTCATACGGTCGGCGACGCCGAAGTGAGCGACGGCCGCCGCAGAATCCCCGCCACCGACGATGGTGAGTCCGTCACACTCGGCCATCGCTCTTGCGATGGACCGCGTGCCTCCGGAGAAGCTCTCCCACTCGAAAACGCCCATTGGGCCGTTCCAGAATACGGTTCGGCACTGGCGAATTTCAGACATCCACCGTTCGGCGGTTCCGGGACCGATGTCGAGGCCCATCTGGCCTTCGGGGATCTCGTCTACCACTGCGGTGGGCGTGTCCCGCTCGAACTTTGCGCCCACCACGTGGTCGGTGGGGAGATGCACGGTGACCCCGTTTTCGGCGCAGGTCTTGAGCAGCTCAGTGGCGAGCTCCAGATGGGACTCTTCGACCCGCGAAGCGCCGACCGCCACGCCTTGGCTGGCCAAGAAGGTGTAGGCCATCGCGCCACCGATATAGAGGTGATCGATGCGTTTGGCCAATGCGCCCACGACGCCGATCTTATCCGAGACCTTGGCCCCACCAAGAATCGCGGCGAACGGGCGTGCCGTGGTCTTGGTCAGAGCCCCGAGCGCTTCCAGCTCGGCCTGAACGAGCAAGCCGGCGGCACTTGGCAGATACTTGGGCACTCCGGTGATCGACGCGTGAGAACGGTGCATCGCTCCGAACGCATCATTGACGAATGCGTCCGCGAGTTGGGCGAGCTCGCGGGCGAACGCGTCATCTCCAGACTTCTCCCGATCGTCGAACCGCAGGTTTTCGATCACCAAAACGCCCTTCTCGGGCAGCTCCTTGATCAGCTGAGCGACCTCGTCGCCGACGATGTCATGGGCGAGCACGACCTCGACCTCGAGCAGTTCGGCCAGGCGAGCCGCAGCCGGAAGCAAGGAGAGCGCTGGGTTTTTCTGCCCTTTCGGTCGGCCCAAATGGCTGCACAACACCAGCCGCACGTCCTGCTCAAGCAGGTGACGCAACGTGGGAAGTGCGGCCTGAATGCGCGTGTCATCGGTGATAACACCGTCTCGAAGGGGAACGTTGAAGTCCACCCGCACAAGGACGGTGCGCGCCTGGCTCAGGTCGAGCTGGTCGACCGTCTTGACACGCAGTGTGCTCACTGGCTTCCCCCAAGCTTGATGGCGAGGTCGAGCATGCGGTTGGAGAAGCCC
>JBGCER010000228.1:0-11513 GCA_045106515.1 Myxococcota bacterium
ATCTCTGGAGAATACGCTCCTGAAGCCTCTTTTGCGACCAGCGCCGCCTTCGGACACTTCGGCGTGCAAGGCGACGCAGAGGCCTGGGTCCTCGGCAGCCGCGCCCTGGGCTTCGACTTTCGCACCCGATTCACAGGATACCGCCTGAGCCTCGGCAGCGAGAAGCGCGTCCAGGTGCCCATCGACATTGAAGTCGGCGGCCGCTACCGCGTGCAGGACGATGGCACCTGGTCCGTCTACGTCGGCGCCGGCTTCGCCCGCACCAGCGAAGTGATCTTCGCCTACACCGACGAGACCCGCACGGCAGCGGAGCCCAGCAGCTACTCCCTGATGGGCGCCCGCGTCGGCGGCGGCCTGCGCGGCGAGTGGGATGTGGGCTTGTTCGAGCTCGACCTTCAGTCCTTGTGGGCCCCCGTCCCGTCCCTCGTGCGGCTCGAAGCCCGAGGCGACATCCCCGTGGCGGATCCAATCTTCCTCACCGCGGCACTCGGCGGCGAAGCGCGCACGTCGGTGTTCAAGCCCGATCCCGAAGGCCAGCCCGAGGCCAAGATCCGCGGCAGCCGTTTGGGTCTAGACGTGCGAATCGGCGTTGGAGCCGCATTCTAGGCGACTGCAGCATTCCGTTCAGCCCGGGTAGCGCGGCTCTCCAGGACCCTACGTCAGAAGGCCTCGTGGTGAAAACCGGGAGTCGAGCCTGACGGATTCATATCTTGGGGTCGACCGCACCGCCGATCCAGGGCATCTTTGCGTCATGGACTTGGAGGCGAGATGCGCGCGACTGGATTCTGGCTCGTGCTAGCCTTGGCGGCTTGCAACGGCACAGACGACATCGGTGGAACGGACAACCCCAATGTGTTGCTCGAAACGCTCGAGGAGCTTCCCCGCACCGATGAGTGCGAGGTGTTCGTCACCAGCCAAGGCCTGGAGTGCGACGATCTTGAGGGCGGAAGCCGCTACCTGCTCTCCAACTTGATCTTCGAAGACGAAGGCGTACTAAGCGGTGAGTTCTACTTCGTCGTGGTGGCCAATGGCCCCTACCTCGACAATGAGAGCTGGCAGAGCAGCACCGCCCATGAAAAGGGGCAAGCCTACTGCACCGTGGGCTTCGGACTCACCGGTACCTGGACCGAAGGCGGCTCCAGCGAGTGCCCGGACTGCACCCACGAAATTTCGTACAATACCCGCTACGCACCTGGACAGTCAGACTGCCCGAGCGCCCTGAACCAAGACGTTCGAAGCACCGCCGATGGAATCGAGGACGCGTACTGGGGCGTCAAGATCAACGATGACGGCACCGCAACCGCTGTCGACACCAACGCCCAGTGGGGCACGGAAGGTGTCGGAGATGCCTCTGGCGCCATTGTGTGGAGCGACCCTCGCTGCGTTTGGTACGGCGGCGACGAGTGCGACTAGGTCGCGCCTAGCAACCCCAGAAACAGCATGAGCGCGCCTTCACAGGCGCGCTCTTTGTTGTTGTGGCCCAAGGTCTGACCCCAGGCGCGGGACCGAGCGCACACGCCAGGAGGCGCGTGCAGGCAGGTCTTACAGCTGGTTCGACACGTCTTGCACGTACAAGAAGCGCCAGTCGCTGTCGTTGCTCGGCAGAGCGGTGTAGGCGAGCAGGTAGGCCCCGCCACGCATACCGATGGCGGGCTCATCGCAGGCCGTGTACTCGGTGCCGATGTCTTTGATGGCGCCCGTCGCAATGTTCATGATCCGCACGCTGTCGTGCTTGGTGGGATCGGCGTAGACGAAGGCCACGTACTTGCCGTCTGGGCTCACCGCGGGACGGGAGCGAGCGGGCAGCTTGACGCCCTTGACGTGCACCTTCTTGCCGGTGCCGTCACGACCGACGCTGGCCAGGTCCCAGTTTCCATCTCCACGCTCAGAGGTGAAGTAGAACACCCGATCACCCGCATAGGCGGGTCGGGTCTGGTCGCCATTGCCCGATGCCAAGCGCTTCTCGGAAGACGGCCCGGCAGCGACGTTGACTTCGTGGATGGTGGCACCCTTGTCGCTCTTGCGAACGAAGAGCAGGTGCGAGCCGTCCTTGGAGAACTGCGGGAACACCTCGGACACACCAGCGGTGGTGGTGAGCTGGGTGGTCTTGTTGGTGGACCGGTCCCACGCCATGACGTCGCCCGTGCCGAACTGGTCGGAGGTGTACGCCATCAGGTTGCCATTGGGCGCGACCTGCGGGAACTGAAGATTGCCGGGTGCCACGTCGGTCGAGAGCATCTCGGCAGCGCTCGCGCCACCGGGCATCTGGAAGTACAACCGGAACTTTCCGCCAGCGTTGGACCCTTCGAACACCGCGATGCCCTGAGGGTGCCACGTGGCGTTCATAACGACCTGCGCACCGGAGTACGGGCCGCTGGCGCCGGGCAACTTGACGGGAAGAACTTTGGTGGCCGACGAGCCGCTGACAGCCGCGTAGTACATGTCGATTCCGTCACCACCATAGGTGTTGACCTCGAACGCCACGTGCTTGCCATCGAGGGACCAGACGGGGTTTACCGCATGTCCGTCACGGCCAAATTCTACCTTCCCACCCATCGCTGGCGTTGCCAGGCCAAGGAGGAGTGCGCTGCCGGCGAGGGTACAGGCCCAGGTCGAACGCGATGAGATCATGTGAACAGCTCCAAGAATTTGCATATAGAAGTAGAATCAGCCCTTGAATCGCTTGATATGGGGCACGACGCCCACACGGATTCCGGCGTTGATGATCTGACGGTCACCATCTGTGGCCCAACTGCCACCCAACTCAACAACACCCCGCAGCCCCCAACCTTCCTCATTGCTGAAGAGTTCGAAGGGCGCATAGCCGATAGATGCGGCTGCGCCGGGGGCGACGGACAGTCCACGCCACTCAATATTGTTTGGCTCATACCGCTGATCTGTAGGCCGAGAGCAGCGCTCGGGGTCGTCGCCGACCGCGGGCGGGTCCCAGTCTTCGTTGGGAGCCAGCTCGTACCAACACGCCACGCCACGGCCGGTGCCGTAGTACATGTTCCAGGTCGGGCCGATGGCGATGCGAAGATCGCCCGGACGAATCGTGGCTGCGAGCCAGGCGTTTCCACCGTTGAAGCTCGCGGGACGATCCGCGTATTGCGTCCGACCACCGTACATGCCGGTGTAGCCGACAGTGAGAGCCGTTCCGAACATCTTATTCGCACCGTTGAAACCGACTTCGTAGCCGACTTGTGCCGAGATTCCGGAGCCCGTGCTGCTCTGTGCCTGGGCCATGTGCAGGTCCGGGTTGGCCGCGTCAGCAACGGGATCCCCGGGGGCCCCATTCGACATGAAGTTGTAGCCCACCGTGCCCACGAAGCCGTGGTAGCCGATCACGCCTTCGTAGCTGATGCCGCCGGTGTCGCCGCCGCTGGAACCGCCTCCGGTCTTGCCGCCGCCTCCCGTCTTACCGCCGCCTGCGGTCTTGCCGCCGCCGTCACCGCCGCCGCCGTCACCGCCACCGCCGGTCTTGCCGCCGCCGCCATCACCGCCGGAGCTCGCGACCCCGTCTCCGCTCATGCACGCAGCCAGCTCCTTCTTGGACGGCTTATCGATGGGAATGTCCAAGACATTCGGTCCGTTCACCGCCGTGAATGACTGACACGCGACCTTGTAGTCTCCCAGCGGCAGCATACCGTTGAACGAGCCCGTATTGGTCATGACCTCGGTCGCGTACTCGATGCTCTTGCGCTGATCGGGAGCGAAGGGCATGACGGCGGGCACAACAGGCGGCAAAAAGCGCTCAGAACCCTTCAAATGCACACGACCGTACATGGAATCGATGGCCGAGAGCTCGCTCGCAATGTCGTCGGTCGGCTCGATCTTTTGGGCCCGGAGCAGGCGCTCGTAGACCTGAAGGGTTTTGCCCAGGTAGCGGGCAGATTGTGCGCCCAACTTGTGGTCGTCGACGGGCAGCGGGGTGTTGAGGTTGAGCAACTCGGCGTACTTTCGCTCCACACCGGTCCACGCATTGCGCTGTGCGAGCCGCTTCATCTCCTGTTCCAAGCGCAGACGCTCGGCGGTGCTGTCCTGGGCCGATGCGGGCACGGGAGCAACGACAGTGCCCAGCACAGCGGCGCTGACGCCGAGTGTGAGGCTGAACATAAGAGTGCGCATGGCTGACATAGAAGGACCCCGACTAGATCGCGGTGGACTGGGACAGATCGTGATCGCCCCACGGATCGAACAACATCCGAGCATAGGGGTGAGTGGGTTGTCCATCGGGGAACTGGAGTTCCTCAATGACGCACCCCTCAAGCATAACGAGCGCGCGGTGACACCACGCCCTCGCTTGGGCCATATCGTGAGTAACGAGGATGCACGCTGCGCCATCAGGCAAGTTCTTGATGAGATCTTCGAGCACCGAGTCCTGACGGTCTGGATCTAGACCGCTCGTTGGCTCATCGGCCACCACCAAGCTGGGCTGCAGCGCGAAGACCCTGGCCAGAGTGACCCGTCGCTGCTCACCGCCGCTCATCTCACGGGGCAACGCGGCAAGCCGATGGCCCAAGCCCAGGCTCTGGAGCATCTCGATGGCCTTGGCTTCGGCCTGATCGCGCGGCACACCGCCGAGCACGGTCAGCGACTCCACCACGTGCTCTAGCGAGGTTTGTTGGGGGTCCAACGCCGATAGTGCGTCTTGAGGCACGTATTGATAACGCAGACGTTCTTTGCGACGCTGGGACTCGGCCATGTCATGCCAGGACCGGCCCTCCAAGATGACCTTGCCCTTGGTGATGGCCTCCAGGCCCAAAATACAGCGGGCCAAGGTCGTTTTCCCAGAACCAGACTGGCCGACCAGCGCGACGACCTCGCCGGGCTTGAGCTCCAGGCTGACCCCGTTGACCGCGCGCACGTCTTTCTTGGCGCTCCATGGCCATGGGCCTGGAAGTACGAACGTTTTGAACAGGTCTTCGACCACGACCACGGCGTCTGTTGTCGTCACACAGCCTCCGAGCGGGGACGCCCCATCGAATCGTGAGTCTCTGTGGGTTGGTGCAGTGTGACCACCTCGTCGGCGACTCGCTCGACCGTGTCCATATTGTGAGAGATCAGCATCAAGGCCACCTGGTTCTGCTTGGCGACGTTGATCATCAGCTCCGTCACCACGCGCCGTAGCACCGGGTCTAGGCCCGTTTCGGGCTCATCGGCGATAAATAGGGGTGGGCGCGGCGCAATGGCGATGGCCAAGGCCGCTCGTTGAGCCATGCCGCCGGACAGTTCCCCCACCACGCTGCCTGCCGCTCGTGTGGGCAGGCCGACCTCTTCGAGGATGCTCTTGATCTCCGAACCCAGGTCCGCAGGCGCATTGCCAGGCTCCCGCCGACCGATGGCCATCTTGAGCTGCCAACCCAGCGTTCGGCCCGGATTCAGCGCCGAAGAGGCCGACTGCGGAGAATAGGTGACGTAGCCGCCGCGCAGGTAGCGTGACTGGCGCAGCAGCCGCTTCTGAGCGCGCATGCCTTGGCCACGAACACCGTCAAACCAGTCTTTGTCTCCGGTCGCCGCAGGGTAGCGCAGAGAGCCGCGCACCAGGCCCGGGTCCACGTCCAGCACCCCCATCGCCGCCCGCGCAGAGAGGCTCTTTCCAGAGCCTGAATGCCCAATAATCGCTGTGCAGAGCCCTGAACGAACCTGGAATGACACGCCATCCACCAGGGTGCGGTGGGGCGTTCGGATGCACAGGTCCTTGAGGTCTAGGAGCAGGTCGTCGTCGCTCATCGCTGCCTCGCTGCCATGCGGAAGGCCTGGGTCATGAGGGCCACACCCGCCACCAGAACCAGCCCCAGCACCAGGGCGTGGAACATCGAGCGCTCTCCGAACCAGTCACCGCCGGACGCGGTCTGGAAGCCCATGTACAGGATGCTCGCCCACGAGAAGGTTCCGGTCGCATGGGTCAAGTCCGCCTGCTGCGGAGGCAATACAACCAGGTAGGAAAGTGCGATTTCGAGGAACACCACCTGCATCAGCACTTCGGCCGCTTGGCGTACCAGCACCGCGCGGAGGTTCAACCAGGTGATGTGGTAGAGGTAGATTCGAAACGCCGAAAAGCCATGAGCGCGCAGGGCTTCGACGAATCGCGCGCCGCCCAGACGACCCGCTGCGGAGGCGGCCTCATCCATGGCGCCAGGGGCCGATAGAAAGGCCCAAGCTACGGCGATGGGCACCAAGCTCGTGTACTCCCGCGGCGTAGCCAACGCGACGACCAGCACCACCACCATACGAGGCAGAGCCCCCATGATCTCGCTAAAGACTTGGAGGAAGGTGTCGAACCACTTGAGGCTGGCGCACCGGGCCAAGCCTGCGACGGCCGCGAAAAATGCGACGATGGACGCCGACAAAACGGCAGGCCACAGGACGATGGACGCGCCCTGGAGCGCATAGGCCCACAGGCTCTGGCCCTTGTCATCGGCGCCGAAGGGCGGCACGGTCAGCGGGCCCGCGTAGCTCTGGGACAGGTCCGGCGGCGGCACCTGTTCCGGCGCGAACGTCGCCATCAGCACGAGCACTGCAAACAAGGCCACCCCGAGGCCGAACCAGATGTTCTTGATGAGATTCGGGCTCATGCCGCCACCTTGGGAGAGCGACGGATCAACATGGCCACACCCACCTCGGAGGCGGCTTGTACGAAGAGCATGACCGCAGACAGCAGCGAGAAGCCCCACGCTGCCGCCAGCACAACAAAGTAGTCATTGCCGAGTGTGCCTCGCCACAGGAGGTCACCGAGCCCGTCGAGCTGAAGCACCACTTCGACGATGACGGTGCCGGAGAGCAGGTGCAGAACCCGGCCCCGCAGCTGACCGACCAGAGTGGGCAGTACATTGGGCAGCGCATTTGAAAATACGCCTTCTCCACGGAGAATCGCGATTCCAATGTAGCGCTGTTTCATCTCGGTCTCGAAGCTGGACCGGGTGCCGGTGACGGCCCCAGACAGGGCGCCATCCGCCAAGCCCAAGACCAAGCCGCCTGCAAGCAGCTTGAGCGGCTGCACATCCCAATACAGCTGTCCCCACTCCAGATTGGTCGACAGGGGGTCATCCGGGCCCAGGTTGATGGTCAGCGCTGCGACGACAAAGAGGGCGAAGATGACGGATGGAACCACACCAATGCCAGACAGCAGCCCATCGAGCCGCCTGGGAAGCCAACCGGTGGCCGCCCCAAACGTGCCCAGCAGAATGGGGATCAAGGCCACCAGCATGAGCGAGGCCGTATTGGGGATCGACGAGACCAGCAGATCGCTAACTTCGAAGCCCGTAAACACCACGGGGCTCCGACCGAAGTCAAACGCCACCGCGTGGCTCAGCCACGCTGCCAAGAAGAAGAAGGCGTCGACCGTGCCGGCCAGGGTCTCCCCGCCATACTGAAACCAGGTCAGAGGCTCCGCTTGCGGGATCACGCCAACGGAGCTGTCGTAGCCGGCCTCCAGCGCCTGAGTGGGGGCGCCGAACGCATTTCGGATCCCATCGCTGTACGGGCTTCGCAGGCTGTAGGTCTCGACCAGGTGCTCGCGGGCCGTGTCGGGGCACGTGACCGGCGGACAGATGGTCGTGGCCGGATCTCCAGGCAGCGCCCAGATGATCAGGGTGATGATCGTCGGCACGATCAGGGGAAGCGAGAGCGCAGCGATGAAGCGCACGAGCGGTCGAATCCACCAGACCAAGTCGTCTCCTGCTCCCCTACCTGGGGGCGCGGCCACTCTAGCATGCCGTTGGTAGCGGGCTCGGCTGCGGTCATCACACCCGTCTGACGTACCCAGAAAGACAGGGGCGCCACCTAGGTGACACCCCCGTACTCATCGGCATTCTGCGCCTACTATTGAGCGCTAGCGCTCTTGGGTCCACCCGTCGAACTCGGTGAAGTAGTAGTACGGAGCGATGATGTTGTTTCGGATCTCGTTGCGCCACGCCGACTTGGTGTCGAGCTTCCAAAGGAACAAGTAGGGAAGATCATCGGCCACGGTGCTGTGGAGATCGTGGTACGCATCTCGCGCTTCGGTGTCGGTACGGGCCGCATCGAAGCGAGCGAGGATGTTGTCCACCTTCGGGTTCGAGTAGTTGAAGATGTTCATCGCGCCCTTACCGCCGGTACGGCTGTGGAAGAGCGGGTTGACGTACTCGACGAGCCCGAAGGACCACTTGCCGATGAGCAGGTCGAACTCCTTCATCTGGCCGCTGACCACCTTTCGGTTCCAGTCGTCTGCGGTGACTCGGTAGACCTGACGGTCGAAGCCACCGGCTTGAAGCTGGTTGCCGACCTGGTTCAGCAAGTCTCGCGCTTCACCATTGAGCGGTGCGTTCATGCCCAATCGCAAGTTCACCGGAGCGCCGTCGACGGTCCAACGTCCGGCAGCCTTCGTCGCACCAGCGGCCTGCATCAGCGAGGCCGCCTTGGCGCGGTCAGACCGCTCGGTCACCCGAATCTGGCGGTTGTAGTATGGAGACGACTGAACGAACGGACCCGAGATGAACTCGCAAGGCGGGTTGGGGTCGTCTTTGTCCACGCCGATTGTGAGCTCGCGGAGCTCCGCTCGGTCCAGGCTCAAGTTCAGAGCCTGACGGACCTCCTTCTTCTTGAGGGCGCCATTGGAGGTGTTCACCGCGATGAACCACCAGGAGCGCAGATCGTAGCTCTTCAGGGCCACATCATCGCTGGCCGCCACCTCAGGGCGAAGCGGTGGTGCCACCGATACCACGCCTTGAACGCCACCATTAATCAGTGTACGGACCTGAACGAACGGGTCACCGCCCTCTTTGAGCTGAGCCCGGTCGATGTTCGGTTGGTGATGCGCATTGGGCACCGCCGTGAACGAGACCTCTCGACGACCCTTGCTGGCCTTCATGGGCCCAGTGCCTACGGGGCGCAGGGCAAAGTCATCTTCCTGGCTGATCGTGGTGCTGTCGAACTTGTGCTTCGGCAGGACGTGGAACGCGATCCGCTCACGAGGGTTGTGATAAATCTTCTTGAACGCGACGACTGCCGCATTCTCCTTGGGAAGAGCCTCACAGCCAGCCAGCGAGTCCCGGTAGTCCTTGGACTCGTTGGACGGGTTCTTCGTGTTGAGCATGGCGTCGATGGTGAAGCACACATCGGCGGGGCCCAGGGCCTTGCCATCGTGCCACTTCACGCCTGGCTTCAGCGTGATTTTGATCTTCTTGCCGCCCTCGAGGATCTGGAATCGATCCACAAGCCGGCTTCGAAGCTCATTGGTGATCGCAGAGCGGTAAAACAGCCGGTCGAACACAAGTTCGTGGCTGCGCCGATCCACCATGGTGCGCGTGTAGAGCGGATTCATCGTCGAGGGCAATTGCTCCTCGAAGTAGTCAATGCCCGCCGTAAGAAAGACGGACCCGACCAATCCCGCGCCGATCAAGAGGTGACGAAGTCGACCCATGGAGTGTGTCTCCTACAAACCTGGTGTGCCGCCGCTGCCGGCGCTGCGACCTATCCGAATAGCGAGTAGGTCCAGGGCGGTGCGAACAACCTCGAGAGAGGGAGCGCGCCGCACCTGTTGGTGAATGATTTCAAGACCGCGCATGGTGTACTGGTTCTCGGCATCCCAAGCGACGAGGGAGACTAGACCCTCGGGGGCTGCCGCAGCATCCAATTCACCCATGTCTTTTGCTGCGATGCGCAGCTCGCCTGACGTCTCACGATTGCCTTCGAGCTCGGCAACCATGGCGAGATTTCGGTACACACCCGCCACCGCCACATCTGCGAAGATGGAGTGGCTCGCGTGCTCATTGCCGTATTTCTCTGCCTGTTCTGACTTCCAGGCTTTGCGAAGGTCATTGGCCAGATCGACCACCTTCTCAGAGCTGATTTTGCCGTCGCCTCCACGACACGCGACCACGACAGCCGCAAGGAAGCTCTTGTCCTTATACGAGTCGATGGCGCCCAGTCCGGCGGTGCCCGTGACAGCGGCCATAAAGGCCCCGTCTGCCGGGTGCAGGTAGTCGCCACCGAAGCGGAACTCCAAGGGCAGGTCTGCGGAGGCGCTGGTCGCAGGCTCCGCGGGCAGGCGGTAGCGAGCCCCATAGACGGCCAAGACATCGGCGTTGTCCGGTCCCGCAGCCTTGAGTGCCGCGGCATCGTGCCACTGAGCCAGCTGGAGCAAGACCGTTGGATCGTCCAGACGCAGCTCTGAAGCCGTCTCGTCTCGCTGCTTGACCGTGAAGCTGGGCCGGTCGGCGTACTCCGGCCATTGTCCCACCGCGACGGGCGGGGCCTTGAAGGGGGAGCCCGTCAGGTCGGGAGGCCAGGCGGAGCCCGCCTGGTGGTAGGCGAGCCATGGCGCAGACCACCCAGCGGTGACCGCATCAGGACCGAGGGCCTGAACCGCGCTGATGTGGGTCGCGGCCGCCTTGTTGTCGCCGCGCAAGCTCTGGCCGACCATCATGAGGTGGACCTTTTCGGCGGGGTCGTAGTCTTGGCCCAAAGGCGCGTCAAAGTACTGGACGTACGCCGTACCTGCGGCGAGCGCACCTTGGCGGTACAAGGCCGCTGCATCCGCATGGGCGCGGGCTACGGCCAGACTGGATTCACCACCCGACTTACTGATGGCGCTGCGCGCATCTCGCCGGAACGTGAGCTCGACGTAAATCGGCTCCTCGAACGGACCCCGCGCTTCATCGCTGACCACGTCGAGCGGCCAGGTCGCTGCGAACAGCGCCCTCGCGATGGGCAAGCCATCCACCGTCACCACGGGCTTGGGCGGAGGCCCACCCGTGCAGGCCACGCCAAGCACGGCGAGCGAGACCCATACGGGCCCGCGTGTCATCAACCGTTCGAGCATCATCCGCCCTCGCAGTAGTCCTCAGTGCCGGCCGCTGAGATGCACAAGGCGCGGGCGGACGAGGAGTCCTTTCCGGCGCTCTTGGCGTATTCGTACCATTCGCGGGCGTATACCTTGGTCATATTCCGAGTCTTGTCCCGGTTGGTCAGGTTCGCGTCCGACGCGTCTTCCGTGTACTTATTCTCCGACGATTGCCACAGCTTCTGCGCCGCCGCCGCCTTGAGCTTGTACAAGCTGTTCACGCGGTTGGTGTAGGTGCTGCCAGTCCACACCGTGCGGTTCTCCAAGGCCACGTCCGACCAGCGAATGACGCCATAGGAAGAGCCAGTGCCCTTACGAGCCAAGTGCAGCGCGTACTTGTAGCAGATGTCCGGGTCGGAGCGGTCGATTTCGTCGAGGTGACGCTTGACCAGTTTCTCCCAGCCTTTCTTGTTGCCCGAGGACCATGCGTTGGTCATGAGCACGCGGGAGATCTTGTTCTTTTCGGTCTGACGCCCAGCCTTGGCCAGCTCGCCTTCCAAGCACTTGGCTTGGTCAGCAGAGAGCTTGCCCAGCATGGCCTTGGGCTCCAGGAGCTTGACGTTGCTGCACCCTTGAGCGACCGGCGCGACCACCGGGTCCTTCTGGATGATGCTGCTCACCGTGTCGGTGGGCTTCGGATCCTTGCCGATTTGGCTCAGAGGCGTTCCGCCACCGGTGTTTTGATCCG
>JBGCER010000229.1:0-13336 GCA_045106515.1 Myxococcota bacterium
TAGGGCGGATCGAATGGCGCCGGCGTACGAGATATGGGTGGTTCCCTCACCGGGTTCGGGCTGTTCGGGCTCTGGGAAGGGCGCGTAGAGGGGGTCGAAGAGCGTGCTCGGGTCCGGATCGGGCTCGGAGCGCACCTGGTCCAACCACCCCTGCACCTTCTTGTCCTCGACCGACATCAGGTTGCCCAGGTCGTGGTGCACGAAGAAGTCACGGCCTTCCTTGCCGTCCAAGCGCTTGAGCACGTCGTCGGGCTTGAGGTGGCCCCGCCGCACCAGCTCTTCGCCGAACGCCACCAGGGGGTCGTCCTGGCTCATGTCGAAGGTCACGTCGGCAGCGGAGCTGTGACCATTGAACCGCGGCAAGCTGTGCACGTAGAGCATGGCGGGCTTCTGCTGGCCGCGCACGTGCTGGGCGCAGCGGAAGGTGGTCTCGAAGACCTCGAAGAAGTCGCGTCCATCGCAGGAGTAGCAGGGCAAGCCAAAGGACTCGGCGTACTTGGCGAAGCTCTTGATGCCCCGGCCTTGGTCGGGCTTGGTGCTGATGGCGATCTCATTGTCGGTCACCAGGTAGATGACCGGCAGGTTCCACACCGAGGCCGCCTGCATGGCGTCGTGCATGTCGCCTTCGGCCGTCGTGCCATCGCCGACGATGGCCATGGCCACGCCATCATCGATGCCCAAGCGGTGGAAGCCCTTGGCATAGCCCGCCGCCTTTCCAAGCTGCATGCCAACCGGAGATTGCACAGGCAAAATGCCCACTTCAGGGATGTGCAGGTGGTAGACCATCTGCCGGCCGCCGCTCATGGTGTCGGTGGACTTGGAGAACTGCTGCCGCAACATGCGCAAGGTGAAGTCATCGACTCCGTTCAGGCTGCACCAAGCGCTGCAGAGCGCGCCGCTCCGGTAGTGGGGCACGATGCCGAACCGCTTTGGGTTGAGGGCCTTCTTAAGTGCCAGCGCGGTGGCGACGCCGTGAACCTCTTCGCCAGGTCCGAAGATGGCAAACTTCACCTCGCCACGAGAGACCAGGCGAACGATGTGCTCCTCGGCCGTACGCGACAACGCGCCGACCCGGTAGGCCTCCACCAGCTCTTCAGCGGTGAGCACGGGCAGGTCGGACACAGCAAGGTCCAGGGGCGGGGCCTGGGTCTGTGACTGAGTTGCGACCGACGACTCGAGCTCGCTCGACATGCATCACTCCGGGGAAGAAGGGGCCGGAGGGTGTAACCCCTCCGGAGCAAAGGCTTTGGCAACGATCCCGTCACCGAACGTGCCAGTCCTACGGTGATACGATCTGCGGCCCAGGAGCGCCTATGCCCCGTGACCGCCGCGCTGTGATCGTAGGAGCCGGTATTACCGGCACCCTCACCGCACGAAACCTCGCCAGAGCCGGCTGGGACGTAACCATCTTGGAGGCGGCACACGTCGGCGCCGGGTCGAGCTCGCGCACCGCAGCCGGGATTCGACAGCAGTGGTCCACAGAGCCCACCGTGCGCGGAATGCGCTTCGCTGTGCGCTTCTACAATGAATGGAGACAGCGCACAGGGGGCGACTCGATCCCGCTACGCCCCAATGGCTACCTCTTCTTGTCTGGCGATGAGGCCCACTTTGAACAAGCGCAGCGGCGCGTTGCCATGCAACAGAGCGCCGGTCTTCACGATGTGCAGGCCCTCGACATGGCAGGGCTGAGAGCGATGTTCCCCTGGGTCGGCGAGGAGGGCGTTGTGGGCGGCACATTCTGCCCATCCGACGGATTCCTACTCCCATCGATGGTCTACCAAGACGGCATGGCCGACGCCCGAGCTCATGGCGCGGTGCTGATCCAAGGCGCGCCGGTGGAATCCGGCACCACGAGCAATGGCACAATCAAGAGCTTAAACACACCTAAAGGTGCATTTGAAGCTGATATTTTCATCGACTGCACCAATGCGTGGTCGAAGGCCCTCGCCCGATCGATCGGAGCCGAAGAGCTGCCCGTGGACCCGCTCAAACGCTATCTCTGGTTTGTTCGGCGCGAGGGTTCGATGACCCCTGATCAACTCAGCCAGATGCCGCTGACTATCACGCCTTCGGGCGTCTACTGCCGCCCAGAAAACGAGGACTCGCTGCTGATGGGCCACGCCCACCCCACCCGCTCAGAAGACGGGTTCAGCTATGAAGACCAAGATGTGATCGAGCCCGACTTCGCGCACACTGGCGGTTTGGAAGCGGCCCCTTTCGAGAGCTGGATGTCCCTGGCCGAAGTCTTGCCGCCGATCGGTGAATTCGCGGGAATTACCGCGACAACGAGTGGGTACTACGGCACCACGCCAGACCACAACCCCTTCTTCGGCTTCGACCGCCAACTGACCAACTATCTACGCCTGGTCGGCTTCAGCGGGCATGGCGCCATGTTCGGCCCATTCAGCGCGGCGGTTGGCGCTGCCTTCTGCGAGGCGGGCGAGGACATGGCCTCGGTCGATATCGAAGGCGAGACCATCGATCTTGCCGCGTTCAGCATCGGACGCGATCACTCGAGCCACGAAGCCATGGTCATCTAGGCCGTGGACCTCGACCTGCCAGATCGATGGAGCGACGCCGCACCTCAGCTCTTGCCGGTGCTTCGCGGACCCACGTCCCCCGCCAACGCCTGGACGGCTGCACTCGACCGGGAAGACGCCGTCAGTGTGCGACAGCCCATCGTCGACAACCTCGACATCGCCGTAGTCCTCGACCTTCCCGAGCTCCGGCTCTTCGTCAACCGATCGCACCTGAACGCCTGGGGCGCTTCGGAGGCTGCGGTGCTGCAGCAAGCGCTGCAAAACGTGCCACCGACCACGGGACTAGAGCCTTGGGATATCCCTGGTATATGGAGTTTGAACGCCGGTGATGGATACGACTCTAGCCGCGTGGCTCTACCGGGTTGGCTCGCCGCGTTTCGCGATCGCGTGAGCGGCACACCCGTCGCCGTGGTGCCCGATGCCCGCACCTTGCTCATCACTGGATCTGAAGCCGGAGAGGCCACACAAGCCTTGATCTCCGAAGGCTGGAACCGCTTCCACAGCGCAGGCACCCCCGTGTGTCTCGCGCCCCTCAGCGTCGACGACAATGGCGAGCTCACCCCATGGCTGCCGAGCCTGTCACACCCGTTGGTGCATCGCGTGCAGGCCTGCCATCGCTTCTTCGCAGCGCATGAGTATCGTCGCCAACAAGACCCCCTCGAACGCTGGCTGTTCGACCGCCGAGACCCCCACTACTTGGCCGAAATATCGATGCTGCGGCACAAGACAGGCCGGGTCGTGACCTTCGCCGTGCTCCCCAAGGGTCCAACCCTGCTGCCAAAGGTCGACCTGGTCGTGTTGGGCCCCGTTGGCAGCCGAAACTTGGCCGACCACCCGTGCGTGCCCTGGCGCGAACTGGTCGAGGCAGGCGTGATCACCGAGCCTGAGCCTGGGCTTCGGCCCGAGCGGTTTCGGGTAGCGGACTACCCCGCCACCTGGCGCGGCCTGGCCACCGTCGACCCCGCCGCCTACCAACCCCCCACCTAGGATCACCACCGTGCGCATCTTCATCTGTGCCGACATGGAGGGCATCACCGGCGTGGTGCACCGCGAACAGCTCATGCCCGAGGGCAAGCAATATGCGGAAGCCCGCGGGTGGATGACCGCGGACATCAACGCCGCCATCGAAGGTGCGCTTCGAGAAGCCCCAGAAGCCACGTTCTTGGTGAATGATGGCCATGCCGTCATGCGAAACGTACTGCTCGACAGCCTGCATGATAGAGCGGAACTCATCGTGGGCCCCGCCACCTGGCAGAACAAGCCACTATGCCAAACAACAGGCATAGATAGTAGTTTTGACCTGCTCTTTTTGGTCGGCCATCACACCCGATCCGGAACCCCTGGGGGCCTGCTCTCCCACACCTGGTCCGGCCAGGTGGTGGCCAATTTCTGGATCCAAGGTCAGATCGTGGGCGAGGTCGCCATCAACAGCGCCACCGCCGGAGCCTTCAACGTGCCGGTTGGGCTCGTGACCGGGACCGACCGACTGATGGAGGAAGCCAAAGCGACCTTGCCCACAGGTGTCGTGGGCGTACAGACGAAGGTGACGCTCGGCCCCACCGCAGCCATCTGCAAGACGCCTCGGGTGACCCACGCCATGATCGCCGATGGCGCGGCGGAGGCCGTTCGGCGCCTTCGTGCGGGGCAACTATCGGCGCTGACCTATGACGGGCCCGTGCACATGGAGATCGAGACCTATCGCAGAGAGATGACCCAACGGGCTCTGCGGGCGCCAAACGTGAAGCAAACCGGCGAGTCCAAATTCGACACCACCGCCGCTGATGCCGCCACCGCGGCGGGCCAGATGTGGCACGCTGTCGTGCGAGCCCATGATGAAACACCCGGTTGGCTCAACTAGCCTGGTGTTTCCTGGGCTTTGGCTGGCGCGGGATCTTCGCGTGTCACGCTGACCGGCTTGCCCAGCTCCTGGCCAAGCCGGTAGGCCCTGGCCTTGAGGTCCACCTTCACATCATCTTGGAAGGGCAGCCGCTCCCCCGACGTTTGACGCAGGTATATAACAGAGCAGAGGCCACCTTCTACCGCGATCTTTTCGAAGTCGACAGCCTGCACATCATCCAGGCTCACCCGAAGAGTCTCGCGGCGATCGTCGAGGTGAAAGCGATCGACCACCACCTCTTTCGTCGCCAGACTGACCATGGTGTTTGCGGTGTAGGTTCGGGCGCAAGGCTGGTCCACAACCACCGGCGTGACCACAAATCCGCCCACCGCGTGGACCTCCACCCCGCCTTGGGCCACCACGACGGTGTACGTGCCTGCGGCGACAGACTCGGGGATCTTGGACGACATCACCACCGCATCTTGCGAGGTGAGGGCCAAGGGCTGCCTAAAAGAATCGCCTTCTGACGCCAGGAAAACGGTCGTCTCGCCAGAGAAGCCTGTGCCGATGATCTTGAACTCGGTGCCCGCCGGGCCTTCGGACGGATCGACGCCGGTCACTGTGGGCGGCGTCGAGCACGCCGCCACAGTGGCGGCTAGCGCGAGGAGGACGACGCGGGCGTGGTTCGACGAGGACAACATGACTTCAGGGTAGCCCACGCGCCTGTGCCGGCACTACCTAGCTTCGCAAGATCCGAAACAATGGCGAACGCGGCGCACCTATGGGCCGCTTCGGCTGGGGCGGATTCTGTCGACGTGGCGCAGGCAAAGGGACGGGCGATGGCGCTCGCATGGCACACCTAGGCTTGGGGGGGTGTGTCTAGGTTTACGGACGGCGCGGCAATGATGTGACATCCCCGTGCTGACTCGGACCTGGCATACTGCCGCGCAACACGGGAGCCTACATGCGCGTAGACCTGCGATCCGACACCGTCACACAGCCCACCATCGCCATGAAGCAGGCCATGGTCGACGCCCCCCTGGGCGATGACGTGTACGGCGAGGACCCGACGGTCAACCGGCTCGAGGCCATCGCCGCCGAACGCGCTGGCATGGAGTCGGCCCTATTCGTCCCCTCCGGCACCATGGGCAACCAGATCGCCCTGCGCATCCTCACCCAGCCGGGCGACGAAGTGCTCGCACACGCAGATAGCCACCCTTTAAACTGCGAAGCTGGCGGCGCAGCTGTCATCGCTGGCGTTCAGATCCGAGGCTTGGCTGGCCGCCATGGGCTCTTGAGTGGCCCCACCGTTCGGGCCGCGATCCGTCCCGCCGACCCTCACATCGCACCCGTATCGTTGCTCACCATCGAAGACACCACCAATCGGGGTGGTGGTGCGGTCTACCCCATGCCCGCCCTGACCGACCTCACGGAGCTGGCCAACGAAGCGGGGATCCGCATTCACATGGACGGCGCCCGGGTCTGGAACGCGGTGGTGGCTTCCGGAGTGTCTCTAGGGCGCCGGCTCCACGGAATCGACACGTTGAGCTTCTGCCTCTCCAAGGGCCTGGGCTGTCCCGCGGGAGCCGTGCTGTGCGGGCCCAGAGACCTCATCTACACAGCCCGACGCGTACGCAAGATGCTCGGTGGCGGCATGCGGCAATCAGGCATGCTCGCGGCAGCGGGGCTCCACGCCCTCGACCACCACGTTGAGCGACTCCAGGACGACCACCGGCGGGCCGCGACCCTCGCGACCGGCCTTCAGGGTCTAGGGCTGCACGTCGAAACGCCCCAAACGAACTTGGTGTTCGCAAGTGGCATCTCAGACCCTAGAGGCCTTGTTGAGTTCGCCCAGGAACACGGCGTGAAGTTCGGCGTGGTGGGGCCCGACGCCGTGCGGCTGGCGGTGCACCTCGACGTGGACGATGCGGGCGTGGCGCACGCCATCGACGTCATCAAGCGAGGGCTTGAAGCCTAGCGGCAGGAGAAGTTGTTGTAGGACACGCGGATGCGTGCGCCCTCGGGAGGCGTGGCGTCGAAGACCAAGTCGCGGCCTTCCAAGTGCCACCCCGTGTTCCACAGCACCGAGTCGACGAAGACTTCCAAGGTCTGGGGGTCAGGGGTCTGGGCCAACTCAAAGCGCCCCAATCCATCGATGCTCGCCTTGGCGAGGGCTTCGACGTGACGGGCCCAGTCAGTGTCGCAGATGGACAGGTACTCGCCGCCGGTCTCATTGACCGCCTGCCAGTAGCCTTGGCCCGATTGGGCCGAGCCACATCCACCCGGGTAATCGCCGGCAACGGCCGAGATCTTGACCATGGAGGGGTCGGTGGGGTGCATGCCCTGAATCTGATTGACCAAAGAGCTCCAGGTCTCCCGTGACTGCTCGGGCTCGTCGGACACCAAGATGATGTGCAGAAGCGCCTCGGGCCTCAAGAACCCAGTGTTACAGCCACCTTTGGTCGCAGACACCGCATTCCGGGCGATGGTGAGCAGCGCTTCGGTGTACGAACCTGGGCGCCAGGTCAGAACCGCGGACTGGAACAAGCTTTGGTAGCCGGAGCGGCTGCGGTCCAAGAACCCGTCGCGGAAGCAGCCATTGTCAGCGGTGGCGACACCGACCTGCCAGCCGGTGGTGACCTTATCGATCTCGGCAACAAAACTGGAGAAGTTGTTGGTCAGACGCGTGGCGTCGTCCTTCATGCTGCACGATTGGTCGACGGCAAACAAGATGTCGACCGGAGGTGCCACAGGCATGTCGAACTCTTCAACGTGGTCACCTTCATAGGCTCCCTCGCCGATTTGCCCGGCCAACACTTCTCCGCGGGGATCGTTCGATACAACGGAGAGCACCGAGTCTTGGACCGACTCGACCAGGGGCTCGAACACCACATCAACCGTGGTCGAGCCCCCTGGCGAGATCGTCAGCGGAAGCGCCGGGGCGCCCAACATCCGCAAGTCCGCGTCTGCACTCCAATCCAAGGCGGAAATTTCCAACGGTTCATTGCCCACATTGGACAAGGTCATCGTCTGCTCCGCTACGCAGCCGATGTTTTCAACCCCAAAATCAAGGTTGGGGGGATCGATCTTCAACCACGGCACGTGTCCTTCACCGACCAGGTCCACGGCCACTGCAGGCGTAAAGCTGTCATCGGACAGCACCTGAATGGTTCCGTTGACCTGGTCGGCGTGGACCGGGCGAAACGCAACTTGAACGACGGCCGCTCCCCCATCGGCGTCCAAAATGGGCGGAACGTCGGACAACACCGAGTAGCTCTCGCCCTGGCCCGTGAGGACCAGATCGTGAATGTGCAACGGCGCCGTACCCAGGTTGGTGATCATAAATTCTTTGATCACCTCATCCTGGGAGGTGGCGATCCCAAACTCAAGCAACGAAGGCTGCACATTCACGACCGGAGCAGGGACAACAGGCTCTGTGATCTCGCGCAGCCCCCCTTCACTACACGCCCCAACAATCAACAAGGCGGTGAGCGAGACGGGGAGAAGACGGGACATGGAACACTCCGGTGACCCCTTCCTAAGCAAACACCGTGCCAGCCCTCGATCCCGCCAGCGACAGAATAGGTCCATGGTCTCCATCAAGCATGCGGCATTCTTGTCGCAGGTGGGCGGGGATCCCCCTCCCTCCTGTGTCAACGAGATGTCATGCACCTAAACACATTAGGAATGCATGGTCTATCGCCGACTATCCGCCGGGTCATGCCGGGGACAGTGGGACAGCAGCGCCCCACCTCACCGATGCTTGACAGCCTCTAGACGGGACTCCAGCACCCAGCCCGGATCCCACTCCGACGTGTGGCAACTCGTGCACAGCGCTTCGAGCACACACACGGGGCAGTCTTCACCCAGGCCCTCGATATTGTCGGTACCGCCACCGGCCGCCACGTGGGCGCCGCCGGGCCCGTGGCACGACTCGCACCCGACCCCACCCTCGTCCACAGCGAACGCGGACCGCTCATTGGCAACAGGGCCGCCGTGACGCTTGGGGGAGGCGTGGCACTTTACGCAGGCCACGGCATCGGACGCGGGTGCGCCCTCGTGCTCCTTGCCCTGTAGCGACGCCATGGCTCGCCCATGCGCATCGCCTTCGAACCAGGTGTGTTCCGCCTCGTGGCACTCCGCGCAGGCCTTCGACCCTACGTGCGGACCGTCGGCGAACGCCAGCAGCGGGCGCTCCTTCTTGCCCGTGTGCAGAGCCCGAAGTTCGGCGGTAAACGCCTCACTATCGAGTGCGGCCCCACGGTAGTGGTCCAGGTGTGGCAGGCCCTTTTCGACGCTGAAGGCGATGCTGTGCTTCTTGTCATGGCACCCCGCGCAAGACTCGGTGGCCACATCGGCTTTGCCATCATGAGGCCCACCAGGCCCGTGGCACGACTCGCAGCCCACATCGACCAAATGGTCCCGGCCCCCGTCTGCGGCCCACCCAGTGGGCGTGTCCTTGCCCGTCACGTGGCAGCCGACGCACTCTTCCTTCTTGTCCGCATCTCGGGCCAGAAGGGTGTCCCAAGCGACGCTGTGGTGCGTGAGCATCCACGACGCCGCCTCGTCCACATGGCACGCTGCGCAGGTGGCGGTGCCATGGTATCGATCGGGGTCAAAACCGGCGAACGGCGCGCCAAGCACGCGCTGCACCAAGAGAGAACCGGTGCCGGACCGAAACGGATAAAACGCGTCTTTCGCCAGGATCTTCTTGCCTTTCCGCTCGACATAGAGCACCGACGGCGTGGACCGCGCGCCCATGGCCGCCCCCATCGTGCGTTCCGAGTCATGGATCAAGGGATACGCCACTTTATACGTCTTGATGTACGCGTTCATGGCATCGACAGAGGTGGCCCCGCTCGAGACGCCGATGACCTTGCCGGTGCCCGCGATCCGCCGAGCCACGTCGTTGAGTTCCGGCTGCGCGTGCTGACAGTGGGGGCACGTCGGCGAGAAGTACACGAGCAAGGTCGGGCCTTCGATCCGATCGGCGAGCGCGGACGGCAGGTCGAGCTCGACGGGCTCGGGGATCCCCGCCAACACCCGCGACGCATTGCGCGCGGGCGTTCCGGGCGTCCACCCCGCCACCGTCGCTGCGACCGCGACCGTGGCGAACACACACCCCAGCAGACAGAACCAAGCCGCTCTCGACACGAAGCCTCCCGTGCACCCCTCTATCACGGAGACGAGGAGGTTCCTTCCAAGCCGAGCTTCTCGAACAGCCGCTCGGACAGGCTGGGGGTTGGCTCCAATCCCAGGCGAGCGTCCCGCAGGGCCTCCGCCCGGCGCCTCTCCCACGCCCGTTGCGGCTCGAACACCAAAGACCGGTGGGAGTACTCGTACGCTCGGTCCAGGTCGCCTTCCTTCTCGGCCTGAATCGACTTCCGTCGCCACACCGCGGCCACCTCGGCGGTGATCCCAGCCACGGCATATGGCCGATGATCCCACCACCGCGCGTGCTTGCCGGTCGCGAAGAGCACATCATCCGGCTGGCCAGCCGCAAACTGCGCTTTCAGTCGCTCCGCATAGCAGGTGGCGATGGCGGCTTCGGCCAAGGGGGTCTGTCTGCGCGTCCACCGATGCGCCAAGGGTCGATGGTGCCGGAGTGCCTGCCAGCCCGCCTCGCGAGCCTCGCAGTCGGGCTCCACCAAGATCTGCGCCATGCGGTCTTCGAGGAGGCCGGAGAGCGTGGGCTCATCCACAACCTTCACCGCGCTCAACCACCGGACCTCGCCGCGAGCGTACACCGGCGGCCCCTTGGCGGCGCCCTCGGGACGCTCCATGGCTTGCAACAGTCCCCGTGGACTCATGACCACAAATCCGATGTCGTAGTCGCCGGCGGGAAGATCCTCGGGCAGTGTCAGGCGGTGTGTGCCTCGCACGACCTCGTCCTTCTTCCATTTTCGAACTTCAACCCAGTCATAGGCCGGGGGCAGCTCCTTGGTCACCACGCGGCCCTGCCCCGACAGGAAGACGATGGGGCGCACTCCCCGCGGCAGCCCGCGCAAGCGCTGCCAGGCCACCTTCACGGTGAGCGTCTGCCCGGCCACCACCTCGGGAGCGGGCACCTGCCAGTCCGCTAGGGCGAAGCCCGTCTGAAACACGGTCATGCGCGCCGGATTCGCTTCGTCGAGGGAGCCAAAAAGCAGGTCGCGACGTAGATGACTGCCGATATGGTACTTGTAGACCGACACGGGGAAGGGGCTGATTCCGATATAGTCTCGATAGCCTTTTCGGCGCTTTAGACCTGTCTTTCCGGCCCATGAACCGTGAATGTGAGCGAAGGCCGGTCGACGCTCTTCATACACATACTCGGCCGTGAACTCCTTTTGCCACTTGTGATGCCCCATGGGCACGTCGATAAGGCCGGCCATATCCACGATCTCACTCTGCGGACCTGCCCACCACTGGTGCGCGCCCATGTCCACGTCCATGAACCCCGGGCGGCGGAGATCCAGCCTCTCTCCCACCTTCTGCATGTAGTGCACGCGACGATGCACATCGTAGGGGCTGGTTTCGGGACCGCGCACCAGGTTCACCGTGTGGACCACGCCCAAAATGGCAGCAATAGCGAGGGGTAAGCCGCCCAATGCCCAGGCCAGCCGAGGGCGGCCCCAGCGCTCACGAATCGCGTCAACCAGCTGGGACGCACCGTCGACGAACAGGATCATCAACGGAACAATACAGAGATTGAACCAACGGAATCCATCCATCCAGTCCCCACCCGCATAGACGGCGAAGAACAGAATGAAACACGTGAGCCACCAACACATGGCCCGACCGATCTGCTTGGTACGGAGCAACCCTGCCAGCGGCACCACAAAACCCAACGCCACAAACATGAGGATGCGGAAAGTGGCGAGCCAACGAGGATCTGCCGAGAAGGGCCAGAACGGGACGTCGGCGTCGGAACCGAGCGCGGGCACCCACCCATCCAACGGCACCTCTCCCCACAGCGCCCACAACCACACCACTCCTGGCAGTACGATGATGTAGATGAGGGCGGTGGCGACCCCCATCAATTTGCCGCGTAGACCCTTAAATCCGGACTGGCCCAGCAGGTAGATCCACAAGAAGAAGCCGTGCCCATACATGAGCGCATAGCCGCGCAGATAGCCCCAACCGCGGGCCCGCTTCCCAGACCAGTCCCAGGGACGGAACCGGCCTCCATCGTGGAGTTTCGCGAAGTAGGTATTGGGCGCTTCCCAGGCGAACGTCGCGAAGGCATACAGATGCCAGGCCAAGAAGGGGCCCGAGGCCAACAGCAGCCACCGCCACGCCCAGTCGAGCGCCGCGGCCGGACCGCGCCTACCCACAATGCCGATAAACCCGGAGACCCCCGCCACAAAGGCGTAGGCCACCGCCTCGGGTCGGCTGATGGCGAGCAGGGACCACCACAACGCGGACCAAGGGATTCGGCGACGCTCCTGGATCTCGCGGAGCAGCAGGGCGCCACCCACTGCCATCGTGAACGTCACTACGCTGTTCTCAAGACCACTTGCGGCCCAGTTGGTGTACTGAGGCGATAGCGCCAAAAGCAGCGGTACCAAGGCCGGGGCCAAGTCCGTGCGCTCGGACATGACCTGGCGAGCCCACCACCAGGCGAACGGCAGACCGAGCACACCGAGGACCGCGCCCGATAGCTTCGCCGCGATAAACGGATTGAGCCCGATGAAGTGCTCGCCCGCCAAGAGTAGCGTCCAGGTGGGGTTCGAGAACCCTTCCACGAGCTCCCCACCGGCGTAGGGGACCCAACCCTCACCTTCGGCGAAGAAGCGGGCATATGCGAAGCTGATGGCCGCGTCTTCGATGTACCAGTGGCTGAACCAGGCAAAGTGGATCAGGAACAAGACCCCCGACAGCAGCACCAGCGTGGCCTGCCGGCGACCCAGGTCGTCGAGGTTGTCCCAGATGCCGAGGAGCGGTCGGATCAACGCCTGAATCATGGACTGTCGCCTCCGCCGTCGTCCGTGTCGATGGGGGGGGCACGTAGCACGGGGACCCGCGGTGTCCGGTCGCGCAGAGGTTTGAACACGCGCTTTGACGGGGTGGTCGTCGGCAGCTCCGTAGCTGCTCCACCGTTGCAATCATGATTATCGAGCCGAATGCCAAGTTTGCAATCACGCGCTTCGACGGCATACCGACGCGCCCACGCCCGATAGGGATCGACCCGCAGAACATCCCGGAAGTGCGGGTAGGCCTCGGCCCAGTTTCGATCCTCGCGCGCCTGCAGGCCCTGCTGCATCCACCGATCTGCCCAAGGCGTAGCGGCGGCCATCACTTCCGGCGCGCGGTGATTCCAGGCGCGCGCCCGAACCAGTGCATCTAACACCACATCTCTTTGATCAGACTGGGTCGCGCGAGCCGCCCAGCACTGCGCGAGCAGCGTGGTGATTCGCGCCTCATGGGTCTCGTCGAACCAGGTGCGGGTCATCCGGCGGCGGGACAGCCTCCAGCGGTCTTCGGCGGCCTCACAGCGATCCTCGGCGGCCGAGAGCGCGACCGCTTCGAGATCGTCTTGGGCGTGTTGGTCCAGCGTCTCGCCGTCGACGATCTCAACCGCGTTCGCCCAAACTACTTCTGTCCGGGCGACTCTCGCCGCCTCAGAGTCCGCCGTGGCACCCTCTGGAACGGCGACGGGGGCCATGGCCTGACCTTGAGGATCGGCAATGACGATGATTCCAAAATCGTAGGTTCCAAGTGGTAAATCAGCGGGAATGGGCACACTGTGTCGACCGATCACGACCTCGCCCACATCCCATTCCCGCGGTCGATACCAGTCGTAGCCCGGAGGCGCGTCCCACATGTGGAGCGCCCCATCGGCGCCGGCCAAGAAGACCAGCACCCGCATATCTTCGCCCTTGCGCAGATCTTGGGCCGCAGTCCACCCGATCTCCAAGTAGATGTGCCGCCCCGGAGAGGCGTCTCCGGCCACCACATCCCACCCGGCGAGCGTGAG
>JBGCER010000230.1:0-5645 GCA_045106515.1 Myxococcota bacterium
TCACCATCACGCCGGCCCAGCTGGCCGAGTCGATGCCGATCACCCCAGACCAGCGAACCTCGTGGATTGCGGCCAATGGCGCCGCACTTCAAGCGGCCTACGACAAAGAAAAGGCGTCCCGCTTCGACCTGCCCGAGCGCATCCGCCTCAAGACGATCCGTCTGCCGTTCACCGAGACCGACAAAGACGCCATCACCGCCCGTATGGAGGCCCTTCGTGGGTCCATCGCCGGTGGCGAGAGCATTGCGGACCTGGCGCTGCGCTGGTCGGAAGATCCGACGGCGGCCGCTGGCGGAGACTTGGGCGAGCGCCGTCTGCCGACCCTCACCACCAAGGTGCGCGAAGCGGTCGCAGATTTGGCCGTGGGCCAGATCTCGGCGGTGGTCGACGAGACCGACCGCCTGGCGCTGTACCAGGTCGTGGAGCGCAAAGCGCCCGAGGTCATCCCCCTCGCGGCCGTTCAAGACGAGCTTGCAGACAAGCTTATGGCGGCTGACCGCGCCAATGACTACGCCACCCGGCTCGCCGCGGCGTGGAAAGACGCCAGCCGCCCCGAAGAGTTGCTGACCGAGGGCGCAGCCTTTGTGCAGCCGATTCCTGGCGTGCGCCTCTTTCAGTACAGAGGTGGACCGGGCAACCCCCCGAAAGCAGCGATTGAAGCAGCAAAAGATGCCGAGGTTGGGTCTGTGTTTGGGCCCTTCCCCGGTGAGGGTCCCGCCGCGAACGACGCCTTCCTGATCCGCGTCACCGGTCGCCCCGAGGTGGACCGGTCCCAGCTCGACGGCTTCCGCCAACAGTTCCTCGATTCGGAGCGCCAAGCGGTGTGGAACGCCTTTGGCGATGACCTACAGAGCCGCGCCCGCATCAACACCGGCGGCGGAGAAGCCACCCAAGGTGGCTGGTGGGAGTACTTCTCTTGGCTGCTTCCCGAGTCGTAGGACCCCGCTGTACCGCAGAGCCGCCCCTGCACTAGGGGACGCCAAAAAAGGAAGGCCTCGCGTTGAATACGCGGGGCCTTTTCTTCGTATACATTCCTTCATCCTGGGAGATCGCATGCGAATTTGTCTGGTACTGGCTGGCCTTATCGGTGCTTGCGCGGCCCCTGAGATCCCGGAAACACCCCTGGGCAGTAGCTCGGTCGTCGGTGACACACTCGGTCAGCGGTTGGCGGTGGCCAATGCGTTCGAAGACACTCTGAGCATCGTGAACCTTGGGGCGGTGCACGCCGATTCGGTCGACGTGGGCGTAGAGCCGACGCGGGTGGCCATTGTCCACGGGCGCGCCTTGGTCACCCTACGTGGCGAGCGAGGCATCGCCGAGGTGGACTTGGCGACCGCTCGGGTGTTGGCGGTTCACGATACGGGGCCGGAACCCTATGGAATCTTGGCTCACCCCGATGGCCAACGGGTGTATGTCAGCGTGTCTTTGGGCGATGTGATCGAAGAGCGCGACGCCCTCTCACTCCAGGTCTTGCGAACCTTCTCGGTGCCGAATGAGCCTCGATGGCTGGCGGTGCACCCCACCGGGCGAACCCTGGTTGTGGGATCGGCCCGCGGGTCGGTGATGCACGCCATCGACTTGGATAGCGGCACGGTCGGCGAATTGGCCTTGCCCACCCACGTCACCGAAGCCTTTGGATCGGCGGTGCAGGGCGAGGTCGAGCTTGCGTCTAGAGTGACGGGTGATCCCGTCTTTTCTACCGATGGCACCGAGCTCGTTGTGCCGACGCTCTACGTAGACCACCGCTCCGGTGAGATGGGGCCCGCCGAGACCAATCTGCAGGTTCCGGTGCCGTCGGCGCCCTACTATCGGCAGGCGCCTGTGGTGGACTCCATGGGCCGATTCAACTCGGCGATCGTCCACTATGACGTCGACGAAGACGATGGGAATATCGCCCTCGAAGCGGCCGCTACCTCGCGGATCATCGATGTGGCCCCCGGCATGGATGGGCAGGGCAGCGATGTACGCCAGTCCTATCTGACGAGCTTGACCCAGAGTCCCGATGGTCTCGGCTGGCTCGCCACCATGGAATCGTCGGACGCGGTTCTCTTCGTCGATGGCCGGTACAAAAAGACGTGGAAGCGTAGGACTCGACTTGCATTTCCCATGGTGAGCGTCGTATCGACAGGTCGGGGTCCGCGGGGGCTGGCGGTCTTGGGAGGGCGCAGCGTCTTTGTACATGAAGCGCACGATCGCACCGTGGCAGACGTGGTCTTCCGCAAACTGCGGAAGGACCTTCGCCAAGAGCTCGACCGGGGCCTCGAAGCCGAGTTCGACGATGATGGTGGGTCGCCCACCGCGCACAGCATGGCTCTGGCCGGCATCGAGCTTACCGAGCGGGTCCTCGACCCGAATGATGAGCGCGGTCGAAGCCTCTTCTACAGCGCCACCTCCACGACGATGGGCGAAGCCGGTGTGTCGTGTTCCACCTGCCACTTCGAGGGCCGCACCGATGGCCTGACGTGGGAGCTGTTCAATGGGCCGCGCAATACGCCATCACTGGCGGGACCCGTGGCTTCAGCGGGCGTGGTGACCTGGACCAATCCGGTGGAGACTGTGGCCGAAGAAGCTGGCTTTACCGTCGAGCATCGGATGGGAGCCGACGTCCTGTCCACCCGCATGGCCGAGAGCATCGAGAGCTTTGTGGAGTCCACGCCGCTGCCGGACCTGCCCGATGTGAACCAAGACGCCATCGACCGCGGCCGACAGGTCTTCGAGCGTGAAGACGTGGCCTGCGCCTCCTGCCACTCTGGCGAGTACCTCACCGATGGTCAGGCCTACCCCATGTTCGGCCTGGACTCCGTGAAGACGCGTCCCCTGCACGGCATCGCCTCCAGCCCGCCCTACCTGCACGACGGCCGTGCCCAGACCCTGCGCGACGTGCTGGAGATGTCCCGGAACGGGGCCATGGGGAATACGGGCGGGCTGACCGATGGGGAGATGAGTGATTTGGAAGCCTATTTGCGGTCGTTGTAGGGCGGGCGGTGGCGGTTTCGGGCGGGACGCGGAGGGCGCAGAGATCCACGGAGACTTCGGAGGGACCCAGAAGGCCCGTCGCGGTCGAGGGTAGAGATGCGATAGTGGTGGTTGTCCGACTTAAAAATAGGAACCCAAGCCGCGTTCAAGCTGCGCGACATTCGCGGCGCTTCGCGAATTCTGGGTTCTCCGGAAGCTCTGAGGATCTCAGCGCACTCTGCGTCCAAACTGCAGCGAATGCTACCTTTCGAATGCTCAATTTTTCTCTACCCTTCGGGCAGCTTTGGCCTCTTGGTGTGCTCCACATCGATCCGCCCGTTCAGCGCCTCTAGGAAGATGCTGATGGTGCGGGCGTCGTTGTCGCTCATCTCTTTCCCAAGCTGGTGTTTGGCCATGAGCTTCACCGCTGTGGGTAGGCCGCGGACTGATCCGTCGTGGAAATACGGGGCGGTGTGGGCCACGTTTCGTAGGGAGGGCACCTTGAATACGTGGCGGTCCGCCTCGATGCCGGTGTGGGAGAATCGGCCTAGGTCGTCGGTTTCATAGGCCTCGACGACGCCGAGCTTCTTGTGGGTGGTGCCACCGAGGGTTGGGCCGGTGTGGCAGGTGGTGCAGCCGGCCTCCACGAAGAGCGTGGCGCCGGCGATCTCGGCGGGACTCAGGGCGCTCACATCCCCGTGGAGGTAGTCATCGAGTGGGCTTGGGGTGAGCAAGGTTCGCTCGAAGGCGCCGATGGACAGGGCGATGGTGTCGACGCTGACGGGTTCGGCGGAGTGGGGGAAGGCGGCGGCGAACAGGGGGGGGTAGCCGGGGATGGACTGCACCGAGGCCACGACGTCGGCGGCGTCGGACTGGGCCATCACAAGGGGGTCGAGCAGGTGAGCGCGGGTCTGGGCCTCTAGGTCGGGAAATCGGCCATCCCAACCCTGGGCCACGTGCAGGCCGGCGTTGTAGATGCTGGGGGCATTGCGCGCGAGGGCGACGCCATTTGCTCCGAGAGACGTTGGTTTATTGTCGACGCCGAACCGGTTGAGCCTGTGGCAGGAGCTGCACGACAGGTCTTGGCTCTTGGAGAGTCTGGACTCGAAGTAGAGCATTCGGCCCAGCTCGATCTGCGCGGCTGATGGGGGGCGCTTCGCGTCCACTAGCGAGGTGGGCAGTGGCTGAAAAGCCTCCGTTAAGGTCTTGTTTAGAGCCGCCGTTGTCACCGGTGCGGCGCTCGGGTCGGTGCCCTGGGAGGCCTCGTTGGGTCGGGGCGTCGGAACGCAGGCCGCCGCCACGCAGGCGAGCAGCGCGGCAGTGTGGGTGAGCGTCAAACGAGAGAGTCGCATGGGGCCTCGATGGCAACGAGCCTACTGCCACGCCTCGACGGCGCCCGCGAGTCCGGTGTCATCGGCGGGACCCACGTACAAGACGACTAGGTCCGGGTCACACAAAACGAAGGTCGGTCCGTCGACCTCGCCCAGCCAGGGGGAGACGACAGCGTCGGCATCGGCCAGCAAGACATCGGTGGCGCTGGGGTGCGCGGCATACCAGCGGTTGAGCGTCGGCGTCGTGGCGGGGGTGCCCCCGGCGTCGGTGAGCAGCCAGGTGGACAGGGTGAGTTCGGAGCCATCGATCAGAGCGAAGATCGGGTCGACCTGCTCATCGCCGCCGTTGTGCAGGCGGTCGACGATGGTGGCCAAGGGCTGCCCTTCGGCGCCGAGCACCACCAGCGTGCCGGTGGCGTTGCCGCCCAGATCCCATGTGTCGACGGACTCGGCGTAGGCGTCGGGCAGAGCCCATCGGGGGATGCGATCGCCCACGGTGACGGTGGTGGCGTCGGTGGGCTCGGAGAGCGCGTCTTTGCCCCGGCGGTAGGGCCAGCCCCCGGAATAGATCCGGTCCAATCTGTCGAGTGGGTCGGTGCCTTCCAGAACTTCATTGCCGTCGAGGTAGCCATCATCATCGGAGTCGGGGTCGAGCAGGTCCGTGCCCACAGCCGCCTCATCGCCGTCCAAGATGAAGTCGCCATCGGTGTCAGGCAGGAGGGGGTCGGCGCCAAGGTCCAGCTCGTCGCCGTCATCGATACCGTCTTCGTCGGTGTCCAGCAGGGTGGGGTCGGTCTGGTGGGTCAGCAGCTCGTCCCGGTCGCTGATCCGGTCTCCATCGGTGTCGGGGTTGTTGGGGTCGGTGCCCACGTCCTGTTCGAGGCCATCGTCGAGGCCGTCGTCGTCGGCGTCGCTGTCCAAGGGATCCGTGCCCAGGTCGTGCTCGGCCCCGTCGTTGAGGCCATCGGCATCGGTGTCGGCGTTTAGGGGGTCGGTTCCCGCTTCGGCTTCGTCGCCGTCGGAGCGGCCATCGCCATCGCTGTCTGCGTTCTTGGGATCGGTGCCTGCGGCCTCTTCTTGGCGAGCGTTCAGCCCGTCATCATCGGGGTCGATGGTGCAGGCGCACAAGAGCAGCAGCAGGGCAGACATTCGCATGGCAGAAGTGTAGCGGGGATGCGGATGGGGCGCGATGACAACGGCCCTGCTGCCTGTGCGGCGGCTGGGGGTCAGGACGCTAGAACGGGGGGTCAGGACGCTAGAACGGGGGGTCAGGACGCTAAACGGGGGGTCAGGACGCTAGGTGTAAGACGTTAACGTCTTACGCCTAGCGTCCTGACCCCCCATCGCTGCAGTCGCTAT
>JBGCER010000231.1:0-3382 GCA_045106515.1 Myxococcota bacterium
ATCAGCGGCTTGGCGATGGCGGCCTTGTCGGTCGGTTTGGGCCTGGCCGCGTGTGCTGCCACCGGCGGCCTCGGGGTGGCGTTGGGAGCCGCCGCCATCGGCGTAGGCGTCGTGGACGCGGCCTGGCAAACGGCGGAGTACTTCGAAGATGCCTCCCTCTCCAATACGGCGGAAGACAAGAGCCAAGGCTTAATGTCACCCGAGCAAATGCAAGGGGCCGAGTTCTGGCTTGCTGTGGCGTGGGTGAGCGCGGGCATCGACTTGGCGTCGGGAATCAAGGTCGTCGGGCTCTTGCGGGCCGGTGCGAGCATCGGCAAGGCGCTTCGCACGGCAGGCCATGTCGGCAAAGAGGCCAAGCTGATCGGGGCGACCCTGGCGAAAAACGTCGGAGCGGAGCTGCGCCGGCTGGGCTCGCATATCGACGCAGATCCGGCCTGGGCCATGGCCGGCGGGCGCGGAGCAGGCCCTTACGATCGCGTCGGCCGCACGCCGCAGGTTCCCAACGAGGACGTTCGAGCGCTTCGGCCAGATGGGTGGGCGTCGGAGGGCTCGGAGGGGTCAAACGTCCATGCGATGAGTATGGGGGATCAAGAGGGATTCTTGCCTGACACGTGGTCAGGTGGCGAGCGGCTGCACAGCGATTCACGCGGTATGAGTATTCAGGAGCCGCGGGTGCCTGGCCGTGGAAGGCGGCCCGATATTGAGCCGCTAGACGTGGATGTAAAGGGGGGGCCCAGGCGGCTGTTCCGGGATGTGGTCGGAGACGAGCTAGAGCGAGACCATTGGCCTAGCTTTGCGGCGATCAAATCGGCTCTAGAATCTAAGATTGGCGACGAGTTAGATCCGCAATTCGCCAGGTGGCTGTACACCAATACCAACACGCTCGCCTTAACGGAATCAATGCACACAGTCCGCAGAACCACGGGCGGTCGCAACACCGCAGCACAAGTTGCTGGAGACGGCGCAGACCTGCAGGCAGCCTTCCAAGCTGATGCGGCCGACTTCAAACGCCTGGCACTCCAGGAGGGTTTTGACCTTGAAGAGGTGGAGGAAGTCATTGAAGCGTTTCGAGCTGTCAACGAAGAAATGGGGCTATACCGATGGCTAGAATGACGCTCATCGAGGCGGCGTTGGGCGCGGTCGGGACCGCACCAGACTCTGAAGGGTCTGCCGGTTTACTGGCGGCGCTCGGAGAGCTTGGCCCCATCAAACGCTCATCCATCCCTGGCACAACATACCTGGAGGTCGACAAGTCCGGCGTTAGCGCCTCAATAGCAGCCGGCGTGCTCACCAGCGTGCAACTGCATCTGGTACCGCTTCAGAACCGCCTAGCTTATAAAGGCGAGCTCCCGCTTGGAGCATCCGCAACCGACTCAATTCGGGATTTGATCCGGCGCTTGGGTCCTCCCAAGTCCAGCGGAGGAGCCAGGCAGCCTAGGGTCCGCTACGAGGTGCAAGGTGGCGTAATAGTGAGCTTTATCTATCGAAATCAAGGGCAGGAGATGACGAGGGTGGTCATTGGGCTGGAGCGGGTCTGACGAGGTGGAAGACACCTCTCGTGGCACGTCGGTCGGGGCAGGCGGCTGACTACGGCCAGCCGCTGCTGGCGTTTGTGTCGCTGGGGATTCTGCCCGGGTAGGGTATCGGGACTTTGAGCGAACTGGCCGATGGGGACGTTGGTCGGGCTGGAGCTAAAAACTTAGAGCGGGCCGTTACAGCGCCGGCTGGGCTCACATATCGAAACAGATCCGGCCTGGGCCATGGCCGGCGGGCGCGGAGCAGGCCCTTACAATCGCGTCGGCCGCACGCCGCAGGTTCCCAACGAGGACGTTCGAGCGCTTCGGCCACATGGGTGGGCGTCCGAGGGCGCGGAGGGGTCGAACGTCCATGCGATGAGTATGGGGGATCAAGAGGGATTCTTGCCTGACACGTGGTCAGGTGGCGAGCGGCTGCACATCGATTCACGCGGCATGAGTATTCAGGAGCCGCGGGTGCCTGGCCGTGGAAGGCGGCCGGATATTGAGCCGCTAGACGTGGACTTGAAGGGCGGCCGACACCGCCAGCTCAAAGATGTGGTCGGAGACGGTCTTGAACGAGACCATTGGCCGAGCTTTGCGGCCATCAAGCTAGCCTTGGAACGAAACCTCGGCAGGGAACTCAGTCCGCGCTTCGAACGCTGGCTCTTTCAGAACACCAACACCGTCGCCATCGACGAAGCACTCCACAAACTCCGGCGTTCGACAGGAGGCCGAAATTCGCCAGACCAGATATCGGGCGATGCAAGCGATCTAAGGGCGGCCTTCGATGCAGACGCACAGGACTTCAAGTCAATAGGGCTCGAAATGGGAATGGACCTACACGAAATTGAAGACGCGATCGACGCCATGCGCGAAGTCAATGAGGATCTCGGCGTGTTCATGTGGGTCGACTGATGCTTGATCAGCTCATCAGCGCCTTGGACCATGCGGCAAGTTCAGACCGCTTCCGAACGGCAGAGGCGGCTCTCGCCGGTCAACTCGCTCCCGAAATATCGGACCTAGGCCCCGAACGTCAGCTTCGGTTTTACGCATGCGGCGTTGCTTTGGGCCTGACCAGAGGGATGCTCCAAGGAATCACCCTGCACACCAAAGATGACGAGTATTCGGGCCCACTACCCTTGGGAATACAAAGTACTGACACCGCCACAGACGCGCGAAAAATTCTGGGGGAACCGCTAATTGAAGTAACGAAGCGCACGACCAGTCTAACTTACCCATGCGGTGAGCATGCGGTGGCCTCGTTCCTCTGGAACAGCAAAGGCACCCTTCTTCGAGTGCAGATCTCGGTAAGGCGTTCGGTCGCCCACCTTCTCCCGTGACGGGTTTGTGGGACGCGCCTCAACCGGGTCACCTGGCACGAGGTGCAGGGCTTTGCCGCCGGCAAGCCGCCCTAGGCGATGGGGTTGAGGAGTTGGCAATCCACGGGGCAAGTAAGGGTCGAGCGGGAATGGCTCGCCGCCCAAGACACCACGCTTTTCCCAACGAACAGCGCACTTGGTTCGAAGATCGTGGCTTCGTGGGGGATTGGGACATCGACAACTTCACCATCAAGTTGGACCAACGGGTCCACGGCGGTGGAGACTGGCGAAGTGGGCGCGCACTCTCGGAGGCCAAGGCGTCTGCGTCAGACTTGACGCCACAGATGAGGGCAGCTTTGGACGCGTGGGCTGGCGAATGGAATACGACGGTGATGCGAAGGCTCGAGGCCGCAGAGGCGCTGTTAGGCCGGACCTTAACGCGCGATGAAGCGATGGAGCTCGTGCTAGAAGAGCTGACTAACTTCGGTCTGGAACCCAACTTTACGCACTACGGATCTCCCTAAAATGGACGCCCTCGACTTCCGG
>JBGCER010000232.1:0-14814 GCA_045106515.1 Myxococcota bacterium
TTTCACGTCCGATCGTGGTGTCCAACGATGCACGCCTCACCATCGAGGCGGGTACGACCATTTTGGGAGAGCAGGGATCTGCGCTGATCGTGAGCCCGGATGGATTTCTTGATGCCCAAGGCAGTCCTAGCGCCCCCATCGTGTTCACGAGCGCTTCAGAACCGGGAGACCGGTCGGCAGGGGATTGGGGCGGCCTCGCCCTGCTGGGTTGGGCCCCAGCTCTGGGAGAGGCCCGACCGCTCCAGGGCCTGGTGAACGAGGTTACGCGCGCGGTGTATGGTGGCGATACTGCTCCTCATAACTGCGGAATATTGTCGTATGTGCGAGTCGAATTTGCGGGCTCTCGCGTGTCCGCCGACGAGGGCCTGGACGCGCTTACCCTGGCGGGCTGTGGCACCAAGACGGTGGTGGACCGCGTCCAAGTGCACCGCGCCCTCAATGATGGCGTTCAGGTGCTCGGCGGGCGGGTGGGCCTACAACATCTGCTGGTCACCGGCTCGGGCGAAGATGGCCTAGACTGGGATCAAGGCTGGCAGGGTGTGGGGCAGTTCATCGTGGTGCAGCAGCAGATTCACACCCAAGCTGGAGCGGTCGAGAGTGCTATCCATGGTCGAGGAGCGGACCGACCCGATGGGGCCCCCCGATCCATGCCCTTTTTGTCCAACGTCACCCTGATTGGTCCGGGCTCTGGGCGGGGGCTGCATGTGGGCATGACGCTGTCCGACGGCACGGCCGGACAGCTCGTGAATGTGCTGAGCGTAGGCTTTGGGGGCGACATCTACGATGTGGCGGACCCCGAGACCGCCTTGGTTGCGGAGCGAGAGCAGCTCGGCGTTCGGGCGGTCGTGGCCCATGACATCGGGGCCGATGGCCGCACGCCGTTTCGCCCAGAGATCGGCGATGACGATGACGATGACGGATTCGATGAACAACACATGTTTGAAGACCCGGCCTCGGGCAACCGCATGGTGTCGTCGACCTTGTTGACCCGCGCAGCCAGCGATGTTGAAGACCCGGACTTCATCCCATTGGCCACAGTCTGGGTGGACTCCACTGCGGCAGAACGCCCACCGGAAGGCCCTTTCTGGGACGAATCGGCTCGATTTATCGGTGCGATGGAGCCTGGAAGCAGCCCGAACGAGGCGTGGTATTCCGCCTGGGCTCGCTTCCCGTTGGATTGAACGAGCGTCGCGTGGAGCGGCGATCGTGATCTACGTGAGCAGCTCGCTGATCACTGAAGTTGTGCGGCCTGCCCCATAGCCAAAAGAGGTGCGGCTGGAGCCGCATCCGCGAAGGGCAGTCAGCACGGCCTCGCTGGTGTTTCGGCCGGGCTTGCGGGCGTGCACATCGCCTCGCAGACGCCCACATCCCTTGCCAGCGATGAGCACGGGGTACTCCGTGTTTCGATGCCTCTGCCCATCCGAGAGCTCGGTGGTACACAAGATGGTTCTGCGGTCTAGCACGTGGCCATTGCCCCCTTCTTGGCGCTTGAGGGCCTCCAAGAACGACGCCAGCTGGCTCATGGTCATGCGCGTGGCCGCCCGCACGATGGGCTGGGGCGAAGGCTCGGTGTGGCAGGTGTAGTGCAGGCTATTTGTGGCTCCAACCTGCCAGAACACGACCCCGGCGCCCGCCGAACTGAACTGGAGCGTGAACACTCGGGTCAGGTCGCAGTGTAGGGCCAAAGCCAAGAGTTCGCTCATGACCTCATTCTTCTCGGCGATGGGCTCGCGTCCTGAATCGATCGGGTCCGTCGGCCTGGGCGGAGCCACACAATCACCGGTGCCCTCGTCCAAGCGCCGTTCCAGCTCTCGTACCGAGGTGAGGTGTCGGTCTAGTCTCTGACGATCGGCAGCGCCAAGTCGGCGTTCCAAGTCGTCAATTTGACCGCCAACGCTATCTAGAACGCTGCTGCGCACCAAGTCCAGGCGGGCCGTCGAGGCCCCGAAGAGTCGCTGGTACAGGGCGCGAGCGCTGTACTCTGCAGGGTTTGGATCATTGGGTCCATTGTGAGACACGTGCTCAAAGGTGGAGCCTTCGTCGGATCCACGGAACCGGGTCACGCCCGCCTCAAGCGAGCGATATGGAGTTTGGCCCTTCCATTCTTCGGCAACGAGCTGGTCCACGCTCGGTCGTGCAAAGGTGGTGGCGATGGTGTCTCGGATGTTGCGCAGCTTGTGGTAGACGTCGCCAGTGAGCATGCCGGTCATGCCGCTGTGGTGTGGGTGGGTGGCGGTCTTGATCTCCAGCCCTGTGATCACGCTGACGTAGTCCCGAACGGGGGCCAGCGGCGTGAGGGCGTCCGAGAGGGCGTAGCCAGCGCCTGTGGTGCTGGGGATCCAGTGCTCGGGTCGTACGCCATTGCCCCAGAACCACACTCCGAAGCGATCGGGTAGCGAGCCCCCATCGGCGAGGGCGGTGCCGTTGACGTTGAGCATGGCTTCGAGGGGAGGGAGGGCCACGGAAACGGCCGCACCGGCGAGCAGGCCTTGGAGCACGGTTCGGCGGTTCATGGGCTTGGAGCTCATCGGTCCTCCAGAGTGCCCAAGCACGCCACCGATAGGTCGTCGTAGTAGTTTTCAAGTGGGCCGTGGCCGGTGCGGTGGCCCTTGGCACGACAGTAGCCGTGGATGGCGGCGTCGCACGCCGCACCCAGGCGGTGGGTGCTGCCGTCGCAGGTTCCGATGGACTCGACGCTATAGGGGGCGAGCTCGGTGTAGGTGAGGTTCAACCTAGAGGCTCTTGGGGTGCACACCACGTGGGCGATGTCGCCGGAGTGCTCCACTGGGCCAAAGCCGGTGGTCATGCCCTGGGCGCCGCACCACCGCGAGATGGCCGCGTTGCAGGCCGGACCCCAGTTGGCCGAGGGCGGACCTGAGCAGCCCGCATGTTGCTGCTTCAACGCCGTATAGGTGGTGAACTGAATCTTGGACTCGGTGCTGTCTAGACACGCCAGCTCGGCGGTTCCGGCGGCGTAGTCCATGGACACGGGGCCGAACCCGCTCACGCTACACGGAGACGCCGCACACGTGCGCTTAATCGCGGCTTTACAGGGCCCGTTGTTGCTGATCACGCCCACGCTGCACGAGGCCAGCGCTTGGCTGAGTTGGCCCCAGGTGACCTCGGCGATGTCGATGTTCAGATCTTCGTCGATCTCGCCGTCAAGGTCATCGTCCTCGCCATTGCACGTCTCCGGAAGGCGGGGAGGGCCTTCGCACTCGGTGGACCATTCCGCGTCATTGCAGACCTGGATGCCGGGGCCCGTGACGGCGGTACAGGTGCGCACCACCTCGTCGCCTTCGCCGTCGCAGTCGTCGTCGATTCCATTACAGCTCTCTGGGATGGCCGTTGCGGCGCTGCAATCGCGCCAATGGCCATCTTCGCACAGCTGCACGCCAGTGCCACAGGCGGTCTCGCAGGCCCGTTCGGCGCCGGCCTCTTCGCACACTTGCCGGTCTGGTGGCGAGACGTGGCGGAAGACGTCATGAGTTACGAAGTCGACGATAAAGCTCTTGAGCCGGTGATCGTTGGCGACAAACGCGTCCACCAGCTCGGCGATGGCAGGCTCTTCTTCGTCGTACTCGTGCTGGCCGATGGCGTGGCGGTACAGCTGGCGCACCAAGCAGCTCGGCAAGCGTGGGCTGTCGACCAAGACGTCGCCCAGGTATGCGGCGCCCACGCCGGACTCACCATTGAGGTCGAAGGAGGCGTCGATAGGCAATCCCCACTCATGGGTCCGGTACGCCCCGGCGGCGTCGAAGTGTTCGAGCGCGAGGCCCATGGGATCCATCTGCTGATGGCAGCCGCGGCAGGCGTCGTCATCGCGGTGTTGGGTGAGCCGCTCACGCAGGGTGGTGGGTACGTCGGGATCGACTGGAGGCAGGTTGGTGTCCACGCCTTCCGGGGGCGGCTTGACCACGCCACACAAAAAGCGCGTCTGGATGAACAGGCCGCGATGGGTTGGGCTTGTCGCTGCAGCATGGGCGTTTAACGCCAAGAATCCGGCGCGGCCGAGCAGTCCGCCACGGGCCTGGTCCGAGGGCAGGTCGACCCAAGTGGGCTGGCTTAGGCCATCGAGACCGTATGTGGGGCCCAGCGCGGGCTGCACATAAGCGCGGTCGCTGGTGAGGATTTCCCGGATGTCTACGTCTTGGTCGAGCGCCACGTCCACGAACAGCGCCTCGATCTCGACCTGCATGGCCGTGCGAAGGGCGGGGGTCAGGTGGGGGAAGAGGTCGGGGTCTTTGTCCACGGTTGCGAGGCGGTCGAGGTGCAGCAACTCGCGAATAAAGTGGGTCAGCCCGTCTCGGGCCTGCTCACTATTGACCAGGCGCTCCGCTTGCGCCCGCAAAATGGACGGATCGCTGAGCATGCCGGCATCGGCCATCGCCAGCAGTTCGGGGTCGGGCACGGTCCCGGTGATGAACGAAGAGAGCCTAGCGGCGAGCTCATGGTCGGTCAGCCGTCGCTTGGCGGGGTCATCTATGTCAGGAACGCCGACTTCGACCCGGAAGATGAACCACGGGGACTGGAGGATGGCAGCCACCACCGCCTGGCCTGCGACGGCGGGGCTTTCGGTAATCTCAGCCGCCTCGTGGAAGAGCGCGACCAGGTCGTCGACTTCGTGCTGATCGATCGGCCGATGCCAGGCTTTATGAGCCAGCTCTGCGGCAAAAGGGGCTACGCAGGCACTGGGATCCTCATAGCGGCTGACGTCACAGCCCAACCGCTGGGTGAGGGCGGCGCGGTCGGGCAGAGCGAGGCCTGCCACGTGCCACGCCGAGGCCTCGTACAGGTCCAGGTCTGCGGGCGGCACCGAAAGCTCGGCGGCGCCGACAGAGGTGAAGCCGTGTAAGCGGTAGTCGCCCGGAAGCTGTGCGGTGGAGGTCACCCCAAGGACGGAGTGCACCGCGGCCCTGTACTCAGGTTCGGTGAGTCGGTGCATCCGGGCTTCAGCCGGCGAGAATCGGACGATGGGTTCCGGTTCGGGCTCCGGGTTGACCGCGGTATCATCCGGCTCCCCCTCCAGGGGGGCGAACGGGGCAGGGCAGGCCAAGGCCCACATTGCCAAAAAAGGGGTCCAACGCATAACGACCCTCGGTACGAGGAAGGACCCAGTATAGCAGCCTGCTCTACGGGTTGGTGCAGACCGGGTTGGCGATGACGTCACCGGCACCGTGGTTCGCGCGGATCGAGCTGTCTTGATACTTAACGACTCTCGTCACCCCGCGTCCATTCACGTTGACGGTCGTGCCGAGAGACGGGCACGAAAACCCGGGCTTGGCCAGGGCCGTGGTCGACGTGTAGGAGGTGGCTTTGGAGCTGGGATTGCCAGTGCGAAGCTGACAAAAGAGGTCGGCATCGGCCGCATCGCAGCCGCTGGTTCCGGCCCAGGTGCACGAGCCGTTGCAGTAGAGCTGCTCGACCGCGCTGAAGTCCCAGCGGCACGTGGTCGAGTCGACCGTCACATTGGTGAACGGTCCGGGGGCGGGGTCGTACTCCTCGTCGCCGGTGACCGAGGAGTCGCCGCAGGTGCTGATGTTCGTGCTGGCGACCCCCGCCGGGCTGGTGTCCGTGCCGTCCGATGCGGTCACGCTGCAGGCCCAAACTTCGCCCTTTGCCGTGTCCGACGCGTCGATGGTGTCGCCCGACACGGTTGTGGTGGAGGTGGCGCCGGTCCACGCCGTGCCGTCTTGGGTCCAGGTGATCGTGTAGGTAATCGAGTCGCCATCCGCGTCGGTCGATGCGGTGGCAATCTCGCACTGCAGGTCGTCGGCCGGATCGGCAAATCCGGTGCCCAGCGACGGGACGGGTGCCGTGGGGGGCGCGTTTCCGATGGTGACGCTGGTCGACACGGCCACGCCATCATCGGTCCCATCATTGGGCGTCGACGTCAGCGTCACAACGTCGCCCTTCTCAAAGTTGCTCGATTGAAGTGTGGGTCCAACCGTGGTGGTGCCGCCGACGCTCCACTCGTGGGAGCTGGTGACCAAGTCGCCGTCCGGGTCGCTGGTGGTCATGACGTTGGCGTCAAGGTTGGTTGTGGTGTTCGGTGAGCCAGGTAGGATGCCGAGACTCAGGATCTCCGGAGGGGAGTTCGAGATGGTCAGCGCCGCGCTGGACACCGGCAGTCCGATCCCGTCCTCATCCTCGGGCCGCATGGTGCAGACAACGTCGTCGTCTTTGTTGAACTGGTCGCCGTTCAACGTTGCGAGCTCACCCAAGGCGGTCCCGTCTACAGTCCAGGTGGTGGTAAATGAGATGGCGTCGCCATCCACGTCTGCAGCGCCGTCGGCCACGCACACCAGCTCGGTGGCTTCGGTGGCTTCGGTGGGATCGATCCGGACGCTGGCGATGGTCGGCACGGTGCCTGAGACTGTAACTTCATTGGAAGTAACTGTGTTTCCGTCCGTGACGCCATCATTGGGGATGGCCTGGACGAGGACGGTGTCGCCCTTGTCGAAGGACACACCATCCAGGGTCGCATCCGAGCTTCTCTTGACCTCGCCGCCGGCCACGTACCAGACGTAGGTCCAGGTGACCTCATCGCCGTCGACGTCGCTACCGGTGGGAGTGGCATTGAGGACGGTCGCTTCGGTCACCACGCCGGGGCTCAGGATGACCCCATCAGCGACGGGTGCGGTGTTTCCGATAGTCACGCTCACTTCTGTGGTCAGGCCGGTGGTCTCGCCATCAGACGGCTCGATGGTCGCCACCCACACGTCTCCCTTTTCGGTCTCTGCGGCGGGGATGGTCGTGTCTGTGATCCCAGCATCGGCGCCATTGACGGTCCAGCTGATCGCCAGGGTGACCGTGTCGTTGTCGATGTCGCTATCGGTGGTCGACAGCACCAGGTCGTCGCCGGTCGCGGGCTCGTTCGGGGCGATGGTGGCCCCGGTGACCTCGGGAGCGGTGTTCTGAATGACCACCGACGCGGAGAGGGGTGCGCTGGTGACTTTGCCGTCGTCTGCTACCACGTCGACGGTCCACTCTTGTCCCTTTGCCGTGCGATCCGACGGCACGGTGTCCGTGACGAGGTCACCGATGCTCTGCCCGTCCACGGACCAGCTGTAGGTGTACGTGAGCTCGTCCTTGTCCGTGGGCGCCTCGGAGATGACGACGCTCAAGTCGTCCGTGGTCGTCGCTTCGGCGGGCTCGATCGCGACGGCGCCGCCCTCGGGTGTGTCATTGCATGCGGCAAGAGTGGCGATGGTCGCCAAGATCAATACGGGACGGACGATTCGCATGGGGCCTCCAGGGGCCGCTAAACTGCCGCGAAATCCGTCGAGGCGCTATGACCGTTCGTACCACCGCCCGAATCGCGATCGCCGGTTTTGCAGGTATAGGTCTGGTTCTACTTGGGTTTTGGCTATCGGGTGGCCCCTTATCGACGAGGTCTGACATCTCTGTCCAGACGCAGACTTTCGCAGCGCCGCCCGCGCGAACGCCCACCGTCGAGCCGAGTTCGGCCAGAGGGGGCGGCCCGGGCCCTCGCGCTGCGGAACCGGTCCCGGCGCTGTCCCCCGGCCGGGCGAGGCTGGTCGAGGAGCTGGTGTTTCAAGGCGTGGCCGAGGTGCTGGAGTGTGAGGTGGACCTGACGGACCAACGGGTACCTCACACCTATGATGCGCTGCGCCAAGAAGGGTCTGATCTGAGTCGGATGACCGTGCCCATTGGTGTTCGCAAGGTCATTACCGTGGACCCCTCGGGTACCCCAATACACGAGCTGACCTGGGATGAAGACGGGTCGGCCTGCACCGTGCAGGAGTTGCCAGCCCCCACGGTCCGCATCCGACTCACTGAGGCCGATGGCGAGCCCTATGTGGGTGCGGTGCAGCTGTGTGGCTCCCAGGTGCAGACAGGTGCAGATGGGTCGATCGAGCTGGATAATGTGCAGGTCGATCGCATCGAGCGAGGGCCGCGCAGCGTCGTGAGCGGCTGCAACTTGCTCGCGCCGGGCCTGGAGCCGCAGCTCATCCCGGTGCATGGAGCGCAGGTGGCATTTCAGCTTCCGACCGAGCGCGTCCTGCTCGCCCTCGCGGAGGACGGCGCAGCGGGGGGACCGGATGACCCTGGGCAGACGCAGCCGAACTACACCCCCACAGAGGGGCTGCAGGTGATCTTGGACAATCCAGATTTGGAGCCTGAAATTAGGCGACTGGCGGTGGAACTTTTGGACCCGACACGGCGCTAAATCCGCGGCCTAGCCAGCGTGCGCATCCCGCCTCTTCGAAAGCGAAATGCCAAGTCCGGCTTATTCGCCGCTCTCGGCCTCTTCGCTCTCGTCTGCGTCGTCGTCGACGGTGGGTGTGGCGACCTCCAAGGTGTTGACCTCTTCGATGAGCGCCGGGCCCTTCTGCTTGGCACGTCCGGTGAGCACGACCTTGCCGTCCACGAAGTCGATTTCGGCGATGCCACCCTCTTTGAGCGCGCCGAACAAGATCAGGTCCGCCAGGGGACGCTTGACGTGACGTTGGATGACCCGACTCATCTCGCGGGCACCGAACTCTGGCTTATAGCCTTCGGTGGCGAAGAATTCGCGGGCCGCCTCGCTGGCTTGCAGCGTCACATCGCGGTCGACCATCTGCGCTTCGAGCTCCAGCAGGAACTTGTCGACGATCTTCTGGATAACGATCTCGGGCAGCTTGTTGAACCACGCGATGGCGTCGAGACGATTGCGGAACTCAGGCGGGAAGACGCGCTTGAGCTCGGACTCGGCCCGTCCAGCGCCTTGAGACTCCACAAAGCCGAGGCTGCTCTTTGCGGCTTCGCGGGCGCCGGCATTGGTGGTCATGATTAGGATGACGTTCCGGAAATCGGTCTTTCGGCCTGTGTTATCGGTCAGTGTGCCATGGTCCATGACTTGGAGCAGCACATTGAAGATGCTCGGGTGGGCCTTTTCGATCTCGTCCATGACGAGGACGCAGTGTGGGGTCTTGTGGACGGCGTCGGTGAGCTGTCCACCTTGGTCGTGGCCGACGTAGCCGGGGGGCGCTCCGATGAGGCGGCTGACGCTGTGCTGCTCCATGTACTCGGACATGTCGAAGCGGATGAACTCCACGCCAAGGGCCTGGGCCAGCTGGCGGGCGAGCTCGGTCTTGCCGACGCCCGTTGGACCCGCGAAGAGGAAGCTGCCGGTGGGCTTGTCGGGGTGTCCCAAGCCGGCTCGGGACATCTTGATCGAGGTGGAGATCTCGCCGATGGCCTCGTCTTGTCCGTAAATCACGCGCTTGAGGTCGTCTTCGAGGTTCTTGAGGCGGTCCCGATCTTCGGTGTTGACGGCCTTTGGTGGGATGCGAGCGATCCGAGCGATCGTGTCTTCAACGTCGCTGACTTCCACGACCTTCCGGCCGGAGAGGCGCACGGCAGCGCCCACCTCGTCAAGAACATCGATGGCTTTGTCGGGTAGGCGACGGCCGGTGATGTGCTTGGCGGCGAGCCGAGCGGCCGCTTCGACCGCCTCGTCGGTGTAGGTCAGCTCGTGGTGGTTGGCGTAGCGCTCCCGCAGTCCAGAGAGGATCTGCACGGCTTCGTCTTCGGTAGGCTCCGGCACGTCGATCGTCTGAAAGCGTCGGGCCAATGCCTTGTCCTTGGCTAGGCTCTGCCGGTAATCTTCGTGGGTGGTGCTGCCGATGACCCGCATTTCACCGGTGGTGAGTGCGGGTTTGAGCAGGTTTGAGGCGTCCATGGTGCCGCCGCTCGTGGCGCCGGCGCCGACCACCATGTGGATCTCGTCGATGAACAGGATCGCCTTTTCATCATCTACGAGCTCGTTGATCACGCCCTTGAGCCGATCTTCAAAGTCACCTCGGAATCGGGTGCCGGCCATGAGCGCCCCCATGTCCAGGCTGTAGATGTGCACACCTTCGAGGAACTCGGGGACGAGGCCTTCCACGATGCGCTTGGCCAGCCCTTCGACGATGGCGGTCTTGCCGACGCCAGGGTCACCGATGAACAGTGGGTTGTTCTTGCGGCGACGTGCCAGCACGTGGATGGCGCGCTCGATCTCCTGATCGCGACCGATGAGGGGGTCGATCTTGCCGGCCTCGGCACGGGCGTAAAGGTCGACGGTGAAGTCGGCCAAGGCATCGCCGCTGAGGCCCGCGTTGGGATCTTCCGCATCTTCTCCGGTTCCCGTCGGCGAAACGGGCTTTCGCATCTTGCCGTCTTTGCGGGAGCCGTGGCTGATGTAGCCCACGACATCTAGGCGCTTGACCCCTTGATCTTCGAGCATGTAGACCGCGTCTGACTCGGGCTCGCCATACATGGCAACCAGGATGTTTCCACCGGTGACCGGAGCTTTTCCAGAGTTCTGCACATGCATGATGGCGCGCTGGAGGACGCGTCGGAAGCCCAGGGTTTGAGTCGGCTCATAGTCCATGTTGGGGGGGACACTCTCGAAGGCATCGATCACCTCGGTGACCTTGGCTTCGAGGGACTTCAGATTGGCGCCGCACGCTTCGAGAATCTCGCTGGCTTCCGGATCGTGAAGCAGCCCCAGGAGCAGATGCTCAAGGGTGATGAACTCGTGGCGAGCAACTCGCGCCCGTTCCAGGGCCATGCCCAGGGCAACGCGTACTTCATCTCCAAGCATTATTCGGGCTCCATGGTGCACTGCAGCGGGTGACCGGCCTCGCGAGCCAGCCCCATCACTTGATCAACGCGAGTCTCGGCAACTTCGCGGGTGTAGATGCCAGCCACTCCAATGCCAGTGCGGTGGCACTGGAGCATCACGCGAGTGGCGGCGGCTGGGCTGTGTTTGAACACAACCGTCAGGATGTAGACGACAAACTCCATCGACGTGTAGTCGTCGTTGTGTAGGAGTACTTTGTACTTTCTTGGGCGTTTGACCTTTTCTTTGGTCTGGGTATCGCCCTCTTCCTCGCGCCGGCGCTTGGCCATTCCCTCGCCTCCACGGTCCAACATGAACACCGTAGGACCGACTGACCAGGGGTGCCCACCGAGTCGTGACGCCGCCTACCGTTCTTGGGTTCCATGATACGCCTCAGGTGGACGTGGAGGCCACATGACCCGGACACGCGCATCGGGAGGGCTGAACCTGCTCCTGATCGGCGCGGGGCTCCCCAGGTGGACGGTGGGTGTTGTGGCGTTCGCCGGACGCGCCGTTGTGGGATGGTGGATCCCAACGGCGGATGACTGGACGCGCCGCACAGACCCGTTCTCGCTCCAGGTCGACGACGTGCAGGCATTTATCGCTGCGGTCGCCCCCGCTTCGGCGGAGTAGGGGTGGGGATGCGCATCTTCCTCCTCGCTTGTTGTCTCCTGCCTGCCTGCATCAAGGTCGTCAAGACCGAGGGCTTTCGTGTGGAGATCGGACAGGCCACCGATGCAGCCATGGCGAATCGCTCGATCAAGGGAGAGGGCGCGCCGTCCTGTGGCTCGGTCTCCCCCGGCCTCAAAGAGCTTCACATGGAGCGGGGCGGGTTTCGGGTGGATGTGACCGACCGCAATGGAGAGGTCGATGCAGTGCTCGTGCTGGGTCCGGAGCGCTACCTGAGCGATCGGCCCGGCGGAGAGGCGCGATTGGCGGCGGATGCCCCAGGTGGGCGAATCATCGGCAGCCTTACGGGGACGTTGGTCCACGAGTCTGCCGGCACCCGGGTCGGCGGTCGACCCGCTCCTATCCGTGAGATGGAGGTTTCGCTGACCTTTAATCTCCAGCCGTGCCCGTAGGCGCGGCGCGAAGGGTCAGGTCGGTCACGACCGGTCGGTGGTCCGAGCAGTCCCGTGTGGGGATCTTGGCCTGCGAGACCGCGAACGCGTCGGACACATAGACATGATCGATGCGGATGGGAAGCCAGCCCATGAGCTGAAACGTACTTCCAAAGCCACTTCCGCCGGCTTCGAATGCGTCGGCCATGCTGTCTCGGATGGACACATGGATGGCGGCATCGCGGGTGCTGTTGAAGTCGCCCGCGAGCACCGTGGGGTCTTGGAAACGCTGCACGCGCCGCAGCAACTCGGCGGATTGGCTGCCTTGGCGCTCGGAGACGCCAGAGACCTCATTGATCGCGCGACTCTTGAGACGGTAGGGCTGCAGGTGCACCGACAGCATGTTGAACACATGGTCGCCGCGGCCGACCTCGGCAAAGACGTAGTGCCAGTTGTGCTTCTCGCTGAAGCGGGCGGGTGATCCGTTCCGGAGCGTCCATTCGTCGCCGCGAACGCACACTGCGAGCCCGCCGCCATTGGCGTCGCCGGTGCGCAAATAGTCCGTCTGCACGCACTCTAGGTCGAGCCCTTCCCGCACTTGCTTGAGCTCCAGCGCAGACACTTCCTGGAGGGCGATCACGTCTGCGTCGATCTCCTTTAGTGTCTCCAAGACGCACTCCACGGGATCGGCGGCGTCTGACCCGCCCCACAGCCGCCGCACGTTCCACGACGCCACACGCACCGCGTCGCCCTGTGCATCTTCGGGCCACGACGCGACCGCGGGTCCCCACAGCACCGCACCGATGATGAGCACGAGCGCCAGCACAATCGGAAAGGCCTTTCGGTCTGGAGCGAGAGCCCACAGGCCGAACACGGCCGCCAGAACCCCGGCGAAGAGGTACGGCAGCACCGTGGTGAGCGCGGTCAACAACACCGGTGGCGAGCGCATATTGCGGCCTAAGCCGGTGACGATGAACAGGGCCAGGCACAGAGAGATGGCCACCCCAACAGCAAGCACGCCCCACCATCCGCCGGTGACGACGAGAGGGCGGGGCGTAGGCGCCGGTTCTGGTGGTGTGGGTGGGAGAGTCATGGAGTGATCCTCCCTGTATCTCACACTTAGCCGCAGACGGTCTCAAGCATGAGGCGCGCCACGACGTACGGGTCCACGTTGGCGTTTGGACGCCGATCTTCGAAGTAGCCACAGCCTGCTTGTTGTACGGGCAGCGGGATCCGAATCGAGGCGCCGCGGTGGCCCACGCCAAACTTGAACTCCTTGTAGGAGCATGTCTCGTGCTTGCCGGTGAGGCGTTGCTCGATGCCGTCACCATAGTGTTCGATGTGCAAGTCCGAGCGCGCTTCCATCTTGGGCATGGCGGCTAGGATCACGTCCAATCCGCCCGGCTCACGCATGGCCTTGGTGGAGAAGTTGGTGTGGGCGCCGGCGCCGTTCCAGTCCCCCTTGACGGGCTTGGGATCGAGCGTGGCGGACACGTCGTATTCTTCACCGATGCGGTACATCAGCCACCGGGCGATGAGCAGGTGGTCACCGACTTCGAGGGGGCCTGCGGGGCCGATCTGGAACTCCCACTGGCCGGGCATGACCTCGGCGTTGACGCCAGACAGCTTCAGCCCAGCGGCCAAACAGGCGCGCATGTGCTCCTCGACGATGGGACGACCGAAGACCTCGTCAGAGCCGACGCCACAGTAGAACGGGCCTTGAGGGGCGGGGTAGCCGTGATCGGGCCAGCCCAGTGGGCGACCATTGCGCAGCAGCGTGTACTCCTGCTCGATGCCGTACCACGCCTCTTGGTCTTTGTGCCGCTCGGCGACCGCGCGCAGCGGGGCGCGCGTATTGGTGACGTGAGGGTTGCCGAGGGCGTCGTAGACTTCGCACAACACCAGCTTGGCATCGCCGCCACGGATGGGGTCGTCGCACACGAAGACGGGCTTGAGCACGCAGTCCGAGGACTCGCCTTGCGCTTGGTTGGTGCTGGAGCCATCGAAGTTCCACTCTGGGAAATCGGTAACGCCATCAGCGACGATTTTGGTCTTGGAACGAAGGGTCTTGGTCGGCTCGGCGCCGTCGACCCAGATGTACTCGGCCTGGAAAGGCATAGGTACTCCGGAAGGGAGAGGTGGGGCGGGGACTAGAACGTGTCGCGAGTGACGTAGTTTTCTTCGAGGGTGTCGGCCACGGCCGCGACGCGGCTCACAACAAGGTCGAAGTCGTCGAAGTGAAGATGCTCAAGAAGCATGTTGTAGACGACCAAGAACACGTCGCCAGACAGGGCGACGGTGGCCAGCGGCAGCTCGCTATTCTTGCGAAGGAGCGGCAGGGCATCTACGTCTTCGACGCGAGCGAAGGGGCTCTTGAACTCGATCATCTCGCGACCGAACGCTTCGAACTTCCGGATGACGATCTTTTGGTGGCGACCGTCTTCGTAGTTCCAAACCATCGACATCATCGACGGCTTGTCATCTTCGAGCGTGTACTTTTCGCGGGAGTACTCTTGAAGCTGCGTCCAGCTGGGCATCGTCGGCCTCGAACCAAGGTTATTCGGCTTGGCGCGGTGTTGGCCGCCCTCACCCATGAGCACGTCGGTCGACACGCTAACCCGCAGGAGCGCCGTTACCAGCGCCGGCGCCCCACAAGAAGAGTCAGTGCTGTGAACACCCACAGGGTGCCGGGAAGGCTCGGAGCCTGTGTGCAGCCGCAACCAGCGGTTTCGCTGATTAGGGTCCGGGGATCCGCCCAGTCTTCTGTCGGGTCGCCGGTGTCTTGGGGTTGGTCGTCGATCTTGGGCGGCACGTAGTCTGGCGCCAGCGCTTTGAGCACACGGGTGGCGACCTCAGCGCGTGGATTGGCGCCATTGATGGCTTCGAAGGGGAATCCAAACACGGCCACCCGATCGCCGAGGCTGCCTGCTGTGCCGCCGGGCCCATAGGTTGCGATCACCGGTCGGTCGGTGGCGAGCACGTCGGGCCACTCCACGTCATAGGGCGCATCTTCGGCTGCGAAGCTCCAGTCTACGCCGTCGAGGATCCCAGACCCGACAACGTCGTAGGTGCCTGCGTCGTCGTTTTCGAGGCTCGCGCCCAAGACCTCTGTGGCGAAGGCTTGGTCGCTTGTGGAGCCTC
>JBGCER010000233.1:0-4285 GCA_045106515.1 Myxococcota bacterium
CTTGGGTCCCAGGGTTTGCCCGGGTGCGAGCATGCCGCGGATGAAGACGTCCGCGATCTGGTCTGCCGCGGCTTCCAGGGGGAAGCGCTTCTGATTGCGGGACAAGACCCATTGCATGGCGAGCTCGTCCATGGCGCCAAAAAACGCCCAACTGGTAATGAAGGTGTCGATGTCGTCGCGAAAGAGACCGCGAGCTTGGCCTTCGCGTACGATTTGTCCGAACACGCCCAGGTAGGCCCAGAGCTTCTCGGGCCGGTATTCCTTGAGGAACTTGTTCGACAGGCGAAGCTCCACCTGAAGCACTTCTGCGGTGGAGCGATTCGTCCGCACTTGGTCGAAGTGGAACCGCGCGAAGACCCGAACGCGCTCAAGCGGATCTTGGACGCCTTCGAGCTCTTCGGACAGACGGCTCAGCAAGAGGTCCATCTTCTCTTCGAAGATGGTGAGGAGCAGGTCTTCCTTATTCTTAAAGTAGAGGTAGATCGTGCCATCAGCGACGCCTGCACGGCGTGCAATGTCGCTGACCCTAGCCTGATGAAAGCCCTTTTCAGCGAAAACGGCGACGGCCGCTTCGGTGATAAGCTCGCGCTTGTCGGCGCGTCGGTCTGGGTCGGGCATTGAGGATCCTGGCGATCTGAATGAGGGCTCATTCATGTAATCGCCAGCGCCCGGGGGGCAAGGCCGAACCGAGTGGGCCTCGCGCGTCACTGCGGCACCTACCCGGCCGCGAGCCAGCGCTCGACCTGGGCGCCGATGTCGGCGTCTCCACCTGTCGCCCACTCCGCCAAGAACCGGGTATTTCCGGACTCGGTGAGGGGGTGGTTGAGCAGCTTCTTCATGACGCCGTACGGGACGGTGGCCACGTGTGCGCCGGCCAAGGCTGCGGCCACCATGTGGGCAGGGTGTCGGATCGACGCCGCGAGCACTTGGGTCTTGAGGTCTGGGTAGTTGTCGTACACGGCGACGATCTGGTCGACGAGGTCGTCGCCGCCCCACCCGATGTCATCTACGCGGCCCACGAACGGGGAGATGTAGGTGGCGCCAGCTTTTGCGGCGAGCAGGGCCTGGACCGGCTGGAAGCACAGGGTCACGTTGGTGCGAATGCCTTCGTCGGTCAGCGCACGAACACATCCGAGCCCGGCGGGGCTCATGGGCACCTTGACCACCACATGCTCGTGCACCTTGGCCAAGAGTCGGCCTTCGCGCAGCATTCCCTGGGTGTCTTGCGCCACCACCTCGGCGGACACAGGGCCCTGCACGAGCTCGCAGATGTCGTAGATGGTCTGGATGAAGTCACCGCCGTTCTTGGCGATGAGCGACGGATTCGTCGTGACCCCGTCTAGGATTCCCCAGGCGTGGATCTCGCGGATCTCGTCGATGTTTGCGGTGTCGAGGAAGATCTTCACGGGGCACCCCGGCTGGCGTTGTGGCCCCCGCCGTAACGGCTCACCCCGGCCTGGCAAGCACTCCGCAGGCCACGGCCATCGGGCCGCTGAGAGACGGCTTATCAGCGTATCTTTGGCCCGTATCTGGGTGGGTCGCATCGGGCCAAACTTCGAGAAGCGGGCCAAAGACGAAGGGGCGCTTGGCGATGGCGGGGTGCGGCACGGTCAACGACGGGGTTCGCACGGTGCACGTCTCATCCAGCAGAACGTCGAGATCCAGGGTTCGGTCGCCCCAATATCGCTGGCGCCGGCGGCCAGCGGCGTTTTCGAGATTCCGACACAGCTCCAGCACCTCTAGGGGCGTGAGCTGGCATTCGTACAGCCCGACGGCATTTAAAAACCACCCTGATGCGGTGCCGCCGCGCATGGGCGGAGTCCGGACCAGCCGTGAGCAGCGCAAAAGCACCAGCCCCGGTGCCCGATCCAGGGCTCGAACCGCGCGCTCGATATGGCGTCTACGAGGGCCCAAACTGGAGCCGAAGCCGATCGCCACACGGCGGGGGGCCGTCATGGTGTGGGCTGCCGAGTCGGTTCGAGGTCGGGTCGCTGGGTCGACAGGGCACGTCGATGTGACTGGGTCAGAGGCCCATCTCCGGACTCCAAGACCCGCAGCACCAGGGCCCCATCGGTCCAAGCCTGGTCGAACTTGGGGTCGAGCGCAACGGCTGTCTTCAGGGCATTCGCCACGTTTTGGGCGGCGCCCTGGGAGAGGGGGGATCGCGGAGTGCGGGTGTGATCGGCCACCGCGGAGATCGAGCGCAACCACAGTAGGCTCGCACCGACGGTCGGCACCCCGACGACGGTGGAGCGGGCGCCCACGATCGGGGCGGAACCGCCCTGGGCCGATGCACCCGTCGCCTTCGCCGATGGCAAGGCTCCTGCGAGCCCAACGCAGGCCGCGGCCAGAGCCCCCAACCAAAGATGGCTATTGCGCGCCAGGGTCCGACTTCTCTTCGGCGACCGTGTCTAAGGTGGCTTCGTACCAGACGGCTTCTCCGTCTCCATCCAGGTCGCACTTGCCGGTAACCGTGAATCCGCTCGGGGTGGCAGCGACCCGATACGCGCCAAACACCTGGGTGAGTCCCTCGACCTTTGGCGACCAACCAAGCTTGTCAAAGCCGGCGTTTCCCGTCCATTCGACGGCTTGAGTCGTCAGCTCTGTGGGCTGCCGGGGAGCCCATCCAGCGCTGACGTAGCCCTCTTGGAAATTCTGAGCTTCGGAGATCTCCCGCGCTCGAATCGACTCGACCAGGAGGGGGACTTCCGCTCGTTGTGACTGCCCGCGCATCCAGCCAAAGACGGGAATGACCGCCAGCAGCAGGACGGCAACAGCGACCACAGCGATAATTATTTCGCGCGTACCAATGGCCTCGGGCAGCCGCATCTCAGGCCTCCTCGGATGCCCGCATAGCCTGGTGCGGGCGGTGGGCCACTGCGGTCCAGATTCGGTTCAGTGGCGCCCAAACAGGGTGTTGTCGGCATTGCTGCTCGATGCGCAGCAACCGTTCCAGCGACAGGTCATGGCACATGCAACGCTCGAGGGGCCCGTCAAAGGTGTAGTGGGTGGGTGTGATCGCATCGACCACAAGGCCGGCGGCGCGCAGCAACTCGGCGAGCTGCGCATCGGATACGGTCCGCACCCAACGGTCTCCCTCAAGGTCCAAAATGCCCGGCCCCGCCAAGGCCTGTTCCATGGCTCCTTCAGGGGCATCTTCGGCGGTTGCCCAGCCATACGGCGCTTCCCAAGACAGGAGCATAACCCCGCCTGGGCGCAGACGCTGAACAAGCCCGGCGAGGACGGGTTCGATATCGGGCACGTAGCACAGCACTTCGCAGGCAATAATCAAGTCAAAATCAGAGGAATCAGGGAGTTTTTGAACTGAGCTGTGGTGCAGATCCAGGGACCCGCTTCGACCTGCGGCGTGCCAGGCGAAGCGCCGGAGACTGTGGATGTCGCCATCGACGCCGGTCACGTGTGCGCCGCGCTCCAAGAAGGGCATGGACATGCGGCCGATCCCGCACCCCACGTCGAGCACCTTCTTGGCGCTCAGATGGTCGCCCCAATGGTGCAGGTATAGGTCGCGCTCGGCGCGCTTTAGGTCATAGACAGGACTGTGCAGGTCCAAGAAGTCCATGAAGTCGGGATGTTCCTGCCACTGGCGGGCGGCCGCATCCAGGTAGGCGTGGGAGGAGTCCCCGCTCTGTGTGAGCCAGGGGTCATCGCAGGGCAAGCCGAACTCGACCCCGACGAGGGGGATCAAGTTCACGCAGGGCACGGGGCCGCTCGGCAGGCCTAGGGAGTGGCCCGACTCGTCTGTCGCCAGGTGCAGGCTCATCTGATCTCCGGTTGCGCGGGCGTACCCCGAGCGGGAACGCCGTGCTAGCGTCCGGCCCCTGGAGGACTCATGAACCGTGCCTATTTCTGGATTCCCCTCGCTCTGGCCGCCTGCGTGCCAGCCGCTCAAATCGACGAGCAGTCGTGCGCTGCCTTCTGCAAGGGCCCCGATGCCGGGTCTGCTTCCACGGAATCCGCGGCGGACGGGGCGTCGGGGATGGCGCTCACCGCCTTCGAACAGAACATGCTCAGCGGGCTCGTAGAAGATGTTCGTGCGGGCGTTCGACCCTTCGATGAGCAGAGCTTGGGCATCTGTCCCAAGGGTGAGAACCCTCGCAAGTGCGATGAGATGCTCGGAGCGACTCCGGGTGAGCTGCCCGAGGGCGAGTACATCCTGTACGGTAGTTTCCGAGTGCCTAATGCGGGCGACCGTGGCAGCTGGAAGGTCAAGCTCACCGTCGAGTGCGCGGTGTCGCGACCCCTAGAGGACGGGTCGACGAAGACC
>JBGCER010000234.1:0-4202 GCA_045106515.1 Myxococcota bacterium
GTCTGCACATCGATCCGGAGGTCTGCATCGGCTGCTCCATGTGCGAGATGACCTGCGAGACCGGCGGGTTCCTTGGTCGAGGCGAGGTTGCAAAGGTGCTGAGGCCTGACAACTACGAGTGCACGCGGGATCAGGCCTGCGTCCGAAGCTGCCCCACTGGGGCGATCAGGCTAGGAAATCTCTGAGCTTGCGTTGAGGCCACGTCTTTGGGGGCGGCCTCCGCAAATCGCTTTCTAAGGGACCTCCCTCAAGGTGGCCCCCGTGCGCATGCCGATAGCGCCGATGCGGGACAAACCGCCGTCTTCCCTAGACGGCACACCCCGCAAGCTCTGCCCGTATCGATTTCCCACGACGTCGCGTCCCCCTGCCACGTCGGATCCCCGCTCAAGACCGATGGCAATTTTTTCCATGGGCTCCCCTGCCCGCGCACTCCCGTTCCTCCTGGGTGCAGCACTTTGCTTCACCTCGTGCTCTAGCTCATCAGATGATGAGCCCGGGCCCTCGGATCCGACCGCGGGAAGCGTCGTTCAAAACCTGACGGTTGATCCAGACGGTGAGACGATCACCGTCGACATCACCGGTGCGATCGGCACCGTGACCGCCGGCTCGCTCGAGGCGTCTGGTGGCCAGAACCCCGTCAGCGTCGTACGAACCGGCGACTCCATCGCCGTTGAGTTTGACGCTCGCGTGACCCCAGAGCACCAGGTGCGCCTCACGGGCGTCGAGGGAATCTCGGGCGCTTGGCGAACCGTAACCACCTCGGATGCGCGCGCGCCTCGGGCCACGGTCCTCTCGGCGACCCAGGATACCTCCGACAACGAGCTGGGCGGCGACACCCTTCGCGTGGCCTTCTTCGGCGGACCGCGGGTGGTGGAGAGCGAGGTCATGGACATCGCCAACTGGACGGTGAACGTCGGCGGGCTCGACCTGGACCTCGCGGGCTCATCCGCGACGTTTGATACGGCAACGCAGGTGGCGGAGCTGACCCTTGGTTCGCTCGCCAACCTCCACGCGACCTTCGAAGTGAGCGTCAATATCGACTCTGTGGCTGCCGTCGGCGTTGACGCTTCTGACGTCCCAGGGGCCGCCACAGGCGACTCCGACGCGCCCAGCTTCGAGGGGGGCACGCCGGTGACCCAGAACATCGTTGAGGTCAGCGGCGGCGATGTCCTTGGCCGCGTAGTCGACTTCGACTTCAACGAACCGATCAGCCCCGTCTTCGGAGCTCAGCCCGCGAACTTCAGCGTCGTCGACCACCCCGGTGCTATCGGCATGACGTCGATCACGCGCGTGTCCGTCTCACAAACGGACGACTCCGTTGTTCGCGTCTCGTTCAGCCGACCGGTGGTTCCCGGACTTGACCAGCTCTTGGTTGACGGCGTCGTCGACGCCCACGGCAACCCTTTCCCGGCGCAGACCGTGCCGTTCACCGCTGGCACCACCGTGGCCAACGGCTTCGATAGCGTGACGTTCGTCACTGAGGAAGGTGCGGATAACGACTACGTCGAGGCCGTGCTGACCCAGGCGATTGACCCCGACACGGCCGAGCTTCCGGCAACCTGGGGACTCAACGTCACCGGGATCGGCGCTGTCGACCTCACTACCCAGGAGATCAGCTACGACCTGAGCACGCGCACGATCCGAGTTGACCTCGACTTTGACGTGCTCAACAGCACGACGGCCGAGCTGTCCTCGGTGGGCGCCGTTGACATTGACGGTGAAGACTTCACCGTGACCGCGACGCCGGTGGCGGCTGCGGGTGACGCCTCGGCGCCGACCCTCGAGGGGATCGTGCAGAACCGGGAAGTGGATACGGACGGTCAAACGATCGACGTCAGCTTCAGCGAGGACCTGGACGTAGTGGAGGCCACCAACACGGCCAACTACACCTTCGATCCCGTGCGCACGGTGAACACCGCGACGCTTGTGGACGGATCCACAGTTCGTCTTCAGCTGAGCGCCCTGGCGGTACCCGGGGATGTCACCTTGGCCATCGCGCAGGCAGTCTCTGATCCGGCGGGCAACGATCTGGGAGCTCCCATCGGTGCCACGGCGATGACCTCCACCGACGAGGTCGCCCCCGGCATTACGGTGGCAGCGGCGCGGGCAGTCGAGGGTCCGGACAACGACACGGTAACCGTCCTCTTCAACGACGTGGTGATCCAGGCCGAGGTCGAGGATACTCACGCCTGGTCCTTTGAGTCGCCCGTTGGCAACGCCATCGACCTCAGCGCGGCAACGGTGAACTACGATGCCACTGTGGGAACGGCGACGCTGCTCCTTGGGGGCTCCGATGGCGCCGCTCTGCTCAACACCGATGACTTCCAGGTGACAGTGAGTGGCTTCAGGGATATCGCGGGCAACACCGCGGCGAGCGCTACGTCCATTGGCGCCGTGATCGCTGAGTCCAACCGTCCCGCTGTGGAGTCGATCTTCGCAGTGTCCGGCGGATCAGGAAACCAGATCATCATTCGCTTCTCTGAGGCGATGGGCGGCGTGGACAACCTCTACGACGCTGGCTCGAACCCGACGGGTGTTCGCTACATCTACACGCAGTCGGGTACGAGCGTTGAGAGCCTGCCCCAGACCGTGACGTCCCTGGACGACGGGCTGGGGGCGATCCTGACCTTTGGCTCCGCCGTGGACACCATCAGCACCCTCTCTGTGGTGGGGCTGACTGACCTGGCTGGAAACCTTCTCTTCCCCGTGCTTGGGAGCACGATCGCCGCAGAGGTGGTGACCGCCCCTGCGATGATCGGTGCGCCGACGCTGACCGCAGTGAGCGGCAACGACAACGACACGATCGACGTGCAGTTCAACGTGCCGATGGCGTCTTGGAAGCTGCTTGAGCCCTCACAGTACTCCCTGGCCGTTGCTGGCGGCGGGGCGGTCGACCTGTCGGACGCGGACTTCAGCTTCGATGGCAACGACACCGTGACGATCAAGCTCGACGCGTCGACGACGCCCGAGCTCGGCGCGGCGCAGACCTTCGATGTTCAGCTCAACGTAGATCCCAACGATCCTCTGCGGTCGGTCCAGGGCGTTGTGATTGCGGGTGTGGATACCCAAGGCGGTGCTGCGGTGACCGGAGACGTGACCACGGGGCCCCAGGCCGCTGGTTCCCGCGCTCTCCTGCACCCGGTCGACCCCAACGGGCTGATCGTGGTCTTCGACGAGACGGTCGACATGTCGGTCGCCCAGACCGCTGGAAGCTACGAGTACAACTCCACGGTGGCTGACGCGGTGACCGAGTACACGGATCGCGCCGTCTACGTGGAGTTCAGCGTCCCGGTGGCTGTGGCGGGGACCCTGGAGATCCAGGCCAGCGCTGCGGTGGACTCCGCGGGCAACCAGGCCGTGGGCCTGATGACCCTCGCTGTTCAGGATGACACGGCCGCGCCGACTATCCAGACCATGACCGCTGTCTCCGCCGAAGGGCTTGGGGGCGATGTGATCGTGCTCGCCTTCGACGAGGAGCTCGACGCCAGCACCGCAGGCAACCGCTTGCTCTACACGGTGACAAGTGGTGGGGAGGACCTGCGCATTGGCGCCGCCATCTACTCGAGCAACGACCTGACGGTGACCCTCATCCCCGACGATCTTCCCGACGGTGGAACGATCGTGGTGGAGGTTGACGGTGTCACGGACCTGATTGGCAACGCTCCGGTGGCGCCTCTGACGGACTCGGCCGTTGCCTCTGGCGACTCCGTTGCACCCTCCATTGTCTCGATGGTTGTCAACAGCGGCTTCGACAGTGGGCGGACAACGGTCGACGTTCTCTTCAGTGAGCCAGTGGTGTCGGAGCTCCCGAGCGCCACCTACAACTGGAGCTCATCCGGTATCGGCACGATCCAGTCCGTGGATGTGATCTCCGGGGACTACTACCGGATCACCCTGAGCAACCCCGTGCAGCCGACTGACATGCTGACCCTGATCGCTGGCCTGCTGGACTACGCAGGCAACGAGGCAGGCGAGCTGACCTTCGATCCGGTGGACTGATCGATCGGAGGGGAAACCCAGGGGGCTTTGATCGAAGGCTTCCTGGTCACTTCGCACTGGTACAGGACGCGCCCATTCGGAAGAAATTTCCGAGTGGGCGCGTCGCCCATAGGAGGGGGCCGCGCCGCCTCGGCCGCCAACGTAAGCAATCGATGTTCGAGCTTGGGATTCACTTTCAGGTGTCGCACCTATTTGAACGATAG
>JBGCER010000235.1:0-12166 GCA_045106515.1 Myxococcota bacterium
TGGGATCCCCGACCTGATCGCCGGTGCCAATTCGGGGCCCGGCAAGGAGCAGATCGTTGTGGTGTACGGAGGCTTTACGGGCCGCATCGACGCGCCCGACGCGAGGCTCGGTACCGATGGTAGCTTGCGGCGTCTGGGCCAGAGCCTCGACGCTGGCGGTGACATCGACGGCGATGGCTTCCACGACGCGATTTTTGGAGCGCCAGGGTACACGGGCGACGACGCGAGCATTGTGCTTCTGTGGGGCCAAATCGGCCTGTAGCCCTGCGCTCTGACGGTCAACTCCGTCGCAAGGCTGTCACTTGAGTCCATCCACTTTCCGGCTAGGTACCCAGCCACGTGGAGGATCGATGCGCATCTGTACGCTTGTTCTGAGTCTATCCCTATTGGCTGCGTGCAACGGCGACGATCCGCCCACCGATGGGACGGATACCACCGACGGAACCGATGATACCGACGCCCCCGTACTGCCCGACAACATCGTCCAGTGCGGCGAAGTTGGGCCCGCCCCCACCGAGGGCGTGTGCGATGTGACCGAAGGCTCCGGGAGCGCCATCGCGATTCGCGGAACGGTCTTGGGTGCCGAGGACGCCTACCGCGACGGCTGGGTTGTGATGGATGGCGATCGCATCACCCAAGTGGGCTGCGACGCCGACGTTCCCTCGGATGCCACGGTGATTGAGTGTGGCGAGGGCGTGGTCTCTCCGGGCCTTATCGACCCCCATGACCACCTCACCTTCACCGACCGCGCGCCCCTGCGCATCGGCGAGCGCCGCTACGACCATCGCCATGGCTGGCGGGGGGGCGTGTCGACCCCTGGCAATCGATGGAGTGGCAGCGCCAATGGCTTTGCTAGCGAGGAATGGGGCGAGATTCGCCGGATTTTCGGGGGTGGCACCACGCTCGTGGGCTCGGGCTATGCCCGCGACCTCATCCGAAACCTAGACCGAGACGGCAATCAGCTGTCGGATTCATTGCCTTTGGTGGACTCGGAGACCTTCCCCTTGGGCGACTCCAATGAGCAATACCGCAACAACTGCGGCTGGAGCTACAAGATCGACGGCTTCGACAGCGCACGCGACAATGACGCGATCCTGCCGCACGTGGCCGAGGGCATCGATAGCTACGCAGCAGACGAGTTCTACTGCTTGTCCACGGACTTCGGCGGCGGTGAAGACATCACCGAGCCCAACGCCGCACACATTCACGGCATCGCCTTGTCGACGCTCGACTATGACCGGATGGCTCGCGATGGCACCTCGCTGATCTGGTCGCCGCGCTCCAACCTGCAGCTCTACGGCGAGACGGCCCGCGTCTCGACCTTCAAGCAGTTGGGCGGAAACATCGCCCTCGGCTCGGACTGGACCTACACAGGCTCCATCCATATCGGACGAGAATTGGCCTGCGCCGACGCCTTCAACACCGACCACCTCGACGGGCTGTTCACCGACCGCGAGCTGTGGCGCATGACCACGGAAAACGCGGCCCGCGCGCTGCAGGCCGACGCGGACTTGGGCACGATCGAGGTTGGAAAATTGGCGGATATCGCCGTCTTTAGCCCGTCCTCAGATGTGGATTCCCCTTGGCGCGCCACCATCGAGGCCCTGGGCGGTGACGTGGCCTTGGTCGTGCTCGGCGGCGAAGCGCTGTACGGCGAAGCGGACGTCCTGGCCGGACTGGGTGAGTCCTGCGAAGCGGTGGATGTGTGCGGCAATGCCCACGCCATCTGCGTTGAGCGGGAGACCGGCCGATCCTTTGGCGATCTGTCCGCCGTGGTCGAGGGGGCGTACCCCGCCTTCTTCTGCGATGGTCCCCCCACCGACGAGCCCCTCTGCCAGCCCAAGCGCCCCGGTGACTGGCCCGGCGAGGCCGTGGACGGCGATGCGGATGGCGATGGCGTCAATGATGATGTTGATGTCTGCCCCAACGTCTTCGACCCCATCCGCCCCATCGATGGCGGTGCTCAGCTCGACCTCGACGAAGACGGCATGGGCGACGCGTGCGACGACGACCCGCTCCCCGCCGACTTGGACGGCGACGGCGAGCCGAACGACACCGACAACTGCGTCTACGAAGCCAATGGCGATCAGGCCGACGCCGACAGCGATGGCAAGGGTGATGTCTGTGACGCCTGTCCCAGCACGGCCAATCCAGACACGCCGTGTGAGGTCGTCGAGGGCGCCCAGCTGCCGATCTCCACGCTGCGCACCGAGCAAAACACCCTATTGGGCCAGGCCGTCGAGGTCCAAGGCGCCGTCGTGACCGCGGTGTGGACCAATGGATTCACCATGCAGGACCCGACGGGCACCGGCCCGAACCGGGGGATTAGCGTCTTTGCTCGCGGAGAGCTGCTTCCCAAGGTTGGCGATGTCGTCTCGGTGTCCGGCCTCTTGGATGACTACTTCGACGAGCTCCAGGTGGCCGCTGAGGTGGTCAACGTGACGGGCGGCCCGCAGATCCTTGAGCCGCTGGTGGTGTCGACGGCGGACGCGGCCTCCGAGCCCTATGAGGGCATGCTCGTCAAGGTCGACGACACGGTCAGCAATGATGCGTACGACTGCTCTGTCGATGGGGATGGGTGCAGCGACCCGAACCTGTGGGAGCTGGGCGGGTCCGCCGGCGTGGTGGTCTTCGACCGCATGTACACCGACGCAGACTGGGCCGGAAACGTGGGCAAGACCCCGGTGGCGGGCGTCATGACCACCCGGTGGGAGCGCCGCCGCATCATGCCGCGGAACGACGCCGACTTCGGTCAGTAGGACGAGCCGCCTTTGAGGTAGGCCTGAACCAAGACAAAGGCGACGAGCGGCACCCACGACAGCTGGAGCAGCCGCGCGCCTCGCAAGAACCAGGGCGGCGCTTCCCACAGGGCGGTGATCGCCGCGGGAAGGGCCTCATCATTTTGGCTAGGCGGCTCAAAAACCCGCTCCATCCACGGGCCTAGGCCCGCTGCTTTGGCGATGAAGTACACGGGCAGCAGGAGTAGGGCTCGCAGGAGCACCGACGCGGGCTCCAGGCCGGTGAACACCGCGAGTGCCAGGGCGGCTTCGAACAAGAGGCCGTCTCCCCACCCGGAGACGCCGACGGCGATGATCAGGGCGCAGATCCCCGCGGTGAAGCCCCAGCTATGCTGACGCTCTTGGCGAAGACCCAGTTGGAATGCGGACTGTACCGGTTCTGGCCGACAGGTCTCGGCGACGACGAGGCCGGCGTGCAAGCACAGCGCTGGACCCAGGAAGAGCAGCAACCAGGTGCCGGTGGAATCCAGGGGCTCCGCGGCCGGCAAGGTCGCGCCGGACAAGGCGAACGCAGAGATCAGCGGCCAGGCGAGGGTCAGGGCGAGCCAGCCCACTGCCGGGGCGGCGTAGGCGGACAGGGCCGCCACCAAAGAGCGGGTGCAGGCCCGAACATCGGCGTCGGTGAGCTCGGTGTCCGCTTGGAGCCACCGCCAAGCGCGGTAGCTCGCAGTGGCCTCATCGGCGACGACCACCGCCTGGGCCAGCACGGTCAGGCAGAGCAGGGCGCCGCCACAGGCCAAGAGCCAGGGGCTCTGGTGCAGGGCGCCGACGAGGATCGCGGCGCTGACCGCAAACGGGAGGCCATCGATGGCCAGGCGGGCCGCGGGAAGGGCGGTGCGCAGGAGCGGATGCAGATGGGCTGTGGCTGCATGGCCGAGCTCGTGGGCCACCATGGCGCGATGGACCGGGTGGGCGCTGGCGGCGGCGGTGGGGGACAGGCCCACGGTGTCGGTCTGGGGAAAGTAGGCCTCGGCCAACGTGGCGTGCACCTCGACGTTCGTGGACAGTCCGCTGCGAGTGGCGCGAGACTCCAACCACTGACGAGCGGGCCGGGACAGGCTGCGCCCCGCGCGTAGCCACCGTTGTTGAAGCCATCCTTGAATGCCCATTCCCAGCAGACCTAGAACCCACGGCACCGCCAGAATGGCGACCAGTGGGATCAGCGTCCAGGCGAGGGTGGGCAGCAACATGATGACTCCAGGGCGTGACTTCATGGACTCCACGGCATCCGCTGGGTTCGTCCACGAGGTGTCAACCTCTCGGACAGGATAGCCGCCACCTGGAGGTGTGTGTGTCTGCGTTGCCCCTGACGATGAGCAAGACCTACTCGGACTTGCCGTGTAGCCATCGGGCGTGGCGCCACACGGGACATTGCCGTTTTCTACATGGCTATAGCCGGAGTTTCACCTGCCGCTTCGCCGCGAGCTCCGTCGATGACTGCGGATTTGTTGTCGACTTTTCCAGCTTAAAGCCCCTCAAACGCTTGCTCGATCACCTCTTTGATCACACCACCCTGATCAACGCAGACGACCCGGAGCTGGCCACCTTTCGGGACCTGCACGAGCGCGGGTTGATGGACCTGCGCGTGGTGCAGCACTGCGGCATGGAGGGCGGCGCACAGCTGGTGTGGGAGCTGGCCGACGCCCTGGTTCGTCAGCAGACGGGCGGTCGGGCCTGGTGCTACGCCGTCGAAGCGCGTGAGAACGTCAAGAACGCGGTGCAGATTCGCTATCCAGTAGATGGGAGCGTGGTTTCGGCCCGCCCTTGGCCTCGCGAGCCCTTTCCGTTGGACTGGCCGGCCCTGTGATGCGGCGTGTTCCCGTGGTGTTGGCCGGCGGTAATGGCGCGCGGTTGTGGCCCCTGTCTCGGCCCGATCGTCCCAAGACCTTTCTGCCGCTCTTGGCGAATGGGCGGTCTCCGTTTCAGGCGGCGGTGAGCGCGGCGGCGTCCATCGGGCGACCCCTCGTTTTGTGTAGGGAGCAGCACCGTTTCTTGGCCCGCGAACAGCTCTCCGAACTGGAGCTGGACGCGGAGCTATTGCTCGAGCCAAGCCCTCGGGGTGGGGGGGCCGCCCTGGGGTTGGCCGCGTGGAGATGCGCCTTGGACGAGGAGTTGCTGGTGTTGCCGGCGGAGCTCCTGGACGCCGTGCCCGAGGATGCGCCGCACCCAGGCTGGCACGTTGGAGAAGATGAGCAAGGTGTTGCGTGGGATCTGGTGAGCGTAGCGGTCTTGCGCCAGACCTTGGTGCAGCTCTGTGGCGAGACCTTGGCCACCACCTTCGAACGAGCCGCGAAAAGTATCAGCCTAGACCTTGGTTTTTGGCGAGTCGCCGAGTCGGCGTGGCAGGACGTTCCCCATCTGGAAGCGGAGCTGGTGCGGCGATCCGCACAGGCGACTCGGGTTCGGGTCCCCGATCGTCTCTCGCTGTCAGACTGGGAGGCGGTACACCGGGCGTCCTCGCTGGATGACTCGGGGAATGCGATCTTTGGCGATGTGCTGTTGAGCGATTCGACCGGTTGCTTGGTGCGGGCGGAGTCTCGGCTGGTCGCCACGTTGGGCGTGCAGGACTTGGTGGTCGTCGAGACCGCAGACGCGGTGCTCGTCACGAGCCGCGAGCGGGCCGATGACGTGCGTGGCCTCCGCAACGAGCTGGTCTGTGCAGGTCGCGCCGAAGCCACCCACCACCGACGGGAACTGCGGCCTTGGGGCTCCTTTGAGGCCATCGGCGAGGGGCCACGATGGAAGGCCAAACGGATCGTGGTGCAGCCGGGCCACGCGTTGTCGCTGCAGAGGCACAACCACCGGGCTGAGCACTGGGTGGTGGTGCGCGGAACTGCGCAGATCCAGAGAGGAGACGAGCGGTTCGCCCTTGAAGTGGACGCCTCGACCTACATTCCACAAGGCGTGGTGCACCGACTCGAGAACATCGGGGACGATGAGTTGGTGCTGATCGAGGTGCAAACCGGCGATCACCTGCACGAAGATGACATCGAACGCATCGACGATCGGTATGGGCGCTCGGTCGGTACAGAGACCCCATCGTCGAGGTAGACTCGTCGCAGCTCTGGAGGAGTCATGCGCTATTTATCATCAATTCTTGTGCTTTGTGCTGCACTAACGCTGTCTTGTGCTGGCGATGATGGGGATTCTGGCACCGACAACCCCGCCGATACGGACACCGACACCGACACCGACACCGACACCGACACCGATACGGATTCGGACACGGACACCGACACGGATTCGGACACGGACACCGATACGGACACGGACACGGACACCGATACGGACACCGATACGGACACCGATACGGACACGGACACCGATACGGACACGGACGTCTCGTTCATCTCCGAGGTGCAGCCCATCCTGACGAACGAGTGCGGCCCGTGCCACATCAGCAGCTCGTCGGGGAACCTGAACTTGAAGGGAGACGCCTACGCCAACCTTGTGGGCGTGACCGCGGGGCAGGCCTCGTCGCTGAAGTTGGTCGAGCCTAGCGATGCCTCATCGAGCTACTTCTATCTCAAGGTAGAAGGTGGCTTTGACTCGGCCGGTGGTGCTGGCTCGCTCATGCCTCGCGGGCGCGCGCAGCTGTCGCAGTCCGACCGCGACACCATCAAGGACTGGATCAACCAGGGCGCAAAAGACAACTAAGCGCCGCCTCTCTGCACACGCGGTGCGCAATCAGCACCGCGTGGATAGGTACTCGGCCCTCGCACAGTGGAGTGGTCGATGTTTGATGTGGTTCTCGAAGGTGGAAGCGTCATCGATGGCACGGGAGCCCCGGCTCGCCGCGCGGATGTAGGCATCATCGGAGATCGCATCGCTGCGGTTGGCCTGGACCTGGGGCCCGCCCGGAAAACGCTCGATTGCAAGGGTTTGTTGGTCACTCCTGGGTGGGTGGACATGCATACTCATTACGATGGCCAGGTGACTTGGGACCCGCACTGCACCCCGTCGGGCTGGCACGGCGTCACCACGGTGGTGTTTGGCAATTGCGGAGTCGGCTTCGCGCCATGTCGGGCCGAGGATCGCGACTGGCTCATCAATGTGATGGAGGGCGTGGAAGACATCCCCGGCGCCGCCCTCAATGAGGGCATTCAGTGGACGTGGGAGACGTTCCCCGAGTTCCTCGATGCGCTGGATGCCCTCCCGTTGGCTCTAGATATTGGCGCTCAAATCCCCCATAGCGCTGTCCGTGGATATGTGATGGGCCGCAAGGCGTCGGAAGATGCGGCGGCCAGTGACGATGAGATCGCGCAGATGAAAGCCATCGTGGCGGAAGGCCTAGAGGCGGGGGCCCTCGGCTTCACCACCTCGCGAACGAGCCTGCACAAGACCGCCGAAGGCGTGCACGTCGCCGGCACCTTTGCCGAAGAGCGCGAGATCAACGGCATCTGCGAAGCGCTCGGCGAGACGGGCAAGGGCTTGTTCCAGCTAGCTGATGAGCACCTGAAGGTGCCCCAAGATATGGCTTGGCTGCGTAAAATCGCCGAAGACACCGGGCGGCCCGTCTGTGTGAACCTATCCCAGACCGACTTCATGCCGAAGCTGTGGGAAGGGGTCTTGCCGGTGCTCGACCAAGCCCGCGCAGACGGCGTCCCGCTCTACGCCCAGGCGGCTGGCCGAGCCATTGGCATCTTGATGTGCTGGCGCGGAACGGCCCATCCATTCGCGCTGCACCCTACGTGGAAAGCACTCTCTCAACGTCCATGGGATGAGATCGTCGCCGCCCTCGGCACGCCGGAAGTGCGCCAGGCCCTGCTGTCGGAGGCCCCCGATGAGGGCAACGTCTTCGAGCAGTACGTCACCCAGTTCTTCCACAAGATGTTCCCCGTAGACGCCGGGTATGAGCCATCAGCGGACCAGAGCATCGCAGCGGTGGCCAAGACCCAGGGGCGCACGCCCCTCGAAGTGGCCTACGAGCTGATGTGCGCCGATGACTGCGCCGGATTCTTGTACTTCCCCCTGTTTAACTACAGTGACAACGCGCTGGATGTGCTGCACCAGATGCACACCCACCCCCAGATCCGCATGGGCCTATCCGACGGCGGGGCCCACTGTGGAGCCATCTGCGACGGCGGCATGCCCACGTTCATGATCACCCACTGGACCCGCGACCGGGCCCGCGGCGAGCGCTTGCCACTGCCATGGATGGTGCATCGTCAGACCCAGCAGACCGCTCGCTTTTATGGGCTCATGGATCGCGGCGTGGTGGCAGAAGGCTACCTCGCGGATCTGAATGTCATTGATTATGAAGCTCTGTCCATTGGTATGCCCAAGATGGTCTTCGACCTTCCCGCCGGCGGTCGACGCTTGATCCAGCGCGCCGAAGGCTATCGCTACACGCTCAAGCGGGGCCAGATCACCATGGTCGATGGCGAGGCCACCGGTGCCTTGCCGGGTGCGCTGGTGCGCGGTGAGCAGTCGGGTCCTGCGGTCGAGGTCGCTCCGGTGGCCGACGTGCCGCATGGGGTCATCGCAGCAAAATAAGGTTGAAACACCCAAGCGGGGAGGTGTGCTTTTCCCTTGCCATTGCGCTCGTTTTTACGTAACGTACGTTCTATAAACGGGAGCGCACATGCATCCGATGTTGTACCTCTTTGCCTTGCTGCCAGGACTCGTCACGCTCGCGGGCCTGGGCCTGGGGGGTCTGTGGAGTTGGGGCGCCGTCGCGCTCATCTTTGGGATCTGTCCTGTTCTGGACGGGGTGGTCGGGGGTGGCGGTCCTCGCCAGCGGGCCCGGCAGACATCGGGGCCGGCGTGGGTGGCGAACGCAATTCTGGCGCTGACGCTGCCGCTGTGCCTGTCGGCGGTCGCGATGCTTTGGTGGCGCGCGAGCGTTGGTCAGTTCACCCTCATCGAGTGGATCGGCGCGATCCTCTCGGTGGGCATCTGCTTGGGCGTGTACGGCCTCAACGTGGGCCACGAGCTGGGTCATCGGGGCGGACGATGGGGGAAGTGGAGCGCCTTCCTCTTGATGGGAAGTAGCTTGTACGCCCATTTTTGGGTGGAGCACAATCTGGGGCACCACGTCAATGTCGCCACCCCCGAAGACCCGGCCAGCGCCGAGCGGGGCGAGTGGGTTTATGGGTTCTGGGCTCGCTCGGTGGTTGGCGGCGCCCGTTCTGCCTTAGCGCTCGCGCCTCGATGGGTGGGAGCTGCTTGGCTCGTGCAGCTCCTGGTTCTTGGGGGCGTGGCCATCGGGATCGGCTGGGCCGCGGCCCTGGCGTGGGTCGCCGCGGCGGTCGTTGGCGTCTTGCTGCTCGAGACCGTGAACTATGTGGAGCACTATGGTCTTCGGAGGCGCAGGCTCGCGGATGGGAGGTATGAGCGGGTGTCTCCGATGCACAGCTGGAATTCTGAGCACCGGGTGGGCCGAGCCTTGCTCTTCGACCTGCCGCGCCACGCCGATCACCACGCGCATCCCCGTCGGTCTTGCCACGAGCTGCGATATTTTGCGCAGTCCCGTCAGCTGCCCGCCGGCTATCCAACCATGATCCTCACGGCCCTCGCGCCTCCGGTGTTTCATATGTGGATGGATTCGGCACTCAAGGCTGAAAATGCCGTACCCGAGCGCTAGAGCGGCCACGTTGCAATAGAGAAGATAGGCGCGCTCGGGCTATCGTGCCGATCGGTCAAATGGACCTTGGTTTTGGGCCGCGGCAGAGAGGATGCTCGTGAAGTCAACGCGCCGAAGCTTCCTTGCGAGCGCCGCGGGAATGGCCCTCGCAGCCCCCTTTGTTCGATTGTTGGGCCCGAAGCCAGCCTTGGCCGCTCCCGCACAAGCCAAGCGCCTGCTGGTGTTCTTCACGCCTAATGGAACCATCCCGAACCTGTGGCGACCCACCGGGGTGGGCTCTTCGTATCGATTCGGCGATGGCACCATGCTGGAGCCTCTTCAGGGCCTCGAAAACGACCTCATCGTGTTGAGCGGCTTGGATTTCTATCAAGCCACCAACCACGAAGGGGGCATGGGCGCGATGCTCACCAACGGCACGGGTCCAGAGACCGCGGGGTTGTCGGTGGATCAGTTTGTCGCCCGAAAGCTCGGCGCAGGTACGCGCCTGCCCTCGCTCGAGCTCGGTGTGCTCACGAGCTTGTGGGGCGGCGGGATCCAGACCCGGATGTCCTATGGGCCCGGCGGCGCGCTGCTCACGCCAGATGACGATCCAAAGAATGCCTTCGTTCGACTCTTTGGGGATTCCTCTGGCGGCGAGGAGGCGGTGCGGCAGCTGTTTGAGCGGCGGGTGAGCCTCCTCGATCTGCACCGAGACGAGCTGCGAGATCTACACGGTCGATTGGGCGTTCTAGAGAAGCGCAAAATGGACACCCACCTAGAGAGCTTGCGGGCTCTGGAGCGGCAGTTGGAACCGCTGGGCGATGTGTGTGAGCCGCTCGCGGCTCCGTCAGGCCTCGACGCCAAGGGCAATGATCAGGCGCCGGAGCTGTTGAGTGCCCAGATCGAGCTGGCGGTGCAAGCGCTCGCCTGCGACCTGACGCGGGTGGCGAGCATCCAGTTCAGTCACACGGTGAGCCCGACCTCGTTCACTTGGCTCGGCATCTCGGAGGTCCACCACAGCCTCTCTCACGCCGCCGACGGCACTGCGGGCGTTCCGGACTTCGTCGCGTGTGAGCAATGGTGTGCGGCCCAGTTTGCGACCCTCATCAATCGCTTGAAGACCACGCCAGATCCCGACGGCGAAGGCTCTCTTTTGGACACGACCGTCGTAGTGTGGGCGAAAGAGATGGGGGATAGCCGCGCCCACGTGTGCACCGACGTGCCGTTCATTTTGGCGGGGGGAGGCGATGCGTTTTCGAAGGGTCGCCACTTGGATATGGGCGGCATCTCCCATGCTCACCTGCTGGTCTCCATCTGCCAGGCCCTTGGCCTTGACAACGATACCTTCGGCAATCCGGACGCGGGACGTGGCCCGCTGAGCGAGTTGTCATGAGCCGTTGGACGCTCTGCATGAGCCTGGCCCTTGTTGGCTGTCTGGGGGGAGATGGCGGGGTAGGGCCGTGCCCCGACGATGCGATTTCATTTCAAAATGCCGTTCATACCCCGGTTTTTGCCAAGGATTGTGTGCTGTGCCACGCGGAGGGTGGGGCGGCCAGCAGCACCCGTCTGGTGCTCGCGCCATCCACGGTGCCCGATCGGGTGGTTCGAGACCTGGTGACGGTGCGCGCCCTTGCGGGGGAGGTCGACGACAACGGCACCCCTCTGTTGCTCTCCAAGCCCTCGGGCCAGCACCCAGACGGACACGGAGGCGGCAGAATCATCGCCGTTGAGGGCCCTGAGTGGGTCGCACTCGAAGCCTTTGTGGGGTGGTCCACGGGCGAGGCCGAGGACTGTGATCTGTCGGTGGATTTGAGTGCCCTTTGTGAGGTTCCCAAGCCCGGTCCGCGGGTCCTTCGCAGGCTCACGCCCGAGCAGTACGATCACACGATCACCGATCTGTTGGGCGTGCCTTCCCAGGTTGGTGCCACCTTCGCCGCCGACCTTCGAGTCGATGGGTTCGACAACGACGCCGCCGCCCTCGTGGTGTCTCCGCTCTTGGCCGACCAGCTGCGGGTGGCGGCCGAGTCTCTGGCCGAACAGGCGGTACAGACGCGCCTCGACGCGCTGGTTCAATGCGAGCCGCGAGACGGAGAAACTGCCTGTGCCACCGAATTTGTCGAGACCTTTGGTCGACGGGCCTTCCGTCGGCCCTTGACCGGCGAAGAGGTGGGGCGCTACCACCACATTTGGCGGGTGGTGCGCGAAGAAGATGGGCGGTTCGAGGACGGCGTGCAGTGGGTCATCGCCGCCATGCTCCAGTCTCCCCACTTCTTGTACCGTTCGGAGCTGGGCGCGCGACAGGGCGACACCTTCGCCCTCACGGACCACGAGCTGGCGACGGAACTGTCTTACCTGCTCTGGGACACCACCCCCGATGACGTTCTCTTGGACTTGGCCGATGGCGGTGAGCTGTCTGACCCAAGCGTCCTGTCGGCGCAGGTGCAGCGGATGTGGGCCGATGAACGCGCGGAACGCACCTTGCCTCGGTTCATAAAGAGCTGGTTGCACCTGGACTTATTGCCGCTTGTTACTCGCGACCCGGACGTGTACCCCGAGCTGACTCGGGAGATCCGCGCCGACATGGCTGGCGAAGTGGACCGGTTCGTGGCTGCCATCGCCCGAGAGGGAGGCACGCTGGAGGACCTATTGGTCGACAGACGCAGCTTCCTGACCCGGGAACTTGCGGCTCACTACGGAATCGAGTGGCAGACTGGGCCGGTGGACCGACAGGGCTTCCGCGAGTTTGACTTGTCTGGCACGCCCTACGGGGGACTGCTCACCCAAGGTGCGCTGAACACCACCC
>JBGCER010000236.1:0-2750 GCA_045106515.1 Myxococcota bacterium
GGCCAACCTCCAGGCCATGCAGCAGCGCAGTGCCGGCTTCGAAGCGGTGCGCCGCTTGCGCCGTGAAGCGGGTGCGGACGTGGCCCGCGTAGTACGCGCAGCGGGTGGAGCCGTACGCGAGCACTTCACCTTGGCGGGCGCCATGTTGGTCAAGGTCCCCGCTGAGCAACTGCAGCGCCTGGCGGCCTTGCCCCAGGTGCGGCACTTGGAGGCCGAAGAGGCCGGCGAGTTGCCGCCCGACAGCGTGGCCGATGGCCGGGATCGCATCTCGAGCGATCCCTACTTCAACGGGGGCGCTACGGGCTCGGGCTTCATCGCTCTCTTGGATAGTGGCGTGCGTACGAGCCACACCCTGTTCACGAGCCCCGATCACATCTGGATCACCGAGGACTGCGTCTACGGCGATGCTTTCTGCAGTGACACGGGCGATTGGCGCTACAACCCCGACGACGACTGCTGGGACCACGGCACCTCGACGGCCGCGATCATCACCGGCAACGGCGACTTGGGCGATGCCTCCCGGGGCGTGACGGGTGGCTGGCTGGATTCTTGGAAGGTGTACGGGCGCAGCTGCGGTGGCCTGAACACCACCGCCGTCCTGCGCGCCTACGACGAGGCTGTGCGGTGGGGTGATCAGATCATCGTGGCCGAGATGCAGTCCGGTCAGAGCGATAGCGGTTCCATCGCCAGTGCAGCGGACAGCGCCTTCGACTCGGGTTCGATCACGATCGCGGCCAACGGCAACAACGGACCCAACTCCGGGACGGTCAACTCACCGGCCATCGCCCACAAGGCCCTCGGAATCGGTGCCTACGACGTCGATAGCCTGGCTCACCAGAGCTATCAGAGTGAAGGACCGACCCCGGACAACCGTTACAAGCCGGAAGTCCAAGCCCCGACCAACGCGGACACGGCGTCGACGGCTTCGAGCACGACCATCAACAACTTTGGTGGGACCAGTGGCGCCACCCCCTTTGCCGCTGGAGCGGCCTCGGTCTTTGCCGATTGGTTCAACATGACAGCCCGCACCGCGGCCAACGGAGGCAAGATCTACGCTTCTCTCATCAACGGTGGGACCCGTGCCTGGGGGCAATTCAACAACGTTCAAGGCGTCGGTCCGTTCGAGCTGCCCTTGGGCGGGACCTTCTACACCGGTTCACGGAACGTCTCTCACCATGAGAACGAAGTGATCTCTTTCAACGTGCCTGCGGGCACGACCCAAGTGCGCGCGACTCTGTGGTGGGCGGAAGACCAGGGTGCATCCCACGGAGACGTCGACCTCTACATCCGCGATCACTACAACATCACCCGTGATTCGAGCACGAGCGGGCCGTCTGTCTTTGAGCATGCCATCGCGAACAATCCTTCCTATACGGGTACTTGGGATCTGCGTGTCTACGGCTACAACATCCCGAGCACGGTGACGGTGTATTACGCCGTGCACGTGGTCAACTAGCCGAGGACGGCCGTCCGGGGCGTTTCGGAATGCTCACCTGACTAGTGGCAGGCTCCGCTTCCAAAACGCTCCGAACGACCACGCCTGCCGCACTCCTACTCGATCTTGGAATGCTTAGCGCCTATTCCAGGTCTAGCAGCCTTGCTCCATGACCCAGATGTCCACGTGAGCTCCGGCCCAATCGGCCAGCTCGGGAGCGTGTTCGGCGAAGCAGTCTTTGACGGCTTGCCCCGTCTCTTTGATGATCTCACATTGACGCTCTGCAAGTTTCTTTTGATTGTGCTTGATGATGTCGAGGGCCTCTTGAAACTCCTCGTCACTCGGGACGTCACCGGCTATCCAAGACCAAAGCCCAGCTACGCCTCCGGCGATGGCGCCCAAGGCAGCTCCAGCGGCGGTGCCGATCCCAGGGGCCACGCTACCGCCGGCAGCTCCAATCCCGGCGCCGACTCCTATCTCCGCCCAGGGATCGCCGAAGTTGATGACCTTTTCCTGAGGATTGACCGCTGTGCGGTAATCCATCCAAGCATCGTTCATGTCGGTGCGCATCTTTTCTAGGGCCTGCTGAAGGCAATCTTCAATGCCGCCACCTGCCGTGCCATCGCCGTCGCCACCGGCCCCGCCGTCGCCGTCGGTATCAAAGCCACCCATTTGGTTTTCAATCCAACCAGCGATGCCTCCGAAGTCCTGACTGAAACTGTCGAAGCCATCGTTGACGTACCGGGCAACGAAGCCGCCCACAAGCCACGGTGCGATGATCTCCGAGTCGATGAAAGTTCGCGCCACGTAGGTGTCGATGCTCCATTCCCCGGGCCCGGAAGTTCCCGGTGCACCGAGGGCTTGGAGGTCGACTCGAGTCATGATGCCGACGCACATCCCTTGGCCGCCGATATCTCCTGTGAAGGCATAGGATTCGATCGCGCCAGCGGGGATTCCGGCTTCGAGGTACTCGTCTTGGAAGTCTAGAGACCAAAGGAGACGGTCTTCGATCGTGGTTGCGCCGACCACTGCGGTCTGGGTGACTCCAAAGACAGTGCCGGGCATAGAGGTCAGCCCGGCGAAGCCACTGTCGCCCTGCTGAAATGGGGCTCCAAAGGACCCGCTGTAGATCATGTCGTTCACCTGCAGGGTTACTGCGGGGGACGTCGTGGTCAGCTGCGAGAGGTACTCGGCCTGTGAAGCAAACATCACACGGGCGTGACCCATGTCGGCGACGGCATCAAAGGGTTGCAAGTAGCTCTGGAGCGTGTCGTCCTGGGCCATCGCTGGAGATGCCGAAAGGCCCATCAAGGCA
>JBGCER010000237.1:0-7532 GCA_045106515.1 Myxococcota bacterium
GGCGGGAGGGAAGAGGGGGCTTGCTGGGGGTGCAGTGTCGCCGAACGTCACCGATGTTCACCCCCCGTCGGATCCGCCCTCGGAATGACCCGGGTGGGCCGGATCGAGAAGGCGCATTCCACGCAGGAGCAGCCCACCCGGTTAGTCCGAGCCGCGATGCCACGCCAGTCCCCCGCCACAATCCTCATCGCGGCCTGCTTTTGGTCCAGCTGCACGCTCGGATCGACGCCGCGAGCCACGCCCACAGACCAGCCTGAAGCCGGCATCGCGGTGGATCACGTTCCCTTCCTCTCGTTGTCCCTGCCCCGCGACAACCGAGACGGCACCCCCCCGCCCCGCCGCGTCGCGATCTCAAAATGGGAGCGCGTCGCTTCCAACAATGCACTTAGATTCAAGGCTATTCTGCCCGTTCGCCCAAGGGCGAGACACTTCTTTCGGCCGCCGCCCTCCATGACGGTGCTCGACGAGACGCTGCGGCCCCTGCCGTTCAGCCGCGAGGCCAGCAGTCGCAGGAGTTGGACCCTCGACGCCACCTCGCTGACGCTGACGGACCGCACAGGCCAAGACCGCGAGCCGGGCACGCTCTTCCTCATCGACCCGAGCGCCCAAGCCAGAGAGTCAAGTCTAAACCTCGCATTCTCCGGCAACTCGGACCCGGACGCGTTCGTTCAAGCCCGGATGCAGATCGGCGACGACACCCACGAAGGCCTCTTTCTGCCCGCCCCCGCGACCGCGAAGGTCGAAGTGACCATCCCCACCGCTGGGGAGCTGCACTTCACGCCCATCCTCGTACCGCCCGAGTTCCGGGACCTGGCGCCCGGGGATGGGGCAGATCTGCGGATTCGACTGCTCGAAGGCGGGAAGGATACAGTCATCTGGACGGGTTCGGTGGTCGAGGAGGGCGCGGCCCCATCGGTCATCGTCGATCTGTCGACGTGGGCCGGACGCACCGTGCAGCTGGCGTTTGAGACCCTCAGCAAGGCCAACAGCCGGTACGACTACGTGCTCTTCGGAGGGCCGACCATCGCGTCGCGGTCCCGTCGACCCAAGCGCATTGTCATGCTCTTCGTCGACACTCTTAGGCCGGACCACCTGCCCGCCTATGGATATGAACGCAACACAGCGCCGTACTTGACGGCATTGGCCGGCCGCGGCTTGGTCGCCACCCGCGCGCGATCGGTGGCGCCGTGGACCTTGCCTTCGGCCCGCTCGGCCCTCTCCGGAGCTCGGCCAGCGGACTACAACCGCGGCCCAACATTGGCCGAGACCCTTCGTTCGAACGGATGGCATACCAGTTTCTACGCCACGAATATGTTCTTGTCAGACCGGTATGGCATGACACGTGGCTTCTCGGATCACACCATGGACCTGCAGGTGGGTGCGTCAAAGCAGGTGGATCGGGGCATCGCGTGGCTGGACACCCACACCGACCGTGATGGGTTGCTCGTCTTGCACTTCATGGATCCCCACCTGCCCTACACCGAGCCCCCGGCGCTCAGGTCGACCTTCGCCGGCCCGACCCCCCGGGGCTGGAAGGACGAATTTTCACGCTCCACCGTCCTAAAGAAGGCTAAGTCTCCCGCGGTTCGGACGTGGATTCAAGATCGGTACGACAACAACATCCTCCACGTCGACCAACAGCTCGAGCGCCTGTCGAAGCACCTGCGCCCCGACGATCTGGTGGTCGTGTTCAGTGACCATGGCGAAGAGTTCTGGGACCACGGGGCCTTTGAGCACGGACATTCGCTCTACGAAGAGGTGGTCCGCGTGCCGCTCATCGTCGCAGGACCCGGCATCCCTGCGACTCGGCTGGAGTCGAACGTCAGCCTGATGGACATCGCACCGACCGTGTTGCAGTGGGCCCAGGTGCCCGCGCCCCCACACACCATCGGCCAGTCCCTACTACCCCAAGACGATGGCGGTAAAGCGACATCAAACCTAAATTTACGCGACCTACCCCTCGGCCACCCGCTGTATGGAATGGAGCGGTGGGGCGTGGTGACCGGCGCCCGGAAGTTCCACAGCCACGCAGGCAGGGAGATGGTGCACGACCTATCGACCGACCCGAACGAGCTCGCGGACATTCTCGCTGAAGACGGACGGGCCGAGTGGCACGCTCGGTTGAGCGCGGCTCATGGCGGCGCCACCGCAGGCCCCTTGCGCGTGGTGGTCAACACCTTGCGGGACAGGAGCTCCGAAGCCGTGGACATCACCCTGCACGGGGCCTCGCCGTTCACCGCGGTCTGGCTCGGGCAGGACGCGATGGGGGTGCCAGGACTCTCGGCGGAGCGACTCGAAGACGGCTCCGTCCGCATTCAAGCCCCCGCTCGCTGGCAAGGCCAGCGCGAGGTGTTCGCCCTACCCGCCAGCGGAATGGACTCGGCACCCCTATTGGTCGCGGTGAAGCAGGGCATGGACCCCCGCCCCGCGGTCTACCCGGTGGACCTTGGCCAGCGGCCCGCCCCAGATGGTTTGCGAGACCCGCTCATGAGCCACGTCTGGTCCAGGGGCACATCCGTGAGCCTGAGCTGGTCCCTCGTCGTTCAGCCCCGCGCAGACGACACGCCTTCGTCCGGATACGACCCGGAGCTCCTGGGCGCGTTGAAAAACGCGGGCTACCTCAGCGAAGGAGCCGACTAGCTCGGCGCAACTTCACAGTTCGAACCTTCAAAGTAGCCTAGGGTACTTCGACGATCATCAAGGTCACATTGTCCTTGCCGCCACCGTGGTGACTCGCGCGAACCAGCTCCCGAGCGGCCATCCGAGGGTCGCTGTAGGTATTGAGGATCGACTCCATGTCGCGATCTTCAACCTCGCCCCACAATCCGTCCGAGCACATCAAGATCTTGTCGCCCCGTTCGACCTCGACGCGGAAGATATCGATATCCACGTCGCGCTCAGTTCCCACGGTCCGAAGAAGGATATTGCTGTGCGGATGGTGCCGTGCTTCTTCGGCGGTGATCCGGCCTCGCTCCACCATCTTCGCGACCAAGCTGTGGTCATCGCTGACCTGGTGAAGCGTCTCGCCTCGGAGCATATACGCCCTAGAATCACCAACATTCGCAACGTAGGCAACCCGGTTTTCAAGCAGCAGCATGGACACGAGGGTGGTTCCCATGTCCGTGTGCTTGATCTCAGCCTGTTCCTTGATGGTGTTGTTCGCCGTCTGGAAGGCATTGTCCAACAGCTCTTCGAGACCCGCCTCGTCGGGCGGGCTCAGCGCCTCGGCCTTCTGGGCGACGGCGCAGATGGTCTCTACGGCCAAGTCGCTAGCGACCTCACCACCGTCGTGTCCGCCCATGCCATCGGCGACCACGTAGAGCGTCGCGCGCTTGGACAGCTTGCGCCATCCCCAGTTGTCCTCGTTGAGCTGACGGGTCAGCCCAACGTCGGTCATCGCGCCCACCAGCGGCGGGTAGTGGATGCTCTCCAGAGACTCGAACCGCTTCTCTACTGCGCGCCCAAACTGGGCGGGAGACGGGTACTCTCCTTCAACCGCCATCCGCAGGAACTGGGCGAGGGCTTCGGCCTCGACGTTGCAATAGCGACGAAGCAGCTCGCCGAGCGCGTCGATCTCTGCGCCACGAACGCCATCCGGCACGGGCTGGTCCGACACGCTCACCACATCCACATCGAACAGGCGCACCGAGTTGTCGGGCGAGATGAGGACGTTGGCGCGGCCGATGGGTCCCAAACGCACGCCGTTGACGTGCAGGAACGCCAGGGTGCCCGCAATTCTTTGGGCCACATCCAAGATGCGCGCGTTGGGAAGTGGGGCCGCTTCATCGAGCAGAAGGCCTTCGCCGTTGTAGGGCACCACGCTGATTAGCTGGCCTTCATGGCGAAATACATCGACCGGCGGAGCGAGACCGGGGTGAGTCAGGCCGCGCGCCGCGAACTGCTCGTAGGCCGCAAAGCCATCCGCGACCCAGCGCGTGGAGAGCAAGAAGCGACGCCCCTGGCTTTCAACGTCGGGGCGATCGGGCCGGACATCGTTCGCAAGGTAGAACATCCGGCCTTCGGCCAGACGGACCAAGCCCTCGATGGTGTAGGACTCACCAACGGGAAGGCCAGGCGGGAAGTGCTGCGGACGACTCTCGGACATGTATCAGAACCCTTGAAGACGCTCCGGAGCATAGTCACAACGGGCGGACCTTGTGGTGCTCCGCCCTAGACCCTCTCTCAGTGCAACGACAGAGTGCAAATCACAAACTTTGTTTCTAAGCCGATTCTTTCACGAGTATCTCGCGCTGGTCGGGCTCCGAAACGCAACCGGCACGAAGGGTTCCGCATGTGATCCGTGCGAGGCGGGCGCGCGCTGGGTACAAGACGCCCCCGCGAGCCCCTGGGAGGAGCCCATGCGTAGTGCCGCCTTGTTGCCCTTGTTGATCATTGGCCTGATGCCTGCCTGTCGGGGCACAGCACCAGGAGACGACAACCCCGCTGACACCGATACGGACACCGACACGGATACCGATACGGACACCGACACGGATACCGATACGGACACCGACACGGATACCGATACCGGATTCGATTGCGATGGAGGCCCCACAGACACCAGCTTCTGGGGAACCCTCCAAGCATCCGAGGTCACCACGACCAATCCGTACACCAACGACGCCGGCATTCAGGCGATCTTGGACCAGGCCCCGGCCGACGGCGAAGATGTCACCTTTGACCCGCCTCTACAGGTCACCAAAGCCGTCGTCACCGTGTCGAACTTCGTGCCCGAGGGCATCTTCCCGTCCACCTTCTGGTTCGCCGACAAGAACGCCGCCCTGCGGACCTACGACAACCGGGAGCTCGAAGACGATATCGTCATCCCCGAGGAATACACCGCCCTACCCGCAGGTTCGGTCGTGTCATTCAGCGTCTCCAAGCTGACCAACTACGCCGGCGAGCTCGAGATCATCGGCCTCGATGACTTCGTCATCCACGACGAGGCTACCCAGCCTGTCTACGTGGTCGACGCCACCGACGGCACCAAGCTCACCTACGCCGACCACGGTCGCCAAGTGGCCCGCATCTGGGCGCGCGTCGCCGAAGTCCGTGAGCCGTGCGGCAGCGCCAGTTGCTACACCCTCGAGACCAATGGCAACGAGTACGCCCTGCGCATCCGCAAGGACTACATCGTCGGAGACTGCCTGCCCGTGGCCGCGCCCGTGGGCCAGTTCGCCGGCGAACTCCAGTTCAATATCAGCGACTTCGACTCGGTCGGCGGCCCGTTCTAATGCGCCGCTACCTGCCGCTCTTACTCGCTGTGGCCGCCTGTAGAGGCGAGCCCGGTGAGCTGCGCGACGTCTCCGACGCCTGGCCCACCACCCAGCCGTACGACGTGCAGGAAGCCATTCGATACACCGAGACCCCCTACGCAGATCTGCCCGGCGACTCCGATGGCATCGGTACGTTGCTCCAAGATTTGTACCCCGCCGAGACGCCCAAGTTCGCACCGGGTGACGGCTACGTGCCCGCCAATGGGTGTGAGGGGACCGAAGACCGCCAGCTGCCCATGGACATCGAAGGTATCGTGACCCTTCATCCGCGCTGGTACATGAAGCTGTCCGGCTGCAATCGATCCGACGAAAAATACTATGGAAACTTCTTCATTGAAGATTCTACAGGCGGCATTTTCGTAGCGGGCGACTCGAAGGTCGCCCACTTCGACGTGGGTGACCGGGTCAAGTTGCGCGTTCGAGCGGTGCGGACCGACTTCGACTTCAACATGATCTACGCCCACGATGTGCTGGAGATCTCCAGAGAGGCCCGACCCCTCTACTACCAATGGTCCCAAGCGGGCATTGGCAAAGACGACATCGGCGAGACCCGCCGCGTCCGCGGGGTCATGTCCACAGAGCCCGACACCTTCGGCCAGTTCACGCTCACCACCGACGATGGTGCTGACGTGTTCATCAACCTGGATTCCGAGCTCAACCGACGCCGCGTCTACCCGGAGCCCGGCACGCAACTCTGCGCCACCGGGCCCGTTCAGTACAGCTTCAGCGAGTACACGATCGTGATCATGCGGATCGGTCAGCTCGCCATTGTCGAGGGCGACGAGCCCTGTCCCAACTAGCGTTCTCTCCTTTCCCTGAGTGATATCCATGAGCGCAACTCGATCTTTTGCTCCGCTCCTTCAGAGCCGGTGCCTCCCCTGGTTTGCCTTGAGCTTGAGCCTCGCGGCGCCAGCCTTGGCCCAAGACTCGACTTCGACGGCCGAGACCACCGCCGAGCAGAACGACAACGACGACCTTGAGTACAAAAAGAGCACCAACCCGCTCAAGAAGAAGATTAAGGGGCTGCAGACGCGGTTCACCTTCGACCTTGAGTGGCACGAGACGAATAACCTGGACTTTCGCGCGCTCGATGAGAGTGACGACCAGGCGATTCTGGACTCGGACGACCGGTCGGGCTTCGCCTTCTCGGGAATGGGCGCACAGCTCGACTACGAGGTCGACGACGATGTGGAGCTCACCGTCGGTGTGAACCACCGTGGTTTATGGGGCACCGATCAGCTCGGCGGCACCAACACCTTCGGCGGATGGATCTACTTCACCAGCTTCTTCGTGGACTACCACCCATGGGGCGAAGATGGCGTGCACCTGCGGATGGGTCGTCAGCCGTTCGAGATCGGCAACCTCGCAGGCACGCGGGACTACGTGCTGGCCGACATCAACGACATGATCCGAGTCGATGTGCCCATCAAGGGCTTCGGTCGCCTCACCCTCATCCCGGTCGATGTGGTCGCCTCGACCCCAAACACCGATGGCATCACCTTCGCGGGCTACCTCTCCCAGTCCACGTCCAGCCCGTGGAACTTCCGCGGGAAGACCCGAAGCACCCGCCACGGCGCCACGCTGACCCTCGAACGGGAAGGCCTGCCCGTCCAGGCGACCGCCTACGGGTTCTTCACCGCCGTCGGCGCGGGTGGCGCCCGACGCAATGGCACGCCCGGCACAGGCGCAGACATTTCCTACGCCGGAGAACTCGGCAACTTCGCCGATAATGACTGGGTGATGAACGCCGGTGTGCGCGCCCAGGCCGAGGCGGGACCCGTCAAGGTCTACGGACAGTTCGAGGCTTCAACCGGTCAAGATCGCAAGGAAGAGGTCGTCTATGACGTCAACACAACGGGCTTCGCCTGGGGTGCGGGCGTGGTCCTGCCGGCCGACGCCAACGATGGCGGCGTGACCGCACGCCTGACCTACTTCGAGTCCTTGGGTGCGGCATACGCCGCAGATGGGCTCCAATACAGCCACGGCTACGTCGGCATGAAGGGCCGGCACATCGATGGCCTCATCGCCAACCGCTACTTGGGCCTGCACCCCACCAACTACCTGGGCTGGTCGGGTGTCACCATGGACATGCACTCCCCCCAGCGAAAGGGCGGCACCCGCGTGATCCAAGGCAAGATTGGCTACGAGGGCCTCGGCCCCGTCACCATCTTGGCTAACGGCGTGTTCATGCAAGACACCGGCTACACCGAACTCGACTTCGACCGCGTCGACGTCATCGACGCCCCCTATGGCTAC
>JBGCER010000238.1:0-5686 GCA_045106515.1 Myxococcota bacterium
TGCGCGGAAAGGTGCTCAACCTCAAGTTCTTCGTGCACAATCTGCTTCCCGAAGCCATCGCCAAGGGCAAGGCCATCCAGACGGGCGACGAGTCATGCATGGACCCAATCTTGTTTTCCTAGGCGTTCAAGGCCAAGAAAATCAGCGGTGCGGGATACCCGCCAAGCGACGACCGACCGGATCCCATCCCGGCAGCCGCTCCCCATCGAGCAGGGTGACCGGGGCGATGTTGCGGCTCACCGATGCGATGTAGAGCCCGTCCCATGGACCGGCGGCATCGGGCGCTTCACGTCGGACCTCGATGCTCAGCGCGTCGGCCCGGTTCAAGAGCTGTTGGCACGAGGTCGATCCCAAGATGCGTCCGTCGGCGGGGTGCGTCCAGACCACACCATCGATGACCGCCAAGATGGCGCTGGTGGTGCCCTCCACAAAGCGGCCCTGACCGTCGACCAAGAGGATCTCGTCCACTTCGGCGCGGGCGATGGCCACCATCCAGCTGGCGCGGCTCGTGTGCTTGACCGAACCCTCTAAGTAGGGATCCTCGCGCCAGATTCCCCTGGCAGCTGTGACGGGGCGATGTCTGCGGGTCGCATCCAAGGGTGTGGCGACCACGATTCGGCTACCGCCTGCGGTCAGGGTGATCCGGACTCGGCTGGCGCCCTCCACGGATTCTGCCGCTCGATGCGACTCAAATTCGAGGGTCTTTCGATCGTGCATGGGGACGACCGCCTCATCACAAGACAGCTCCAGCCGATCGAGGTGCGCCGAGAGATTATCGGGCACCCCACCGGCGGCGACCATGGTCTCGAAGACAGACCAGCCGACCGTAAAGCCAGGATCAAGTACGGAAACACCCGCCTGGTCTACGGGCAACTTCACACCGTTGACGATGGCAATGCCGTCCAAGCTTGCTCCCGTGGTTGCAGGGTCTTGTTGCGACGACGCACAACCGATAGACCGCGCGTCTACGTGAGGATGCCATGGCGCGCTACGAAGGTCTCGACTTCTACAACATCGACGCCCTATTGACGGAGGAGGAACGCTCCATCCGCGACGCCGTCCGGTCTTGGGTTGACGACAAGATCATCCCCATCATCGAAGGGCATGCGAGGGCCGGCACGTTCCCGGTAGAGCTCGCGCGCGAAATGGGCGAAATGGGCTTCTTGGGAGCCAACCTTGAAGGGTATGGATGTCCCGGCCTCAACAACGTCTCTTACGGCCTCATTTGCCAAGAACTGGAGCGCGGCGACTCTGGCGTTCGTAGCTTCGCCAGCGTGCAGGGCAGCCTGGTCATGTTCCCCATCCACGCGTTCGGCACGGAAGAGCAGAAGCAAAAATGGCTCCCGAAGCTCGCTTCGGGCGAAGCGATCGGCTGCTTCGGTCTCACCGAGCCCGACCACGGCAGCAACCCCAGCGGCATGGTGACCAAGGCGGTAGACAAGGGCGACCACTACTTGCTCAACGGAGCCAAGATGTGGATCACCAATGGCACCCTCGCGGACGTCGCAGTGGTCTGGGCCAAGCTCGATGGCGTGATCCGTGGCTTCCTGGTCGAAAAAGGCATGGAAGGATTCAGCGCACCTGAGATGAAGGGCAAGCACAGCCTTCGAGCGTCGGTCACGTCCGAGCTCGTGTTCGACAACGTGCGTTTGCCCAAGGAAAACCTGCTGCCCCACGTCAAGGGACTACGCGGCCCATTCTCCTGCTTGAACAACGCGCGCTACGGCATCGCCTGGGGAGCCCTGGGTGCTGCGCAGGCCTGCTTCCACGCGGCCAAGACGTACAGCATGGAGCGCATTCAGTTCGACAAGCCCATCGCTGGATTCCAGCTGGTGCAGAACAAGCTTGCGTGGATGCTCCGCGAGATCACCAAGGGCCAGATGCTCGCTTGGCGCCTTGGGAAGATGAAAGACGACGGAACGATGTTCCACGAACAGATCAGCCTGGCCAAAATGAACAACGTCGACATCGCCTTGCAAATCGCTCGCGTCGCCCGTGATATTCATGGTGCAAACGGCATTCTAGATGAATATCCAGTAATGCGGCACATGGCGAACTTGGAGTCGGTGATCACCTACGAAGGCACCCACGATATCCACAACCTGATCATTGGTCGCTGGATTACCGGCATTCAAGCATTCGTTTAGGCCGACCACAACGTTTCAGCCTCGGCTTATCTGGGTCCATGTCGAAGAACGTCACCGCCTATGACGTCCCTTGACCCCGTTGCGTGCCTGTCCTAGCGTGCGCGGCGTCACCCCGGTTTACCGGGACTCTCTGGAGGTTCAATGCACTGGATGCAGCTCACAGGCCCTGTCGGGTCCGTCGTGCTGGGTGCGCTGGTGATCGGAGCGTCGGCCTGCGGGCCACGCGTCGTCACCGACGTTGCACTCACGCCGACCACCGCCAAGGTCACCTACGTAAAACGCAGCTTCCTCTTCCCCGAGACTGGCATCGTCCAGTGTCAGCGGGCAGACGATGGCTCTCTCTCAAACTGCCGGAAGATGGAACTTATCTTCCGTAAGCCTGGCCAGTGAGGATGATGATGAAGTACCTCGCGCCAATCTTGCTTAGCCTGACCATGCTCTCGTCAGCGTGCACCTACCGCTACGTCTACGCGGTCGACGACACGCCCATCCAAACGGATGCCGGCCGTCCCTCGTCCATCGTCAACGCCCTCGAGTACAAGTACTACGTCGTCTTCGCCTTGGTGAAAGACGTCTACTACGAGTGCCGGAATGACGGCGACAAGCTTGACTGCGTCAAGCTCTGCGACGTCAAGAACGAAGAAGGCGAAAAGATTAAATGCCGCTTCACCGTAGGCTACTAGGAGGCCCCATGAACCGTATTACCCTATTCGGGCTCGCGGCAGTGGTCTTGGCCACCGCAGCATGCTCTCCAAAGTTCCTCGTCCGGGACTACTTCATTCCTGACACCGCCAAGGTCGCTCGCGAGACAATCGAGTACACAGGCTCCGTCGGTGGTGATTCCAACAGCCCAGACATCATGAACTTCTACATCCAGGTCTGCGATCTCAATGATGGCAAGGCCACCAACTGTAAGTCGACGATGGTCCTGGACAATGTCCTGACAGTCAACTTCTGGTCCACGGGGTTCTAGCATGCAACGCTTCACCACCATGTTCCTGTTGGCGCTCGTCGCCTTCGGCTCCACCGCATGCCTCCGCACGCTCCGCACGATCACCGCCGAAGAGTGGGATCAGCTCGGTAAGGCCCAACTCTACGTTGGCTACTGGGAAGGAAAGTGCAGTGGCGGTCTCTGCTTCAGCACCAAGGGCAAGCTCCTGATGTGCCGATTGCGCGATGACAACAGCATGGACTGCTCCGAGCAGACCTCGCTGACCGAGGCCCTCGCGACCAAGGACTAGGCTCAAACCTAGTTCTGAACCGTGTGACCCCGACCGGATGCCACGCCCTCAACACGGGCGTGGACTGCGGTCGGGGTTTCTTGCGTCTATGGCCAACAGCCGGAGTATGGTTCGACCCATGCCCCCTCCCCGCCCCCACCTGCTCACGCCGCTGGTCGAGCGCGTGTTTCAGACGCGGACGGTGCACGACGCGCGCCGCTATGTACGAGCCATCCAGCTCGTGCTCACGTTCGGCTTGCTCATCGTGCTCCCAGTGCTCCTGCTGGCCTACTTTGCCCTCGCGAGCATTCAGCAGTCCACAGCCTCGATCGAAGCCGATCTGGCTCCGCGGACGACCGTCATCATGGAGCAGGTCCACGCCGAGGAACGGGAGCTCTTCGATCGCTTCGAAACACAGGTTGAACGAAGACTCCTACGCAACGTCAAGCCCGTCACTGGCCTGGATGATCTGGCCCCCCACCTGCTCGCTGCCTACGCATTGGACGCCACCGGTCGCATCACCGAGCCCTTCGACATCGTCGAGGTCGACGATGAGCCGCCCCCGAACGCCGCCTATGACCGAGCGTGGCGAGAGGGCATGGTCGCGGAGCGGGAAGGGCGCCACGACCACGCCGCCGAGCTCCTGGAGCAGGCGGAACAATTCACCACCAGCACGCGCCTCCAAGCCCAAGCCGCGATGGCCGCCGCACGAAATCGGGTCGCGCTAGGCGATGACGGGGGTGTCTACGCCGACGTTATCGGAGAGTACGGCACGATTCGCGACCCCCGGGGCTTCCGGATCGGCGACATCGCGCGACTCAACCAGGCAGAACTTGCCGCCGTCAAACGAAACGATGGCTTCGCCCTGCGTGAACTCGCCCAAGACCTCATCGACGACGCCCGGTGGACCCTGTTCGAGGGCGGCGAACCCACCGTCGCACGCCGTGCCCTAGACCGCCTGGAGGACCTCAAGTCGGCGGATCCCGGCGTCGATACCGCATGGATCTCGCGAGCCAGGAGGCGACTCGAACGCAGAGACGCCCAACTCTTCTGGTCGGGACGGCTCGCGGACGAGATGACGGACCTGACCGCCAGTCCCCCGTCGCCAGCCCAAGGCTTCGTCTACCGCCCCAGCGCGTCGTCACCGGCGCTATGGGCCGTCCGAAACACCGGGAAAGAGCTCGTTATTTATGCGTTCGATCGAGAGGAGATCCTCTCCCGGCTCCGGCGCACCGCCACCCGCCTCGCGGCGCTGGACGCGGATCTGGTCGCATCCGTCGGCCGGGTCGACCAGGGACCGCTCGGCAGCGCGGTCTTCCGCCAGCCGCTGGACCGACTGCCGATGCACGCGGTTCGGGTGGCGGCGGCAAACCCAGACAAATTGGCTCAGGAGCGTCGGAACCGCACGTTCGCTCGGATCGCCATCATCTTGCTCGCCTTGGCGACCAGCGTGGTCGGTGTGGCCGTCACCGTCCGGTACGTGACCCGTGAGCTGGCCGCGGCCCGCATCAAGACGGACTTCGCCGCCAACGTGTCCCATGAGCTGCGCTCCCCCATCACGCAGATCCGGCTCAAAGGCGAGGCGCTACAGCTAGACCTGGTGTTCGACGCCGACGACCGCCAGGCCCACTATGACGCCATCGTGAGGGAGGCCGAGCGCCTCTCCCGGCTGGTCGACAATGTGCTGGACTTCGCCGCCATCGAGCGCGGAGCCAAAAAGTACACCTTCCGCCCCGAAGATGTGACGGAGCTCATCTACTACGCCGTCGACACCCACCGAACCCAACTGCAGAGCGTGGGCATGAAAGTCGAGGTCGACGTGCCGGATGATCTGCCCGTCGTGTGGATCGATCGAGAGGCCATCAGCCAGGTCCTCACCAACCTGTTGTCCAACGCGGCCAAGTATGGCGCCGATGGCAACTGGCTTGGGGTGAAGGCGCGCGCGACAGATGCGCACATGCAGATCCGCGTAGCCGACCGAGGGATGGGGATCTCCTCCGACGATCAATCGAGGATCTTCGAAGACTTCTTTCGATCTTCGTCCGCCGCTGTGCGCCGACAAAAGGGTACTGGCATCGGCTTGACGATCGTAAGGTACATTGTCGAGGCGCACCGTGGCACCATCGCTGTCGAGAGTGCCCCCGGGGAAGGAACCACGTTCGTGATCGATCTCCCCCTGCAGCCCCCAACCGGGGCAGGAGCTTGACCGGATGCCCAGGATTCTGTTCGTCGAGGATGAAATCGCGCTGACCGACACCCTTCGCCGCTTCTTCGAGCGTGAAGGGTTCGACGTCTACACCGCGCGTAGCCGCACCGAGG
>JBGCER010000239.1:0-7616 GCA_045106515.1 Myxococcota bacterium
CGCCGTCGAGCAACTTCTCAAAGTTGTCGTAGCCGATGTTGAGGGCGATGGTCATGCCGATGGAGCCCACCACCAAGACGATGCGCCGGCCGAACCGGTCGGACACGGGCCCGGCGATGAGGCTGAAGACGCCGACGCCCACGGCATACAGCGTGATGAGCAGGCCGAGCCAGCCTTCGGCCACGCCGAACTGATCGCGGATTTCGGGCAGTAGCGGCGTGACGATCAGGAACTGGGCGCTGCTGGCGAACACCAAGGACCACAAGGCCATCAAAATCAGGCCTGCACCCTTGGGCATGTCGCTCATCGGCCCAACTTCCGGCGGATGAGCGACACCACCTCAATGGCGCCCGGCACACGCAGGGCCAGGACGGCGCCGCCGTAGACCAGCAGGGCCGAACAACACAACACCGCACCCTGGGTGAGGGCGGCGATCTCTCCGGCGACGGCGGACAGCGCGGTGCCAGCCATGGACGCGTTCAGCAGGGCCACCAGGCCCCCGTCGAACACGGCGCCCAAGCCCCATCGCACGGCCCAGCCGGCCCCGATGGCAATGGCAACGGCTGGAATAATCCGCACGATATACGCTCCATATTGGTCGGTGCCTTCCTTCATGCTCCGGCGCAGCCACAAGGCCAAACCGAGCACATAGGTGGACACAGCCAGGGTGCTGGCGACGGCCAGGCCTGTCGTGCCTAGCCAACCTCCGAGCAGCGGGTAGAGCGGCCACGCGAGCAACACAATCCCAGATCCGAGCAGGGACGGAATCCAGGTCTTGCCCATGGCGTAAAAGCCCCGTGCGAGCACGCTATGGGCGGCCCACGCCCACAGAGCCAGGCTGAACACAGCCAAGGCCTGGCCGATGGCCTCGTGCTGTCCCACCACCAAGCGATCCCCGTAGATCACCCGCGCGATCTCTTCGCCCGCGACGGTAAACGCGACCTGGGCGCCCAAGGCGAGCACCAGCATCTGCCGCAGCGACCGGGACAATGTGGTGTAGGCATCGCCCAGCTGTCCCTGATTCACCAGCCTCGCCAAGGTGGGGTAGGCGGCGGCGCCTAGGGCGAGGCCGAACACGCCCATGGGCACGCGCATGATCTGCTTGGCATAGCTCAGAGTGGCGATGGCACTGTCTGAAATACCAACTCCAATCAACCGAATTAGCCAGTCGTCCCACATGATGATGCTGAAGGCCAGCATGATGGGCAGGCTCTGCCACAGATAGGTTTTGAGGTCTTGGTCCCACGCCAATCGGGGCCGATAACGTAGGCCCATGCGCAAACATCCGATGAGCGGCAGGCCGAAGGGACCCATCACACTGCCCACCACCACGCCCCAAGCGAAGCCCCACGGACCCATGCCATAGACGTGACCGATGACGCCGCCGGCGATGATGCTGCCGGTGTAGACCAAGGGCGCCATCGCGGGCAGGGCGTGCCGATCTTTGGCTTGCAATGCCGCAGAGAGCAGCCCGCCGAGCACGTGGAAGATCTGCGCTGGCAGAACCAGGCGGGTGAGCCCATCGAGCAGGGCCAGGGCCTCGGCGTCGAGATCCTGTCCGAAAAAGTAGGCGTCCAATGTGGGGACAGCGAGCCAGGCCAAGGCGGTGACGGCCACGGCCAGCAGGCCCACGAAGGTGCTGATGGAGCTGAAGGCGCGCCAGCCTTGGTCCTCGTTTCCTTCGGCGATATACCTGCTGAATAGCGGGATAAAGACAATGGAGAGGGCACCCGCCGCCAGCAGGTGGTTCAGGAAGTCGGGGATCGTGAAGGCGGTGAAATAGACGCTGGCATCGGTGCCACCGCCCACGACGCGGCCGAATACGGCCTCGCGCACGAGGCCGATCACCCGAGAAAGCAGGATGCCAACCGCCCAAATGCCGGCGGCAATTCCGATACGACGGGACATGGAGTAGCGGGGAAGGAGGGGCGAGAGCGGGGATGTTGGCCATAGCCGGTTTGCCGGTGGGTGGCGGACCGATGCTGCTCGTGTTCCAAGGCGGCATGCGGATCTTGCACGTCTACGCTGGGCCGTTTCCCAGCCATCAAGGAACCCAGGTCTACCTGCGTGGGCTGCTGGGTGCCTTGGCCGAGCGCGGGCACCAGGTGGCGCTGCGGTGCTGGCACGGCGGTTCCGGACCCGTGCCCGAAGGCGTGGATGTGCGCAGGCTGCGCCCAACAATGGGCGGAGAACGCCTGACGTCGGGGCCGCATTCTAGCCGCCTGCCCTTGGGCATGGCCTTGTGGCGGGCCCTTCGCCAAGACCTGCGCGAGCCGTGGGATGTGGTTCATGCGCACCACGTCGAAGCGCCGCTGATCGCCCGACTCTGCGGAGCGACGCCACTGGTGCACCACCTGCACACGAGCCTCGCCGAGGAGCTTCCGACGTATGCGAGCGCCAAGGCCGCCCTGGGTGGGCCGGGGAGTGTGGCGGCGGGAGCCGTGCTGGATCGGGCCTGTGTGCGGGCCGCGGATGCCGTGGTGGCCTTGTCGGATCGGGGCCAATCCTTGGCCCGCCGGTGGGGTGCGTCGCGGGTGATGTCCCTGCCGCCGGGGCTGGAGCGGCTCACCGGAGATGCGGAGCGCGGCCGGGAGCGCTTTGGCATCGAAGATCGGCCTTGGGTCGCGTATATTGGCAACTTGGACGCCTACCAAGACCTTGGCGCGTGGCTGGAGCAGGCGGCGGATGCGGGCTGCCCGGTCCTGCTGGTGACGCCCGACGATCCCGCCGAGCGGCTGCGAGGCGTGCGCCTGCCCGAACACCTTGCGGTGGCTCGCACGCGAGACTTCTCCGAGCAGCTCGATGCCCTCGCCTGTGCGGCGGTGGCTGTGGTGCCTCGACGTCGGTGTGCGGGGGTGCCCATGAAGCTGATGACGAGCCTGGGAATGGGGCTGCCCACGCTGTGCGTGCAGGGGGCGGTCGACCCCTGGCCCGGCTCGATTCAGGCGACGCCGGCGGAGCTGTGTCGTGCGGCGAACGCCCTGCGGTTGGATCCAATGCGCTTGCAGCGCCTTCGCGAATCCGCAGACCGGAATCTCAAGGCCGGTACCTGGGCGGACCGAGCCTGTGAACTAGAGGCATTCTATGCCTATCTTCAGGCCGTCGTCACACCCCGGTCAACGCGGTCGTAAGAAGGTTCGCTCGCGCCCATTTTGCCGATTGACCATCGGCAAAGTCACAGGTACCCTTGGTCGATGTTTGGAGTCCCTATGCGCGCCCTCTTGTCTTCCGTCGTTTTGCCCGTCCTCTTTCTCGGGTCGATGGGTTGTAGCGAGAACACGATCAACGTGGACCGCGAGCCCGAGGTCACGCCTCGTCCGGGGTCCATCTCGGGTCGTGCCTGCGCCCCCACCGGTGCGTCTTGGCTCGCCGATGGCCTGGTCTACACCAACATCACGGACAACACGGGCAAGGTCGTGGATGTGCGTCGCTCCTTCAGCGACCGCGACGGCTACTGGACGCTCCCCGAGCTTGAGCCCAACCGCGAGTACACCGTCTACATCCAGAGCGGCGCCCAGGTCATCTTCAACGAGACCTTCTTGGTTCGCGACAATGAAGACATCATCGTGCCCGAGCCGGTGTGCTTCGACCCGCAGGCCATGAACATCGCCGTGGTCGCTGGTGACTACGACAATATGCAGCGTCTGCTCAACCAGATGGGCTTCATCAACTTCACCATCATCGATGGCACCAACTTCGACGAGCTCAAGGGCTTCCTGACCCGTCCGGAAAACCTCGAGCCCTTCGATGTGATCTTCCTCAACGGCGGCCACGTCGAAGAGGGCATCTTCTACAGCTCCGACGTCACCAACCGCACCCCAGAAATCGTCAGCGTGCTGCTCGAAGAGTACGTTTGGAACGGCGGAAACGTGGTGGCCTCCGACTGGGCCTATGACGATATTGAGCTCGTCTGGCCCGACGCCATCGACTTCTTGGGCGATGACCTCGACCCCAACGCGGCCCAGCTCGGCGAGTACTCCAACTTCCAGGCCAAGGTCACCGACAGCACCCTCGAAGACTTCATGGGCACCGCCGACGTGGAGATCGAGTACGACCTCCCGGTCTGGCCACCCATGCTCGAAGTCGAAGACTACGTCAGCGTGCACCTGCGTGGAGACGTCAGCTACCGCGAAGGCACCGAGTCCTACGTGCTCGAAGACGTGCCCCTGCTCGTGAGCTTCTCCGGCGGCGAAGGCCGCGTGGCCTTCAGCACCTTCCGGGTGGCGGCCAACCAGTCCGAGCAGATGGGACTGATTTACCAGTACATCATGTACAACGTCAGCAACTAATCGTCGGCGTTTGTAGCGCAAAAGTCGCCGATCACGGAGCCATCAATCCGCGGTGGTCGGCTCAATCCTGCACTCGTCATCTTCGAAGCTCACCCGCAGCGACAGCCCTTGTGTGGCTGAGGCGCGTTGGGGCTCGGGCCAGGCGCAGACCAAGTGACCCCAGTGTCCAGGGGTGCCGGGTCCGTTGTGCAGCACGATGCCGTCGTCATACTCGGCTTCGAACCAGATGGCGGCTGCGCCCACGTGCTGGTCTTCGAAGGCGAAGGCGGTGAGATCGTGGTCTTTGGGCCGAGCCTCGGTGCCCAGCTCCAGGTCGGCGATGCAGACCGGCGGTCCGCACGGCCTGATGTTGGGACGCAGGTAGTCATAGGGTTCGAGGCCCTGTAGCCGGCTGAAGAGCGGGCCCAAGTTCAGGTCAAACCGGTCTTGGATTGCCGTCAATGCAGCCCGCGCGCGCTCGACCTCGCCGCTGGTCTCCTCTTCGAGCATCAAGGCGGCCCAGATCTTCAATCGCCGCGGCGCCAAGCGTCCGTCGGGGGTGAGCCACCGCGCCGCCACCTGCATCGCCTCGCAGACTTCTTCGGCCAGGGGCTCCGCGTTGAGCAGCTCGGAGAAGGCCAGGTCCACAGGCCGCGGCTCTAGGTCCTCGATTTTGGCGGGCAGCACCTCCACGATGTGCTCCAGCCCATTTCTCTGCACGAGCTCGACGGCGGACTCCCACTGCAGCGTCGGCTCGATGGCGTAGACCTTGGTCGCGCCCAATCGGGCGGCAACGACAGACAATAGACCGGTTCCGCAGCCGATTTCGGCCACGACCTTGCCGGGGGCTCGACGGGCGAGCATGGCGATGATCTGCTCATTGCGGGAGCGGTCCGAGAGCAGCCGCACGTGCTCCCACAGGTCTTCGAACGGGTCCACGTCCATGACTACAGCCCCTGGAGCGCCCGCGTCAGGTCCATCGAGAGCTGCACCTGGTCTTTCTTGGCGGGATTCACCAGCTTCCGCATCCATCGACGGGCCTGACCCGCGTCGATGGAGACCCGAACCGCGGCGGGTCCTGCTAGCCGGTCGAGGCCCGCCACGTGCTCGGCGGCGTCTTTGGCTTCGCGCTCACGGCCTGCGGCGAGCAGGCCGGCTACGACGGCACCTTGGTAGGTTCGAAGCGCATCTTGGTCGGCTTTGGACTGCACGCCGGTGATGGTGGTGCGGTTCTCCACGTACCAGGCGCGCCGGCGCTCGATGGTGGGGATGGGATCGCCGAGGCTGTTGCCAATCGCGTGCCACTGGGAGCGCTCGCTGAGCAGGGGCAGGATGGGATCGTTGGGTTCATCTAGGACTTTGCGCACCCACGGCAGGCCGGTGCCATTGAGCAGTGCGCCTTTGACCCAGGATACGGTCTTGTCTTCTTCATCGAGCAGGGTGTTGAGCGCCATCCAGTCCAGCAGGTCCTGCATGGTCTTCTTACGCGTGTGGCGGGCCCACGCTGCGTCGCGCTCTTGGGCGGCCATCCGCTCGACGGCGTCGGACTCCAAGTGGGGCTTGAGGGCCTGAACCACCCGGGGTCGACGCTCGGCTTGCAGCACGGTGCCTTGGGTGTCTCGCCACAGGTCCAGCAGCTCGGCGGCGGCCGCTTCGTGGCCTCCGGCGGACAGGGCGAGGACCAGTCGGGCGTCCACATCGATGGTGGGGTCGGGCTCGGGCTCGGGGGCTGCGATGGCGTCGGCCATCTGCACATCGCCCACGCGCACGACCTCTAGCCAAGCGGCGAGGGCGTCAGGATCGATGGGGCCTTCGTGTCGCCTGGCGATTTCAGCGCCGCGAAAGGCCAAGATCGCCGGAGATTGTTCGACGCGGTAGCGGCCTCGGAGCGAGGCGCCGTGGAAGCTATAGGCGTCGACTTTGGCGGCGATGGCGTGCTCCGACACCCAGGCGCTGATGTCGGGATGGGACCACACCTGGCCGCTCATATAGTCGCAGTCCGGGTTGTTTTGCTCATGCAGGTAGACGATCACCAGCTTTTGTTCGCCAGCGGCCTCGCGCGCTCGCGACAGGGTGGAGACCGTGAACACGCCGTCGGCCGCCGAGACCGGAGCGGCCAGGGCGATCAGTACGGGGACGAGCGTGAGGAGGCGCAGGAGTCAGTCCGGGGTGGCGATCATCGTATCGCGCCAAAGGGTCGCGAACTTCAGTGTACCAGGGCGATGAAACCTTCTGGGGTCGGGTCTCATCCCCGCGACGCAACGCCCCAGGTGGTGGTCACGCCCCACAGCGCCAGGGCCACGCGGTCGAGTGGTAGCTCCGGGTCGATGGGCAGCGGGCCCAGGTCCACGGGCTCGATGGAGCGGTGTTTGACAGTGCGGCCATCCACCACAGTCGGCGGGGTTGGGAACCGGGCACTCTGTAAGGGTAAGCCATCAATGCCGGGAATCGCGCAGTCCCGATCGAGCCATTGAAGGCTGATGTACGGGGTTTGGTGGGCGGCTTCCAGGTCGAAGTGGTCGTGGGTGAACTGCCCGAGCAGCCAGTCTCGACACGCTTGTGCCGCCCTGGCGTCGGTGCGCTCGGGGTCGCCACCAATCCGGGCTCCAAGGCCCAGCACGGCCTGCACTTGATCCCGCAGTGGGGCGCTGCTGCGCAAGGCCTCCAAGATGCAGTGCATGCCATCGCCAATCCCTACGAGCACCACGTGGTCGCCGTAGCCGGGGGCCAGGGTGTGCAGGTGGGCAATGAGGGCCAGGGCCTCGTCGGCCAATGCTTCGTCTCGCCGCTGCACCAGCTCATCGCGCAGGGGGATGAGATCTGCGGGGAGCGGCTCTGCGTCAGGGTCGACTGGCGGGGGCGTCCATCGCTGGCCTCGGTCCCCCAGGGCGTCGAGCAAGGCGGCGCCCAGGTCGGGGAGGTCGGGTCGGATGGGTTCGCCGACAATCACCCACGTGGCGCTGCTCGCTCTTCGCAGCGCGTCTGGAAGGGGGCCGTCGGTGCCTTTGGCGATGGCGTCCCAGCTTGCATCGGGCCCGAGCCAGGTGGCGGGGTTGTACGCATCGCCGAGGGTGTTGGGGTCTTGCCGGTGGCCGGGTTCGGCATCATCGATGCGGTCGTACAGGCGCGCCCAGCGCTCGGCGTGGGTGGGCAAGGCGGCGAGGGCCGCGTGCAGCTCCCCCTCGCCAGGCAGAGCGGGGCTCTGGGGTGGATCTTCGGGCCGCAGGACCTTGGTCTCCGGGCGCCTTCCGGCCGGATGATAGGGTACTAAGCGGGTTGTGAGCGATATCCACTCGTGCCCATCGCCGCCGCTCGCTTCCACTTGGCCGCGCAGCAGGGTGGCGAGCC
>JBGCER010000240.1:0-15332 GCA_045106515.1 Myxococcota bacterium
TGCTGATATCGTAGGCGACCCGGTTGATACCGGTGACCTCGTTGATGATTCGATTGCTGATCCGACCCAGCACATCGTAGGGGATCTGCGCCCAGTCCGCGGTCATGCCGTCGGTGCTGGTGACGGCACGGATGACGCACACCTCTTCGTAGGTGCGTTCATCGCCCATCACGCCGACGGCCTTGACCGGCAATAACACAGCAAAATACTGCCAAATCTCTCGCCCGAGGCCCGCGGCTTCGATCTCCGAACATGCGATGTGATCGGCGCGGCGCAGGGTGTCTAGGCGTTCGGGGCGGAGCTCGCCTAGGCAACGCACGGCCAAGCCGGGTCCTGGGAACGGCTGGCGCCACACGCGGCGCTCGTGCAGTCCTAGCGCCTCACCCACGGCGCGAGCCTCGTCCTTAAACAGCTCTCGCAGCGGCTCGATGAGCTCGAACTCCATGTCATCGGGAAGCCCACCCACGTTGTGATGGGACTTGATGACAACGCTCGGACCACGGACAGAGACCGATTCGATCACATCGGGGTAGAGCGTGCCCTGGGCCAGAAATGTGGCTTTTCCTTCGAACCGCTTGGCCTGCTCTTCGAAGACACGAATGAAGACCTCACCGATGATCTTCCGCTTCTTCTCGGGCTCGGTATGACCCCGCAGCGCGTCCAAGAAGCGATCTGCGGCCCTCACGACGGTGAGGTCGTACTCGCCGAACTCCTCCTCGACTTGGCGAACCTCGTCGAGGCGCATCATCCCATTATCGACAAAGATGCAGTGTAGTCGGTCTCCAATCGCCTGGTGGATCAAGGCGGCGGTCACCGAGCTGTCCACCCCTCCCGACAGACCACAGATCACGTGTTGGTCGCCGACTTGCTCACGGATGGCCGCGACTTTCTCATCGACGAACTGTCCGGGTGTCCAGTCCCCTTCTGCGCCGCAGACGTCCATCACGAAGCGCTTCACCAGGTCGCTGCCCTGCACACTATGGGTGACTTCGGGGTGGAACTGGAGCCCGAACGTCCGCTGGTCTTCGCTCATGATCGCGGCCACTACACCGCCAGAGCGGGCCACGACGCGGAATCCGGGCGGCGGCACCTCAACGTGGTCGCCATGGCTCATCCACACAGGGTGTGCAGCCCCCGCGGCGAAGTCTTGGAACAGAGGTCCAGCGTCGTCTTCGATGTCGATGTGCGCCAGGCCATACTCGCGAGCCTTGCCGGCTTCGACCGAGCCTCCCAGCAGCTGGGTGAGCTGCTGCAAGCCATAGCAAATCCCGAGTGTTGGAACGCCAGTTTGCGTCCATCGAGGGTCGAAGACGGGGGCGTCCGGTCCGAGCACACTCGCCGGCCCACCGCTAAATACCAGGCCTACAACGTGCTCAGGCAGCGTTTCGGGGGCGTCGTCTGTGCAGCGGCGGATCTCGCAGAAAACCCCGTTTTCCCGGATTCGACGGGCGATAAGCTGGGTGTACTGGGAGCCAAAGTCAAGAATCCAGATCGTCTGGTGCCGCACGAGGCCTCCGCCGCGATTGAGGGGGCGCTCCGCTAACGTGGTGTCCCGTCAACGTCTCGGTTGTCGGCCCCCTGGATCCGGCTCGTCACTTGGTTCTCACCGCCTTGCTGAACTCGCCTCCCGTGAGGGCGTCGATCCCGGCCGCCAGCTCCAGAAGACGCAGCTCATCCTCGACCTGACCCTCTAGGCTAGGGCGCGGATTGAGTAGCATCTCCACCTGGTGGCGCCTGCGGTCGAAATAGAGCCGCGTCACTTGAGTTAGCAGTTTATCCCTTAGCTTTACGGCATCTTGGGATTCGTTAATCACCCGGATCCGCTCGCTGGACATCACCAGCTCCGACAGCTCCCAGCGTGACCGAACCAGAATTTGGTACTGCTGGCCCTCATCGATGGAGGTTGGCGATGCCTCAAGCCCGCCGCCGCCGCCGTCTTCGTACTTAAAGTCCCGATCCCAGTCTTCGCGCAGGCGATATTCCAAGGTCAGCTGCGGTAGCGCAGCAAAGCCGCGCGAAGCCGCGTTCCACGAACGGACGAGCTCGGGATTGGCACGGGCATAGGCGCTACTCCAGTCCTGGACTTGCTGCACCGTGGGTTCGCCCGCGAACTCGCCTAGAACCTCGGCGACGGTCGAGTAGGTCTTCCCCGTTCCCCCACCGACGGTCAGCAGGATCCCAGTGCGCTCCCGAAGCGTATCGAGGGCGGGCTGAGTCATGCCAGGGATGGCCCGGAGCTCTTCCACATTGCCCACATGTCCGCCGCGGGACGTTCGCATGGCCACGATGGAGGTCGCGAGCGATGCGTCGACGTGATCGAGCGCGGCCAGCTGCTCGACGGTCACATCATCCAACGAGATTGGAGGGGCGCCCGCCGATGGCTGCGAAGCTGCCGAAGCCGCCGGCGCCGCCATTGCGGGCTGAATCTGAGCGTCTGCGAGGCCCCATCCGACGAGGCTCATTCCAATGAGGGCAAGTTTCCAGTGCATGATCACAGCTCCTTGGCGTTGACGGCCTGCTCGGACTCCCAGCGAAGTACGGCTCCGTCGGTCAGCGCGTCGAGACGCGCTTCAATCTCAAAAATGGACAGCTCGTGGAACACCTGCCGCTGGAGAGGAGCGTCCTGCAGCTGCAGGCGCTCCGCCGATAGCTCGGCTCTGGCACGATACAGGTCGGTGACCACAGCCACCACCTCGGCTTGGTAGTCGACGGCAGCGCGGTCGAGTCGGGTCGCCACCACATAGTCATCCGTGCCGGTGAGCAGCAGCGGCTCTTTGCCAACGATAACCACGTTGGTATCGATATCAGCGACCAAGTCCAGGTCCTGTAGAGACCGGGACCGGCTCGTCCGAGGCGTCCACTGGACCCGAGCCATCAAACTCCAAATCCGCCGACGAGTTGCATCGGTCCCTTGCAGCGCGCCCCACTCGAGCGTTCCCGTTGGCGTCGTGAACGCGTCGACGGTCAACGTCGGAATGAGCACCGCCGCATAACGGCGCTTAAAGGGATCGAAATTGCGCCGCACGCCCTCTCGCCCCAGGCTGGATGACACCAGATCGCGCAGATCGATCCAGGCGCTTCGACCTAGAGAATTCCCCTGGGACAATGGAAGGAGCGCCCACACTCCATCCGCCGCAGCCATCACGAGGCCGCCGTCGGATCGCACCGCCAGTCGCCCCGCTGCCAGCCCCTCCAAGCCACGTGTGGCCGGCGCCCAACTCTCCCCGCCATCGATGCTGTCCAAGACGGTGCCGGGACGTGTGACCACCACATGGCCATCGCCCAGCGTCACCACGTCGTCGACCTGGCCTTGCAGCAGTGGCCCGGAGAACGTCAGGCCACGATCGGTGGAACGAACCAAGCCGCGGCTCGTAATCGCGTACACCACGTCCGGTGCCGTCGGGTGGCTCGCCAATGCGCGCACAGGGCCCGTCAGGGTGCCCCACTGAGCCCAGTCCTGACCATTTCGGGTGGCCCACAGCCCCGATGAGGTGGCGGCGATGAGGGCCTCTCCCGACACCGTGCCATCGACCATCGCCTTGCCCTCGGTGCCATCGTCGATGTCAAACCACGCCCGAGGGTCGATGGAGACGCGCGCGCCATCCTCGGTGAGTGCCACCGCCGTCCCCGCCAGGCCAATCACTTGGTAGGTGTGCACATCGAGGACAGAACCCCAGGTTCTGCCTTCATTCCGGGAAAGGAAGAGCGAGTCGCCCACAGACACGAACAGGTTCTGGCCCACATAGTCGACCGTCGGCGTCTGAGCGCTGGCCAACTCATTGCGGTTGAGTACGAAGTCCGGATCGGACTCCAGATCGGTCAAGAGCTCATCTCCCGCTTGATCCGCCGCATCAAGGGCGTCGCTCGCCGCCTCGTCGGCCAATCCATCCACCAGGTCAGCCCCTGCATCCAGATCGTCTGCGCCCCCATCCCCGACCAGCTCATCGAGGCGCGCCTCGACATCGAGCAGGACGTCTTCGTCATTCGACAAGTCGAAGCCATCGTCCTGGGTCGATCCAAACACCACCGTCCACGTACGGCCCGCATCCCGCGTGGCCCACACCGAACCCTCGGCGGCTACCGCGACCCATTTGTTGGGATCCGTTGGATCCACGGCGACGTCGCCCACGGCAATGCCGATGCCTGGGGCCCGCCGCGCCCATCGCCAGCCGGATGAAAACGAGCGGTTCACGGTGGGCACAAGAGCCGTGACAGCCAGGTCTGGAGCGAGCGCGCCCAATGGCTCTGTTTCGTCCATGGATGGCGCGGCATCCGCTGCGGGAGGCTCAGCGAAGGCCACACTCGCGGTCGCGAGCGCCACAACACAGCACATCCATCGGCGGGCACACATCATCAGGTGGCACCCTACCGCAGGATCCGGCTGCACCTCGGGACCAAGCCCACTACCCCGGAATCGACACCCTAGGACGAGGACTGGTCCAGGCTCGGTTCATCGATATCCAATGTCTTTCTAATCAAATCAAGAAGACCGCTCATGTTGAGTGGCTTCTCGACGAAGCCATCGAACCGCTCCCTCGCCACTCGGGCATCGAGGGCCGCGTCGCGAAAGGCGGTACACGCCACCACCGGCACCGAGCTGGTCTGTGGATCTTCGCGAAGGGTTCGCAGCACTTCGAACCCGTCGGCGTCGGGCATCAGAATGTCCAACAACACCAGATCCGGGTCGAACCGACCCACCTCAAGGCCGGCCTGAAAGCCGCTATGGGCCACCGCCACCTCGAAGCCCTTGATGACCAGGTAGTCCCTCAACATCTCCGAGAAGTCCCTTTCATCATCCACAATCAAGATGCGAGATGCTCGATCATCCGCCGAGCGCGGCAGATTCACGCCACGGGCCGAAGCGAAGGCCGCCAAGTCCTCACGTGCAATGCGACGATGACCACCGGGGGTGCGGTGGGCATCGATCATTCCGCGTTCGCACCAGCTCACCACTGTGGGGATGGTGACCCCCATGAGCTGGGCCACTTGGTGCGTTGTGTAGAACCGAGGCATAGGAGCCTGACCGCGTTTCGAGCGGCCGTTGGCTCCTGGGCGTCGTGAAGGAGACACGATCAGTCGAGGATGCGGAAGCGGAAGAAGGTCTCTCCGACAATAATCTCCTCGCCACCGAACAAGCGACGCTCGGTGATGAGCTCGCCGTTGACCAAGCTGCCATTCGCCGACTTGTTGTCCTCGATGTAGTAGTTGGGACCGCGGCGGTAAATCTTGCAGTGGTAGCGGCTGACCTTCGAGTCGTTGCGGACCTGGATGTCATTGTCGCGACCGCGACCGATGCTCACCACGTCTTTCGTGACGGGGTGGACCTGCTCTTCGGGGCTGCTCTCTGCGTAGAGCAGCACCGCGCGGCGGGGCTTGAGGTCCGCGCCGGAATCTGCGGAATCCAACTCAAGAGGCTCGTCTTCGCCCAGGATGTCCAGGTCGTCGTCGTCGGCCGGCAGCACATCGTCGGCGAGGAGGACTTCTTCCTGCTTCGTCTCGTGGTCTTCTTGATCTTCGAACACCACCGACATGTCATCTTGAACGCTGACGATCTCGGCGTGCACGCCGGAGCCTTCTCCGTCGACGTCGACCTCTTCCATGGCGAGGTCATCGCTGTCGTCATCCATGACGATCTCGACGATGTCATCATCCGCGTCGCCGAGGATGAGGTCTTCGTCTTCGTCGAACCCACTGGGTTCGTCGAGATCCCCCTGCATGCTCAACACTTCGTCGGCAGAGTCCAGCACATCCGCGCCGCCTAGCTCCAACGCTTCATCGAGCTCGAGCGCATCGTCAAAGTCGTCGACTTCAAGATCCGCTTGGCCTTCACCGTCAGCGTCGTCGGCCTCGGTGGGAGGTGCGAGGACCCCCGCTTCCGTGCCGAGCAGGGTCCAGCGCTCAAGCGAAGCGTTGAAGCTGACTAGGTCGGCGTCGATGGCGTCGATCTTGACCGAGGCCTCTTCGAGCTCAGCCTTGAGCGAAGCCGCCTCCTCGTCGAACGCGTCTTGCTCGAGTTCGCCGATGGCCAACCGAAGCTCAAGCTCCTGGACGGCCATTTGAGACGAAGACGTGGCTTCGGTGATGGACGCCTTCTCGGACTCGAGGCCAGCGGTGATCTCCTCCAAGTCCGCAGTCAGCGGAATGAGGGCTTCGACGACGGACAATGACTTGTCCCGGTTCGTCGAAATGACCTTTTGCACGACTTCGGGGGCGAAACGCTCGGCCTGTGCTTCGGCCTTGGCAATGAATTCCTGGTAGCGAGCAAACTCATCTACTTTTGCCTGGAATTCCGACAGGAGCTCGGCCTTGTCCATGATTCCGCCATCTCCGGGTGAGGCAAACAATATCAGCGCACCTGAGGAGCACGCCTTTGCGGGCACCCCGTATACATCGGTTGTGGTCCAGAGCCAAGCAGACCCCAAACAGCACACCCGCGGCGCCGAAGAACAGCGAAGCGATGACCCCATCGCGAATGAGTACCGCGGCGCATCGAAGGAGGGAGCAGTCGGGCCTTTCGCCTCGATGGCTTTGGCCCACTCAGGTGAGCGGACCGCCAGACGCCAAGTTGTTGAACTTGGTGTACTGCCCCATAAACGCCAGCTTCACTGATCCTGTGCTACCGGCGCGTTGCTTGGCGATGATGACCTCGGCAACACCAGGCTCGGTCGAGTCCGGGTTGTAGTAGTCATCACGATAGATGAACAAGATCACGTCCGCGTCTTGTTCGATAGCACCTGATTCACGGAGGTCAGACAGCATCGGGCGCTTATCTTGACGACTCTCCACGCCACGATTGAGCTGGGAGAGCGCCACTACCGGCAGCTCCAGGTCCTTGGCGAGGGCCTTCAACCCACGAGAAATGTCTCCGACCTGCTGAATTCGTGGAGCCCGCGGGTCATCGCCGCGCATGAGCTGCAAATAGTCCACCACAATCAGCTGCAAGCTCGGCGTGTCCGCTTTCAACTTTCGCGCGCGGGCCCGTAGATCGCCGATGGTCAACGCGGGCGTGTCGTCGATGAACACTTGGGTCCCGCGAAGCGACTCCGACGCGAGCAGCACCCGCTTCCAGTCGTCGTCGCTCAGAGTGCCGGTGCGCATGTTGTTGGCGTGCACCTCCGCTTCGGCGGTCATCATGCGACCCACCAGCTCGCTGCGCGTCATCTCCAGCGAGAAGACTCCGACCCCTACCCCACCCCGAAGTGCGGCGTTCTGAGCGATGTTTAGCACCAGTGATGTCTTGCCCATGCCCGGTCGAGCCGCCAGGATGATCAGCTGCCCAGCTCGCAGGCCCGTGAGCTTTTGGTCGAGCTCATCGAAGCCGGTGGTGACGCCGACAACGGTCTCTCCAGCCTCTTGCAGGGACTGCAGGTTGTTGACCTCCTCATCAATGAGAAGACTGATTTGCCCCCAAGTCTCCGCACGAACCCCTTGCCCCAGGGCAGCGAGCTCCTTGATGGCTTGCTCCACCAACAAACCGGGCCCATCTGGCGCGCCATAGGCACGCCGCGCCACATCCTCCGTTGTGGAGATGAGCTGCCGCATGGTGGCAAGCTCGCGGATGGTCTTGGCGTAGTGGTCGAGGTTGGCCGTGGAGGGCGCGTGTGACGGCAGCTCAAGCACGTATTCGATGCCGCCGTACCGCTCTGGACGCCCTTCCGCGTCCAAGCGACGCGGCAGGGTCACCATATCGATGGCCTTGTTCTGGGCGGCCATCTCAGTCAGCAGCAAGAATAGGTCGGCGTGATCAGGCCGGTAGAAGTCATCCGGCTGAAGCAGATCTGCGACCTGGTCCATTTGAACCGGATCTTGAAGCAGCCCGCCAAGCAAGGCGCGCTCCGCTTCGAGGCTGTGTGGATAGGGGCGAGAACTCACGACAGCCCCCTAGCACGACGCCCCGCGTTGCGTCTCGATCCGATGGATCGAAGACGCGACGCGGGGCGTGCGATGCCAGCTAGGAAGACCTAGGACTTCATCACGTAGACCTTGACGGTCGCCGTGATCTCACGGTGCAGCCGCACAGGAACCTGGAACAGGCCCAGGCTACGGATGTGGTCGTCGAGCTGGACCGACTTGCGGTCGACCTCGATGCCTTCAGCCGCCAAAGCCTCGACAATGTCGCGGTTGGTGACCGAGCCGAACAGACGATCGTCTTCACCAGCTTCCCGGCGAATCGTGATCGAAGTCTGACCCAGCTTGGCGCCGAGCTCGTTGGCTCCCGCCAACTCCTTCTTCTTGATCGCCGAGGCCAGCCGCTGCTGGTGCTCAAGCTGCTTGACGCTGCCTTCGTTCGCAGGAATCGCAAGGCCACGGGGAATCAGGAAGTTGCGCCCATATCCAGGGCGAACCTTCACGATGTCTCCGGCGTCGCCCAGGTTGGCGACTTCCTTCTTGAGAATGACTCGCATGGGGTCCTCCGTGTCTACTCGTCAGCCGAGGCGGGTGCCTCGACCGGGGTTTCGGCAGCGGCGGGCGCAGCCGCCTGGGCGGGATCTTCGCGTGGGTAGCCCTCGGGGCCGCCCATGGCTTCGAGCTCTGCAGCACGGGCTTCGGCTTCCGCCTGGGCCTTGGCCTCGGCTTCGGCGCGGGCCGCAGCTTCAGCAGCACGTTGCGCGCGAGTCTCGGCCGCCTTCTCAAGGCGATCGGGAACGTCCACGTCGCGGTCCATCAGGACCGACATGAAGCGCACGACACGGTCCTCATTGCGGATGTTCCGCTCCAACTCTGCCACCAGGGATGCTGGGGAGAGGTGGTTGAGGAGCACGTAGTGGCCCTTCTGGTGGTTTTGGATGTTGTACGCCAGCTTTCGCTTGCCCCAATCATCGCGAAGGAGGAGATGGCCGTCACGGTCGGTGACGATGGCCTCCAGCTTCTCGATAATGGCGATGGTCTCGGCGTCATCAAGGTCGGGACGGACAATGACAACGGTCTCGTACTCGTGAAACAGCTCGCTCACGCGGCCTCCACTTGGACAGGAGGGGGACGGCACAAAGGCGATCCCCGAGGAGGGAAGAGGTCTGGGCGAGACGGTCTCACCGCAGAAGAAACACACAGGGATGGGTGGGGGCGAGCACCTTGCGATGCCCGGTCACCCAATCATTGGGCTAGCCGCCGAAGGCGATTTGCCAGAGAGAGGTGTAGGCACCGGTGGCGATGAGCGGCGCAATGACGAGAGCCACGACGCTGATCAGCTTAACCAGGATGTTGAGGGACGGACCGGCCGTGTCCTTGAAGGGGTCGCCAACGGTATCGCCGACGACGGCCGCGTCATGCGCTTCCGAGCCCTTCTCGAGCACGGAGCCATCAGGCATCTTGAAGCCACCGCCCTCGAAGGACTTCTTGGCATTGTCCCAAGCGCCGCCGGCGTTGGACATGAAGATGGCCATGCCGACACCACAGACGGTGACACCAGCCAGCAGACCGCCGAGCGCTTGGGGCCCGAAGATGAAGCCGATGGCGACGGGAGTGACGATGGCCATGAGGCCGGGGACGATCATCTTGCGGATGGCCGCCTTGGTCGAGATTTCGACGCACCGAGCAGAGTCCGGCTCGGCGGTCCCTTCGAGAAGGCCCGTAATCTCGCGGAACTGACGGCGAACCTCAGTGATCATGTCCATGGCTGCATCGCCAACCGCCTTCATGGCCATGGCCGAGAAGAGGAAGGGAAGCATGCCGCCGACGAAGACGCCAGCCATGACCTTGGGGTCGAGAATGTTGATGCCCTGAACACCGAGACCCGCTTGCTGCGCGAAGGCGGCGAACAGCGCCAAGGCCGTCATGGCCGCCGAAGCGATGGCGAAGCCCTTACCGATAGCGGCCGTGGTGTTGCCAACGGCGTCGAGAGCGTCTGTGCGCTCGCGAACCTCGGCAGGCTGGTGGCTCATCTCGGCGATGCCGCCGGCGTTGTCAGCGATAGGGCCGAAGGCGTCGACAGCGAGCTGAATGCCCGTGGTCGAGAGCATGCCCAGCGCCGCAATGGCGATGCCGTAGAGGCCCGACACTTGGTAGGCCACCAAGGTGCCGCCCGCGATGAGCAGCATGGGGATGGCGGTCGACTGCATGCCGACACCGAGTCCGGCGATGATGTTGGTGGCGTGTCCGGTCTTGGACTGCATCGCGATGCTGTTGACCGGACCCTTGCCCATGGAGCAGTAGTACGCGGTGACGAGGCCGACGGCGACGCCGACGCCCAGGCCAACGACGGTCGCGACAGCCGGCTGCCACCACGCGAACGTGACGGCGGCGTCACCCGTGCCGACGGTGATGCCAGCTGCGGGCCAGAGCGCCCAGGCGATCCCGAAGGTCGCCAGCGCCGTGAGGCCAGCGGCGCCAAAGGCGCCAGTGTCGAGCGCGTGCTGCGGGTTGCCGCCCTCTTTGGTGCGGACCGCGAAGGTGCCGAGCATCGAGGTGACGACGCCGACGCTCGCGATGAGCATGGGGAGGAGGATGGGACCGATTGCGGTGTCTTCGGCGCCCAAGGAGAGGCCGAGTCCCAGAACCATCGCGCCGATGATGGCGCCAACGAAGGACTCGAACAGGTCGGCACCCATGCCGGCGACGTCACCAACGTTGTCTCCAACGTTGTCAGCGATGACGGCAGGGTTGCGGGGGTCATCTTCGGGAAGACCGGCTTCGACCTTACCGACGAGGTCGGCGCCGACATCAGCGGCCTTGGTGTAGATGCCGCCACCGACGCGAGCGAACAGCGCGATGGACGAAGCGCCCATGCTGAAGCCCGTCAGTGCGGAGAGGACCGTGTTGAGCTGAGCGAACTCAAGGGACATCCCGTCGGCCGCGATGGCGTTGGGGAACAGCACCCTCGCGCCCAAGGTGAAGGCGATGTACAGGCCGCCGAGGCCGAGCAGCGCCAAACCGACAACGGTGAAGCCCATGACCGCACCGCCACCGAAGGAGACCTTCAGGGCTGGCACGAGGCCGGTCGCTGCCGCGTGCGTGGTCCGCACATTGGCCAGGGTGGCGATTCGCATGCCGATGAAGCCAGCGAGGCCCGATGCGATGGCGCCGACGACGAAGGCCACGGCGATGATGGGGGTCTGGCCCTGACCGCCGAAGGCGTTCATCACGCCGAGGAGCACGGCCACGATGGCGACGAAGCCAGCGAGCCACGTGTACTCGGTCTTGATGAAGGCCATGGCGCCTTCTTGGATGCGACGCGCGATGGTCTGCATCTCGGCGGAGCCGGCCTCGTACCTAGTGGTTTGCATGGCTTTGATGCCGGCGAACGCCAGCGCCAAGATGGCAAAACCAGGGACGGCGTACTGGCCGTATGCAATGAGCTGTGGAACCACAAGAGCCTCCGGGGTCGGCTATTTGTCGGAAAGGGGGTTGGGTTCAGCCGCATCACGATTGCGACCACCACGGGTATTAAAGACGTTCATGGCCGAAACCACACCGTCGCGAAGAACCGCTTCGACCGCATCAGCAGCGGTGTCTACCGACTGGTCGAGTTGGTCTGACTGGGGCCCGGACCAGCGGCCCAGCACATAGTCAGCGGGGTCCCAACCTTGGGGGGGACGACCCACGCCAAACCGAACACGAACATAGTCGTTGCCGATCTTCTGGTTGAGGTCTCGCAGCCCATTGTGACCACCGTGGCCGCCACCGGACTTGACGCGAACTTCCCCATAGGGGATGTCCATGTCATCGTGAATGACAACCACTTCGGCGTTATCCGCCTTGTAGTAGCCCTTCAGCGATGCGGCCGGTTGTCCCGACCGATTCATGAACGACTGCGGCTTGGCCAACACGACGGTGTGACCGCCCAGTCGAGCCTTGCCCACAAGCGCGCCATATTGGGCCGTCGACACGCTCTCGGACGCCCTGGCCGCAAGCCGATCCACGACGAGGAACCCAGCGTTGTGCCGGGTCCCATCGTAGGTTCGTCCTGGGTTGCCGAGTCCGATGACTACGTGCACGAAGCCCTTCCTACGCCTACTCGGCGGGGGCGGTCGGCGTGCTTGGAGCGCGCTTGCCGTAGATGGTCAGGATGTTGAAGTCGTTCTTGGCCACGAGCGCCACGCCTTCGGGAAGGTCGAGCTGGAAGGCCCGGACCATATCGCCGATTTCCAATGGCGTGATGTCGTAGTTGATGACCGCAGGAATGCTCTCCCAGGCGCATCGAACCTTGATCTCGCGGCGGATGAGCCGGAGACGACCACCGATGGCCATACCCGCAGCGCGACCGACGCCAGCGATCGGCACCATCACCTCGACCACTTGGCCGGGAGTGAGCTTGTAGAAGTCCACGTGCAACAGGTCCCGGCTCACCGGGTGGCGCTGTGCATCGCGGACCAAACAAGGCACGGTGTCCGCATCGACCTTTACGTGCACGATGGTGTTCCGGTTCTTGGTCTTCCGGAAGATCTCCGTCAGGTCACGCGGCGTGATGACGATCGAAGTCGCATCCTCGCCTTTGGCGTAAACGACGGCGGGGATCTGACCTGCGGCGCGCAGCTTGCGTGCGACGGTCTTTCCGGTCTTATTGTCTCGGGTCTCGGCGGCCAGAGTCTGCATGGGCACCCTCTCGTTCCTGGTCTTTCGCGGCCTGGATCCGAGAACCAACCGACCCGTGACGCATCGCATCAGGGGTGTGTGGTCGTCCCTCGGACTGGTGGGCCTGTGAAAGACCGGGACGTGTGCTGGATTGAGACGAACTACCTGATGGTAGGCGTCAGAGCGGCGGCGAACTAACGACGACCCGGCTGGGTGTCAAGCGTCAGCCCCCGGGGGTCATGAACAGCCGGCTAATGCTGTCATTAAAGTGGATGGACCGAATCGCTTGCGCGAAGAGCGGAGCGACGGAGAGCACCTCTACCCGATCGTTGGCTTTGCCATTGGCCGCCAGCGGGATCGAATCGGTGACGAAAATCTTGTTGAACACGGAATCGATGAGCCGTTCGTGGGCCGGACCGGACAACACGGGATGAGTGGCCACGGCGTACACGCTGCTGGCGCCATGCTCGGCCAAGGCCGTAGCCCCCTTGGTGATCGTGCCCGCAGTGTCGATCATGTCATCGATGAGAATGGCCCGCTTCCCCTTCACATCGCCCACGATGTGCATGACCGACGCTTCATTGGCGCGAGGTCGCCGCTTATCGATGATGGCGAGTCCACACTTCAACAAGGTGGCGTAGCCGCGAGCGCGCTCGACGCCGCCAGCGTCTGGGGAGACGATGACCGTCTCGTCTGGGTTGACGCAGACCTCATCACGCAGGTGCCGAAACAGCGTGCCACGAGCGTAGAGGTTGTCGACAGGGATGTCGAAGAAGCCCTGGATCTGACCGGCGTGCAGGTCCATCGTCAGGACGCGCTCCACGCCGGACGCTTGGATGAGGTCCGCCACTAGTTTGGCGCTGATGGGCGCCCGCGGCGCGACTTTTCGGTCTTGGCGGGCATAGCCAAAATATGGGATGACAGCGGTGATTCTGCCGGCCGAGCTGCGCTTGCACGCCTCGGCCATAATCAGCAGCTCCATGAGGTTGTCATTGGTCGGAGCGCAGGTTGGCTGGATGAGGAAGACGTCGCGCCCCCGCACATTTGCCTTGAGCTCCACTCGGGTCTCTCCATCGGAGAACCGGCCGCACTGGGCGGGGGCAAGGGGCTGACCCAAGCTCCGCGCAATGCCTTTTGCCAGCGTGGGATTCGCGTTTCCGGTGAACAGGACCATCTCGCCGAACATTGCGGCCTCCGCAGGCTGGCCGGCATGGTAGCCAAGCCCACAGACCAGGGCAAACAGGACCCGACGACATCGCGTGACCTGGCGTGACGAAGTCGAGAAAATGGACCGAGCTGCCGCAGCGTCCATGGAGTGTCATTCAGGAGGACCCCATGACCCGCATCGCACTCATCGTTCTTGCCGCCTTCGCCGCCGTCACCCCCGCCATGTCCGAGCGGTCGCCCGCCGACCTGATGGACCGCGCCCAGTTCCAGATGCTGGAGATGGACCACGAGATCAACCAGGTGAGAAACCACGCGATCAGAGCCTCGCTACAAGAGCGGAGGGACCGGGTGGACCGATTGCTGCAGCGCATCGAGAACTCGGGCGCTTTGGAGCAGCGATTCCACCGCAACGATAGGTTCGACCGTGGTCCTCAGCGCCCCGGCATAGGTCAGCACCGCGGCGTGAGCTTCCAAGACGCCATGCGCTCCATCCGCTCCGCCCGAATGGACCAGGACAAGCTAAACGCGGTCCGCAGCGCCGCCCGTTTCGGTCGGTTCACCACGGAGCAAGCCATGAGGCTCGCCGACCAGCTCTCCTTCGCCAGCAATAAGGCCGAGGCCCTCATCATTCTCCACGGCGCCGTGGTCGACCCCCAGCGCTTCCGCATCGCCCTTGAGATCCTCGACTTCTCAAGCAATCGCCGTCGCGTCGCCCGCACCGTCGGAGTCTGACCCCGCTCGCGTCTCCCCCGGCCTATGCTCCGGCCATGACGCACAACCGAAGCGATATCGCCACCCTCATCAGCCTCGCGCTGTTGGGGGTGGTTCTCCGTCTTCCGTGGGCCTGGCTCCGGCCTTGGCCCTGGGACTGGGATGCAGCCTACTACCGATTAGTGGCCAAGAACCTCGCATCAGGTAGCCTCGCTGGCCCGCAGAGTATGTGGACACTCGCCGCACCCGAAGCAGGCCTCGGCGCGCCGGCCGACCTCTATTGGATGCCGCTGCCCAGCTGGATCTTGGTCCCGGAGATGTGGCTGTCCGGCACGGGGTTGGTCACCATCATCGCGCTCGCTGCGGGGCTGGGTCCCCTCACCTACTCGCTGACCCGGTCCATGAACTTGAGCGCGCCCACCGCCTTCGTCTCCGGGTGCCTCGCCGCCACAGGCGGGGCGTGGATCCGCCAACTCGGTACGACCGACGTGTACGTGCTGACGGCGATGCTCGGCCTGGTAGGTGCGCTTGGGGTGGCCAAAAACCGGTGGGTTTGGGTCGCGCTCGCGATCATCGGGCTCTCGCTCACCCGCAATGATGGGTTCTTGATGGGCTTCGCCTTCGCGGCCGGGCTGGCCGGGTGGCGCGCGGTCGGCGTGGCCGCCTTGGGCCCGTTGACCACGGCGTTGTGGTGGGCCCGAAGTGCATGGGTCGGCGGCGATGTGTTCTGGACGTTGCGCCGCGCATCCGGCTCCGCTCTCACCTATGAAGACATCTTCCTGGGTGTGGCTCAGACCCCGAGCATCGGTGCGCGCGCGTTCGCGAGCGTTCAGGCACTGTGGGGCGTGGGCTTTCTATGGCTATGGGCACCGTTATTCCTCTTTTTGCCCCTCCTGGTGTGGGGGGCGATCATGATTCGGAAGACGCCTCTGATGCGCACGTGG
>JBGCER010000241.1:0-3923 GCA_045106515.1 Myxococcota bacterium
CGAGCCGTGAGCCGATCGGGCCGTGAACCGATCGAGCCGTGAGCCGATCGAGCCGCGAGCCGTGTTGCAGTTCTCCAAACCGGCCAAACGCCTTCAGGGAGACCGACAACCGGTCAGCGAAGCGCCAGGCTCACGGCCTCAACGGCCCACGAATCCCGGCCTCAACGGCTCACGGCCTCAATGGCTCACGGCCTCAACGGCCCACGAATCCCGGCGTCCTCCCATCACACCCGTCCTCCTCCAACCCCGACTTGAGGGGGGCGCTGCGCTGTGAACCCCACCTCAAATCGGGGTCTACGGAGGACAGATGTTCAGGTTCAAGCACGAGACTCTAGACGCCTATCGGCTATCGGTCGAGTGTGTCCATTGGTTCAGAGAGGCCCACTGGCCACGGGGAACCTCCCACCTCAAAGACCAAGGTTGCCGCGCGATGGACTCGGTCGCCCTCAACATCGCGGAGGGCATCGCCCGAGGCCGACGAGCAACTGCGGCCGGACGCAATCACCTGAGCATCGCGGTGGGGTCTGCCGCTGAGGCGTGCGCGGTCTTGGACTTGGTCCACCTCGAAGGCGGAGCCGAGATCCAAGAGAAGCTACGGCGAGTCGGGATCATGCTGCTGAGGCTGGGCGGAGGATAGGGCCTTTCGCCCGGCGGGCGGGCCGCTCCACCGATCTTGATTCACCTCACGGCGTATGACTACCAGGTCGGCCCGATGTAGTAGAAGAGCGCGCCGCCCCCGCAGAACATAAAGCCTGCGATGCCGGCGACGGCCAAGAGGCCAACCACGATAGGCCACATTTTACGCTTCTTCTTGACGGCCTTAACCTTGTTGGCCACCGCGATCGCCGAACCGCCGGTGGCCACGTTCGCCACGGCCCCCCGGACCTTGGAGTGGCTGATCTGAGCCTGCATGGCCCAGCCGTTCTGGGCCCGACCCGGGTGGGCCTGCGTGCGGGTCATGGTGCCGCCCACCACGTCGAGTCGGTTGGCGTCTCCCTGATCGAAGCCGATCCCGAGCCAGTGGCCCGGACCAAACTGAACCGCCGAAACATGACGTTGATAGGTAATTTCACCCACAAACTGGCGAGTGTGAAGTTCATAGACCGCGACCCGGCGGCCCCCGACAATCGCCACGAGGACGGCGCCGTCCTGAGACAAGCTCACGCCGCTCACTGCGCCGCTCACCGGCAAGGTATCGGTGACCTGCGTGCCGTCGGGGCTGACGAAGGAGACCTGCTGACCGTGCGCGACGGCCCAGCCCCCGGCTGGAGCGGGAGCCACGCCGGTGACGGCGCTGCCCAAGTTGACGGTGCCCCAAGCCCCCAGCGATGCCGGGTCCACAACGGCGAACGTTCCATCTGCGCTACCCACCCCCAAACTCTCAGAGTTGGGCGCCCACGCGACGTGGCGCGGCGTGGGCCAGGGCTGAACCAGCGGGGGCTGACCCGGCGCGACCAGCATGAGCGAGGAGGCCGTGACAATCGCCACCAAACCTTGAGGCGACACCTGCATGCCCATGGGCGAGCAGTCCGTCTCCAGGCGATAATTCTCGTGGCCATCGATGGAGCGATAGCTCACAATCAGGCCGCCACCATCGATCGACAGCACCTGGTCACCGAACGCGCCCACCCCCATGAGGATGTCGTCGGCCATGACCTTCCACATGCCTTGGTCATTCGCCGCCGAGTAGACGAGGAGCTCCGGCCCGTCGCCCACAACGATGACTTGTCCGGCGGTGGGGTAGGTGTACGGGGCCACTTCTGCCGCCCCAGATTGCGGCTCTACCGACGACATCCACCCTCCGCGGTCATTACTGGGAGTCGGCGTCGTACAACGAGTCGTAGACGTCATCGATCGAGACGTACTCGCCTTCTTTTTCCGCTTCTTGCTGCTTGGCCTGCGTGCGGCGGATCTCATCGAAATCGTCGAACACGTCCTCGTCGCCCTCGGTGGGGGGCGAGGCATCGGGGTCTACCGCGATCTGGAGCTTAGGAACGGCGCCGCCGGCTCGCTTGCCCAGGGCATCAAAGAGGGCCAACGCCCCTTCGGCGTCATCGAGAACATCGGGGCTCATGCGCTCTTGCTCGAACGTCGGGCCCAATACGCGCTCGGCTTCGGAGCGCGTCTCGGCCAAGAGCTCTTCGACGGTGAGGCGCTCGTAGGCGTCGGCCAAGCCATCTGGGGCGCGGGCGCGCATCCAGTCCGCCACGCTGTTGGCGTTGGGCTGCACATTGCCCGCAAGCTTTTCGCGAGCGATGGCGGCAGCCAGGCTGGCCCGCCCTTGGCGAAGCGCGGTGAGCGCCTTGACCGCGGTCCGCAGCGCCTGCCCCTGACCGATGATCGGGTCCGTGCGCGCGTGCATGCGACGGGCGACCTCGGCTGCCGCGAGCGCCAATACCGGAGCATCGACCGAGCGGGCATGATTGCCGATTCGAAGCATCGTATTCGCCAAACCAGGCTTGTGATCTAGGGAGGCCAAGGCCTTGGCACCGTCGAGCAGGTGTCCCAGCGCAGCCGCATCGTTGCGAGCGCTGGCGGCCGAACCCATGCCCACAAGGGCCACGCCTTCGCGCTCGGTATCGCCGGCTTCGCGACTGAGCGGCAGGGCATCCTCGAAGAAGCTGAACGCCTCTTGAGCTCGCCCATCCCGCAAACTGCACGCACCCAGCGAGCAGAGGACGCGCCCTTCCAAGATCTTGTTTTCGATGTTCCGAGCCAGGATGCGCGTGTCTTGCAGCTCCAGCTCGGCGTGGTCGATGTCGCCTTCGTGGATGTATGACTCGGCGATCATCATCCGGGCCACCACCTCGCCTTCAGTGTCGTTGGCCTTGCGGTGGTGCTCCGCGGATTGCTCGAACGCGTCGCGGGCCTCGGCCGCTCGATCTTCGCGGAGGGCCACGCGTCCGAGTGCGCTCCATACGCCAGCGGCAGGCAGGCCTTCGCCGAGATCTCCAAACCGGTTGCGGGCGGACTGTAGCGCCGCGCGAGCGGCCTCACTCCGGCCACGGCGAGACAGCACATCACCGAGCAAGGCCCAGGCGGCGGCTTCGCCTTCCAGGGCGCCGTCCCGCGTCTCTTCAACCGCCGAAGGATCGTCGAGTTTCTCCAACGCCTCCAGCAATGATTGGTAGCAGTCGAGCGCAGCACGGGTCCGCGTCTCCGCCGCGGCCACATCGCCCACCGACAACTCAACCTGCGCGATGCCACGCAGAGCGTGCGCCTCGCCGAGTCTGAGCTCCGGACCACGGAACTGCAGCAGAGCGGCTTCATAGTAAGACCGCCCCTCATCGGGATATCCGAGTTGTACAGCCCGGCGCCCATTCAGTAAGTGATGGCGCCCCGCCTCCAACCGCTCGTCCGACATGCGCTCGCTCCCTAGGGGTTGTCCTGGGCGATGATACTTCATTGGCGCGCTGCGCTCACCCTCATTGCACAATCGTTGTCATCGAACCGATCAACGATGTGCTCGCGCAACGCCTCTCCCCAAAAGGCTGAACCCCTGGACCGTGAGGTCCAGGGGTTCGTGCATCTGACAAAAGCCTGGTGGAACGTCCTTTTCAGAGTATCAAGCAACGCGATGGTTCCCCGGCGAACCAGGGTCCCGCTCGTGGCGTTCATCGGGCTCGGAGACTGTGCCATCCAGCCAGGCGCGAAGTTGAGTCCGCTTCTGGTCGTTCGGGGCCCCGAAGGACTCCGGATCCCGCTCCGAAGAGTGGGAGATGTTGTTGCGTAGATATGGAGCTTGCAGGTCGTTGAACTCACTGCGTCCTTCACGGGCTTCACCACGAATGGCGCTCCCCTCAAGGCTCGACTCTATCTCTACAGCCCACCCGAAGGTCGGCTCAGGCCTCTTTGCCTCGACTCACCTTCAGCGAGCCATCTACGTGCTGGCAGTCATTTTTTACGATGCGGCCACCCCCGAG
>JBGCER010000242.1:0-2868 GCA_045106515.1 Myxococcota bacterium
AAGCTCGATGCGGAGGCCCTCGCCCTATTCGCCACCGCTCGGGTGTGGGATGACGGGATCATCGACCCTCGTCATACGCGACGAATCTTGGGCTTTTGCCTCGATACCTGCGCCGAAGGGCGCCACAGAACTCTGCCCTCAAACACCTTTGGCGTAGCGCGCGGCTAGCGCTTGCCACGGAGGCCCCATGCTGTGGACTGAAGAGCACAACACCCTGCGCGCGACCATGCGGCAGTTCGTCGAGAACGAGATCGATCCGAACGTCGAAGAGTGGGAAGAAGCAGGTATGTTCCCGGCCAAAGAGCTGTTCCGGAAGGCGGGAGACTTGGGCTTGTTGGGGATCTCAAAGCCCGAGCAATTCGGAGGGTTGGGGCTCGACTATAGCTATAGTATCGCCGCCGCAGAGGAGCTGGGGCGCGCACGGTGCGGAGGCGTTCCGATGGCCCTCGGGGTTCAGACGGACATGGCCACGCCCGCGTTGACCCGCTTCGGCTCCGACGCCCTGCGCGAGCAGTTCTTGGCCCCAACCATCACCGGCGAGCAGGTGGCCTGCATCGGAGTCTCAGAAGCCTCGGCCGGCTCCGACGTGGCGCGGATCAAGACCCACGCTCGCAAGGACGGAGACGACTACGTGATCAATGGCAGCAAGCTGTGGATCACCAATGGCATTCAGGCCGATTGGATGTGCGCTCTAGTCAACACCACCGACGATCATCCACATCGGAACAAGTCTCTCGTCATCATCCCCATGGACACCAAGGGAGTGGTGCAGGCCCGCAAGCTCAATAAGCTCGGCATGCGCTGTTCCGACACCGCAGAGATCTACTTCGACGAGGTGCGGGTGCCGCAGAGCAACCGCATTGGCGACGAAGGTGCTGGCTTTATGTACCAGATGCTCCAGTTCCAAGAGGAGCGACTCTGGGGGGCCGCCAACATGCTCATGGGCTTGGACATGGCCATTCAAGACACGATCACCCAGACTCGCGGACGGCAGGCTTTTGGTAAGTCCATCCTTGATAATCAAGTGGTGCACTTCCGTCTTGCTGAGCTGTCTACCGAAGTCGAGCTCCTACGTTCGCTGATCTACCGCGCCACCGAGATGTACGTGCGAGGCGAAAACGTTACCCGGCTCGCCTCGATGGCCAAGCTCAAAGCCGGCCGCCTAGCCCGAGAAGTCACGGACTCCTGCCTCCAATACTGGGGGGGGATGGGCTTTATGTGGGAAGTGCCGATCTCAAGGTTGTACCGCGACTCCCGAGTCGTCTCCATCGGCGGTGGCGCCGATGAGGTCATGCTGTCCATCATCTGCAAGATCGACGGCACCTTGCCGGAACGGAAGAAGAAGAAGGCTCCGAAGGAGGACGCGTGATCAGCCCCGCGCCCGAAACGCTGGACGTGCTCCGGGATGGCGGTCTGTTGCGGGTGGTTCTGAACCGGCCCCGCAAGCGCAACGCCATGAGCCTGTTGATGGTGACCGAGCTTGAAGCCGTCTTTGCCGCCGTAGAGGCCGATGAGACCGTGCGGGTCGTCGTGCTGCGCGGGGCCGAGGGTCACTTTTGTGCCGGCGGCGATGTGTCGGACATGGCGACCGCAGCGGGAAAGGCCGTCGATGGGGTCGACCCTATCGCAGCCATGAACCTTCGCTTTGGGAAGATGCTTCGCATGGTAGACGCCAGCCGCGCGGCGGTGGTGGCGGTGTGCGAGGGCGCCGTGATGGGGGGCGGACTGGGGTTGGCCTGCGTCGCCGACGTCACCCTCGCGGTCTCTACCGCGCGATTCCGTCTGCCCGAGACCTCTCTGGGCCTGCCGCCCGCACAGATTGCGCCCTTTATGGTCCGGCGCCTGGGGCTCTCGCAGGCGCGCCGGTTGGCGGTGACGGGTCAGACTCTCGATGCGGCGCAAGCGCTGTCCTTGGGTTTGGCCCACGAGCATGTGGGTGCCGACCAGGTGAACGACGCAGTGGAGCGCCTGCTCGGGCAGATCTTGAGGTGCGAGCCCGGGGCGGTGGGTGAGACCAAACGCTTGGTCAATGCGGCGGCGGTTGAGCCGCTGTCCGATGTGTTGCAAGCGGGGGCCCAGGCCTTTGCTGCTGCGGCTCGCAGCCCATTGGCAGCCGCCGGATTCCAGGCCTTCCTCCGAAAGAAGAGTCCTCCATGGGCTTCAGGAGTCGGGGAGTGATCCAGCGCCTACTCATCGCGAATCGGGGCGAGATCGCCTGCCGGATCATCCAAACAGCTCGGCGCATGGGCGTCTTCACCATCGCGGTCTTCAGCGAAGCGGACCGAGGGGCTCGTCATGTGGCGCTCGCGGACGCGTCCGTGCTCATCGGCCCTTCCGAGGCCAGTGAGAGCTATCTGCGCGCCGATGCCCTCTTGAGCGCGGCGGCTCGTACCGACGCCGACGCCATCCACCCCGGCTACGGATTCCTTTCCGAGAATGCAGACTTTGCGCGCTCCGTCGTCGACGCAGGGCTGACCTGGGTCGGCCCTCCTGCGAGCGCCATCGACGCCATGGGGGACAAAGCGCGTTCCAAGGTCCTCATGCGCCAGGCCGGTGTTCCTTGTGTTCCTGGCTTTGATGCCGATGATCCGACCGATGCGGAGCTGGTTGCTGCGGGCGCGCAGGTCGGCCTGCCGCTCCTCGTGAAAGCGAGTGCCGGCGGCGGTGGACGTGGCATGCGGCGCGTGGAGACGCTCGACGCGTTGCCCGACGCCATTCGATCTGCGAGGGCCGAAGCCCAGGGTGCATTTGGCTCCAGCATGTTGCTGCTCGAGCGGCTGGTCGAAGGCGCTCGCCATGTGGAAGTGCAGGTGATGGCCGACACCTTCGGAGCCATCATCCATCTAGGCGAGCGCGATTGCTCGGTGC
>JBGCER010000243.1:0-24128 GCA_045106515.1 Myxococcota bacterium
GGCATCCCACGTACAAGGACGTGCTCATCACTTGCATCGATGCGCACGCGCTGAGCGAGGTGCCATCGACGGCGATGATGAACTCGCGCTTGGCGTAGTGTTCCTTCTGCCAGCGCTCGCCCGCTTGGCGGGTGGAAGAATTGTCCGCCAAGAAGGGGCGATACATTCCGGTTGGTTGGCGAATCATCTGAGCGATCGCGTCCATGTGTTCCCACTCCGCCGTCTGGAGTTGGACTCGACCGCGCATCTGCGGAGCGGGGGAGACCCAGGCGATTTGGGTGGGGAGGTGAGCGTCACTGTGCATGGGATCCTGGGGAAGACAGGCTTTGGGTTTCGCGCCACATCGAAGCAACCCCTGTGCCAGCACAGAAAGTGACGTTGGTTCGTTACATGGGAAATGATTGGCCCATATTGATGGGACAGCGTTGTCCCATTCGGTAAAGTGGGCCATGGTTGTCTCATGGATGAGAATCAGATCACGGTGTTGCGGTTTGGGGCGGCGGCTCTAGAGCCCGAGTTGCATGCACGGGGCTTCCGGGTGGCCGAGGCCTCGTCTCTGTCGAGCTTGTTGACCGCGTCGAGCACCGTGGCCCCTCGGGCCATCGTCTTGGGCGAGCCGGCACTCTCCAAGTTGCGGTTAGCTAGGCATGTACCTGCCATTCGACGGGCTTGGCCCCTCGTAGATGTGCTGGTGTGGAGCCCTCGGGCGACCCCGGAACGGGTCCGAGTGGCGCTGCAGGCGGGTGCGCGCGACGTGATGCTGGACGACCGGGTGGACCGCACATGCTCGGTCATCGAGCAGGTCATCGAGGCCCAGCAGCTCCTACCTCGGGCGGCCAACGAGTCGGTGGCAGGCGAAGAGTCGACTTTCGAAGGCATGATCTCTCGTAGTCCCGCCATGATCGACCTGTTCACGACTGCGTCTCAGGTCGCTCAGAGCTCGGCCTCGGTGCTGATCTTGGGAGAGACGGGCACGGGCAAGGAGCTCCTGGCGCGCGCCATTCATCGCCGGAGCCGTCGACCGGGCGCCTTTGTGGCCTTGAACTGCGCAGCGGTGCCTGAGTCTCTGATCGACAGCGAGCTATTCGGGCATGTGGAAGGCGCTTTCACCGGCGCGACCCGAGCCAAGCCCGGGCTGTTTCGTCATGCGGACGGCGGCACGCTGTTGCTCGACGAGGTGGGGAGCGTGCCGGACTCGGTCCAGTCCCGACTGCTTCGGGTCTTGCAGGAGGAAGCGGTGCGGCCCGTGGGCGGCACGGCGGAAATCGGCGTTGACGTGCGGGTCATCGCGGCCACAAGCGCGACCCTAGAAGAGGATGTCATCGATGGAAAATTCAGAGCAGACCTGTTTTATAGGCTAGATGTCATCCGCCTTGAACTCCCGTCCCTGCGCCAGCGCACCCAGGACATCATCTACCTGTTCGCTCACTTCTCACGGTCGTGGGCCCAGACGCATAAGGTGCCTCGGCCGCGGGTCACCGACGGCTTCTTGGATGCGCTGATGGCCTATCCCTGGCCGGGGAACGTCCGGCAGCTTGAGAACTTTGCCGAGCGATTGGTGCTGACCGAGGTGGACCGGGTGGTGGATGCCCGCCGCTTTGAGGAGCTGGTGGCGTTCCGAGACCCCTCCACCGCCGTGCCCACATCTGTGCCTGGGCGGGTGGGCCAGGTGCCGTTGGACTTCGCACAGCCCATGGATGCGGCGTTGCAGCCACATATTGAAGACCTCCAGCGCACCTATTTGCGGGGCGTGCTCAAACAGACCAAAGGCCGGATTGGGACCGCTTCCCAGGTCGCGGGGATCTCCCGGCGCACGATGAGCCGGTTGCTCGGACGGCTGGAGATCGACAAGGCCTTGTTCAAAGAGGACTAGGTCGCTGCTCTATTCGTTTGTCGAACCCCGGAGCGCCAGGACCTCCCGGTGCTGCTCACCCATAAAGCTCCACGCGGCCTCCAGGTCTGCCGAGGAAATCCGGCGTCCAGCCACGCCTTTGCCGCGGACGCCGGGGTCGTGGGCGATGTAGTGTTCGCCCTGCTTGTCGTAGACCAAAACGCTGTGTCCCGAAGGCTGGTCGCCGCCGTCGAGGGTGCTCATGTCCACGTTGACGATGAGCAGGTAGCCCTCGTTGAGCAGGGTATCGAGGTGTTCGAGCGTGACGGGCTCAGTGCGCAACGGCACCGGGTCGCTGGCCACGAGCTCTCGGGCCAGCGCTGCCGCCGCCACCAGGTCAAAGCCCTGGGCCATTCCATGGGCCACCGACGCCGGAAAGGTGTTGAGCACGGTCAGCAGCGGATTGGCGATAAAGGCGGCATAGTCGAAGCGGTCGTAGGCGATGGTCTGGATGTCGAGGGGCCCCACAGCCAGGTAGGCGCCGTGGGTCCAGGTGCCTTCGCCGTCGCGTTTGTGCGTCATGCGGTCCAAGCGATCGATGGACCAGTCCTGTCCCGGCAGCAGCGCCTCCAGGGCCATGCGCAGGGTGCACTGTAGGCAGTGGTGGTTGTCAGGATTGGCGTGGAAGGGTGGAACCATAAAGAGGTGTCACACGCAGGGCCCTCTCGCGCTCGATCTGGGGCCGGATCTGGATACGAACGGCCCCACCCCTGGAGGCGTCGTGCTCACTCTGACAGACCTGGTAGCTGCCGAACCCCTTCCCAACGGCTTGATCACGTACCACTCCGGAGGTGGCGTGGCGCTGATCACGCTGCACAACCCACCGGCCAATGGGTATAGCCACCGGATGATGCGCGACTTGGACGAAGCCGTGCTCCGGGCGCGCTTCGATGACCATGTGCACGTGATCGTGGTGGCTGGCTCCGGTGAAAAGTTCTTCTGCGCCGGGGCGGACATCCATGAGTTGAACGCCATGGAACCAGCGTTCAAATACCAGTTTTGCCTGCATGCGAACGAGACCTTGCTCCGTTTGGAGCACACGCCCAAGCTCACGGTGGCAGCCATCGGGGGGCATTGCGTCGGCGGCGGTCTAGAGGTGGCCCTGGCCTGCGATCTGCGCCTAGCGCGACAGGGACGCGGAAAGGTGGGGCTGCCCGAGATCAACTTGGGCGTCTTGCCCGGCACCGGTGGAACTCAACGCCTGGCGCGGGTGTTGGGTCGTTCGAAGGCGATTGAGCTGATGGTGACGGGAGACCTTGTGAATGTGGACTCGGCCCTGTCCCTGGGACTGCTCAATCGGGTGTTGGAGGCCGATGACGAGGCGTCGTTCCTCAATCAGGTGTTGGCCTTTGCCGAAGGGTTCTGTCCGCCGAACCGCGCCTCGTTAGCTGCCGGCTTGATCAAGCGTAGCGTGCAGTCCGGCCTCGAGGTGCCACTGGAGCAGGGCTTGGTTCTTGAGCGAGAGCTTCAGGCTCGGCTCTTTGCCAGCGATGACGCCAAGGAGGGCATCGCCGCCTTTGTCGAGGGTCGCAAAGCCTCATTCACGGGTAAGTAGGAGTTTTCATGAACGCCGACGAACTGATCGAACGCTTCTCGCTCTTCGATGATTGGGAGGAGCGCTACGCCTACCTGATCGACCTGGGTCGCAAGCTGCCCGGCCTAGACGATGTGCACAAGACCGAGCTGAATCGGGTGCCGGGCTGCGTGAGTCAGGTGTGGCTGGTCCACGAGTTCGATGGGTCTACCCTGACCTTTGAGGCCGATAGCGACGCCTTTATCGTCAGAGGACTTGTGGCGATCTTGGTGCACTTGTACTCGGGCCTCACCCCTGAACAGGTCGAGGCATTGGACATTGAGTCTGTCTTTGGCCAGCTCGGCTTGTCCGAACACCTGACTCCCAATCGGCGTAGTGGATTCTTCAGCATGGTCGGTCGGATCCAAGGCGCGGGAGCCGCCGCAGGCCGTCGGGTATGAACGGTTGCGCCTGGCTGTGCATGGGGCTGTTGGCCTGGGTGCCAGCCAGCGCTGTGGCTGCGGAAACGCCGTTCTACCTGGACAATGCGCAAGAGCTGAATTTTCAGGGCAAGACGCCAACTCTGGAGCAGTTGCGGTTTGGCGTGAGCCAGGAGCTGTCGCGGGGTGGGGTGCGGGTGTTTCGCAAGCAGCCTCTGGGGCCGCCCGCGTTGGTGCGGCCGGACACCCTGAGCTCCGCTGAGCTGCTGGCCCTGCTCGCCGCCATGGGCGGCCGATGGGTCGGCGCCGAGATGGATGCCCTGGTCAAAGACCTGGATGGTCAACGGGTTCCGGTCAGCGTCTGGTGGGAACGCAAGACTCGGATCGTCCTACAGCGCGGCGAGCCTGTTCGTCCGACGGTCGTGGTGCCTGTGTCGGTCGAAGAGATCCGAGTGAAGTATGGATTGACCTCGATTATCGATAGAGATCGACACTGGGACGCGGCCTCATTGGGCACCCTCGATCGGGCCCTGTCCGCGCTGCCTGCGGTGGAGCTCCAGCGCGTGCGTTCGGTGCCCTTTGTCCGTGAAGCTCAGGCCACCGACGAGGAGCGAGCCCGGTTGCGCGGGCGCTCGCCGTCGGCGGTGTTTCGGATGCTGCGGTCGGGTCCCGAGATCGCCGTCTTTGACGAGGCCCTCGATGCCAGCGCTCGGTTCACCGGTTCGCCGACAGACCCCAAGCCCGTCGCCGAGTTTCTGCTCCTGCACGAGATCGCCCACGCGTTGGCCCGCGCGTCGGAGGCGGCGTGGTTCGCGGAAGATGCGCGCCTGGTTCGCCGCCAGAATGAGCTGGCTCGGAGGCGAAACGCGCTGTTGACCGTCTACAAGCGAGAGGTTCGGGCGTTCCGCAGCGCCCCTTCGGCCCAAGCCCAGGCGTCGCTGGAACGACAGCTGAAGCAGATCGACGACCTCGCCGCGGTCATCGAGGTTGCCACCGCCGACTCAGAGGCCCACCGGCGCACGTTCACGCCGGGACAGCGCACTCCGGCTGCAAGGGCCCTGATGGGGGTGCTCGGGGCAAAGCCGGCGCCAACGCTCTATGGTCGGACCAGTCCAGAAGAGGCATTTGCAGATTGTTTTGCGCTATTTCGGCTGGACAAAGCTGCGTTGCAGCGATCGGCGCCCAAGGTGCTGCAGTGGTTCGAAGAGGGGGGGCACCTGAGGGTGGAGTGAGGCGTCTACCCCGCGGCCCACTGTCGCCAGCAGGCTCGGTATGGAGTAGGAACCACCGGTCCGGAGGCGCCTGTGTCAGACAGCAAGAACTTCCTGGTAGAGCGGATCGAGGCCGACCTCGAAGCAGGCACGTATGAGGGCCGTGTGGTCACTCGGTTCCCCCCCGAGCCCAATGGCTACCTACACATTGGCCACGCCAAGGCGATCCTTACGGACTTTGGCTTGGCCGCCCGGTTTGGCGGGCGGTGCCACCTTCGGTTCGACGACACCAACCCCACGGTCGAAGAGGTGGAATACGTCGAGGCCATTCAGCGCGACATGCGGTGGCTCGGGTGCGACTGGGGGGAGCACTTGTACTATGCGTCGGACTACTTCGACCAGCTATACGGCTTCGCGCAGCGGCTGATTAAGGAAGGAAAAGCCTATGTTTGCTCTCTTTCTTTGGAGGAGATCCGCGCCACTCGCGGCACGGTGACCGAGGCGGGCCAGAACAGCCCGGATCGGGACCGCCCCGTGGAAGAGAGCCTGGCGCTCCTCGAGGAAATGAAAGGTGGAACCCATGAAGATGGGGCCTACACCGTGCGAGCCAAGATCGACATGGCCCACAGCAATATGAAGATGCGCGATCCGCTCATGTACCGGATCCGCAATGTGCCGCACCATCGTACCGGAGATACCTGGCATATCTACCCAATGTACGACTTTGCCCACGGGCTGTCCGACGCCATCGAAGGCATTACACACTCGATCTGCACGCTGGAGTTCGAGAACAATCGGGAACTCTACGACTGGTTTGTGGACGCGCTCTTCGACGCTCCAGTGCCGCGCCAGCATGAGATGGCCCGCTTCGCCATGGGTCATATCGTCACGTCCAAGCGCAAGCTGATTCAGCTCGTCACAGATGGGCATGTGTCCGGCTGGGATGACCCACGAATGCCGACGATCGCCGGTCTACGTCGCCGTGGTGTGCCGCCGGAAGCCATCGTTGAGCTCATGGCACGGGTGGGGGTGTCCCGCGCCGACAACCTGGTCGACGCCTCGCTCTTCGACCACGTGATCCGCGACACGCTCAATGACAAGGCGCCTCGGAGAATGGGTGTTCTACATCCTCTTCCGGTCGAGGTTCTCAATTGGGACGAGGGCAACGTCGACTGGATCGACGCCTCTGAGTGGCCCCATGATGTGCCCAAGGAAGGCCACCGTTCCTTGCCGTTCACCCGCCATCTGGTGATCGAGCGCGACGACTTCGCGGTCGACCCGCCAAAGGGCTTCAAGCGCATGACGCTGGGCGTCGAGGTTCGGCTCCGCCATGGCTACCTGTTCACCGCGACCGAGGTCGAGACGGACAGCGATGGGCAGGTTGTGGGCGTGCGAGGCACCGTCGACCCGGACAGCCGCGGTGGTACGACGTCGGATAATCGCAAGGTTCGAGGCACCATTCACTGGGTGAGCGCTACGGAGGGTCGCCGGGTGACGGTGCGCTTGATCGAGCGTCTCTTCTCGCTAGAGCGGCCCGATGACCACCCAGACGGCTTCCTGGCGGCGCTCAACCCCGAGGGTCTGGTCGAGCTGGCAGACGCCATTGTAGAGCCCGCTCTGGCGGCGGCGCCCGGAGGTACTCGGGTTCAGCTCGAACGCACCGGCTACTTCATGGTGGATCCTGTCGATAGTCGGACTGGGCGGCCCGTTTTGCACCGGATTGTGGCACTGAAAGACTCCTGGACGAAGGCTGCGCCCACCGCGCAAGCACCATTGGCGGCCAAGCGTGACACCGGTCGCAAACGAATCCGAAAATCTGCATCAGACGCGTTGGATGAGCTGATTCAGGAGCGGCCAGAGCTTCAGGGGCAGATCGATCGGCTGCTGGCTGATGGGGCCTCGGAAGATGAATCGGTGGTGATCGGCGCCAGCGATCGGCTCTACGGTCTCTACGCGCAGGCCACCGGCCAGGTGAACCAAGGAACGCTGATCAAATGGCTTGTTAATGACGTACGTGGCTTGATAAAGGACGATGCAGGGGCCGCCCTCGCAGGGAGTCACTTGGTCGGGCTGATCGGTCTGGTGACCGATGGAGAGCTTACGAATAGCGTCGCTCGAAACGTGCTGTCGATGGTGGCTGAGAGTGGCGAAGACCCCATTGCCGTCGTGGACCGAGAGGGTCTGCGGCCACTGCGCGACGAAGCTGCCATTCAGGGCATGGTGGCGCAGGTTGTGGCCGACAACCCGGACAAGGTCGCAGCCTATCGGGGTGGGCGCGCAAATCTGCGAGGGTTCTTCGTGGGCCAGGTCATGCGGGGGTCAGGAGGCCGCGCAGATCCCGCACTTGTGCAAAAGGCGCTTTCGGAGCTGCTTGACGGGGACGCCTAGGTTTGCCGCCCGGGCGGAGCCATTGCGCGGTCAGGATCATCCCTCCGTGGTTCGATAGGGTCTTGGCGAGGACGAACACGCAATGGCCTCTTGGCTAAGACCCATCGACGACTTTGTGTCGGCGGCCCTTCCGGGGGCGTCGCGGGCTTCACACGCCCGTGGTCGTATGATCGTGGCCTTCGCTATTTTGGCCCCATTGCTCGCCTTTGCCGTATCTCTTCCCGACGCCCCGCTGCGCAGCGATCCGCTACTCTTGGTCTTGGTGGGCGTCGCGGCGGTGAGCTTTGGCGTGGCACCCCTGGTGATGCGGTGGTCGCATTCACTGATGTGGTCCCTGCTTCCCTTGGTGGGCGGGGTCATCGTGGTGATCCTGGCCTTGGTGGTGGTGGACCATCCGCGCGCGCTCGCCGGGATGCTATGGCTCCCAGTTTTGCCCGTGGTCGGCGTAATTATCGGTCGTCGCCGTGGACTGCTGCTCGCGATGATCCCCACGATGATCCTCTTGGGCGTCGCCATCGGTCTGCCGAAGTCGATGATGCTGCCCTACGCCAATGGGCTGGAGTCGACTCGTGTCGTCAGCACGGTCTTCATCCTTGCCGAAGTCTTGTTCATCGCGCTGTCTCTGGTCGCCTTCGTCGGTGAGGCGGACGCGTCCGTAGAGCAGGCCGTGGAGGCGGGACGCGACGTGAAGCGGGCGCGCCTCTCGGCCGCCCAGTCCGACCGAATGGCCGCTGTGGGGCTCTTGGCAACAGGGGTCGCCCACGGGGTGAACGATCCGCTAACAGCCGCATTGGATGCCGCGAATCAACTAGAATTGCACCTCGCAGGCGGCGAGGTTCCGGACGCCGGACGGATGCGCAAGGTCACGTCGGAGCTGTCGTTCGCTCTGCAGCAGATCCAGACCACCCTGTCGGCCCTGGATGCCTTCTCTCGGCCCATGCCGGGAGAGGTGGCGAATGTACTGGACCTAGAGGAGCTGGTTCGAAGTGTATTGGTTGGCTTTAAGGGAACGATCTCCGACGAGACCCAGGTGCTGGTCGCTGTGGACACCTCGCTGCCTGTCGAAGGACAGCGGGCCGAGATGGCTCATGTACTGCTCGCGATCATCCGCAATGCCGCACAGTCGAGAGGACCCGGACGCGCGCCGGTCACCATCCACATCACAGGGGGATTGACCCCCGATGCTCACGTGCTGCTCGAGATCCGGGACAATGGTGACGGGATGGATGCCGCCACCCTAGAGCAGGCGTTCAACCCGTTCTTTACGACCCGACCGGCGGGTGAGGGTGTGGGCCTTGGGCTGTCTGCGGCCAGGACCGCCGTTCGGCGTGCCGGTGGCACCCTGGAGCTGAAGAGCCGCGTCGGACACGGAACGACGGTTCGCCTCCGATTGCCCGCCGCCAGGATGCCGGAGTTGGCGTATTCGAGGTCGACCGCCACGCCGGCGGTGTTGCAGCGGGCCCGCATCTTGGTTGTGGATGACGAGCCGCTACCCCTTCGCGTGGCCGGACGTGCGCTGTCGGACCGGTTCATCGTTGTGCTGGAGTCTCGCCCCGAGAACGCCCTCGCGCGGGTGCTGGCCGGGGAACGGTTCGACCTGATCATCACCGATGTGATGATGCCGAACCTCTCGGGAGATGAGCTCTACAGCAGTGTTGTTGAAGACCGACCGGACCTGGCAGATCGGTTCCTCTTCGTGACGGGAGCGGTGCTCGGACCGCTGATCAGCAGTCGCATCCATGGCACCGGATGCCCGATTCTTCGTAAGCCCTTCGCCCGCGAGGACCTCGTGCGGGTCGTGTCCAATCTGCTGCACGAACGCACCATGAAACCAGACGCCATCGCCCCGCTCTAAGAGCCCTTTGAACCAGGGTGATGCTGTGGTTCGCTCAGAGTGAACGCAGGAAGACATCGAGCGCGGCACGGTCGCTATCCGACAGGGCCTCATAGGCTTGGCGAGCGGGGAAGGCTTCACCGTAGTGGCCCAGCACGGCGTCGTGGAGGGTCGCAGCGGAGCCGTCGTGCAGGTAGGGCGCGGTATCGACGACCCCCCACAGCGGAGGCGTGCGGAACTCGGTGGCGAGCACGCCGGCGTCTTGTTCGACGAGGGGGGATGCGGTGTCGGCTACGTCGTGCAGCAGCAGGTCGGTGTAGGCGGGCACGCCTGCGAGGTCCGGCAGGTGGCACCCGCTGCAGTTCAGGTCTGCGAACAGCGCCTCGCCGCGGGCCGCCTGGGCCGCGTCATCGGGCACTTTGCGGTCGGGGGCGGACAGCAGGCTCATGTAGAAGGTCAGATCGTCCGCTTCGGCGGCGGTGGCCTCGGGGTCGGCCACATCGTCGTCATCGACGTTGGTGAAGTCGGAGTAGTCCTGGGGGAGTGTCAGGCCAAGCTCGGCCAGGCTGGCGTCTGCGGCAAAGTCGGTGAGGGAGGGGATCTGTGCCTTCCACCCGTACCGGCCCAGTCGGCCGTCCGGCAGGCGTCTTACTCGCCCGGAGATCCCGTCCCCGTCGACGTCGTCGGGATCTGCACCGGCTTCGATCTGCGCATCGGTGAGGCTCTGGATGAACCTCACTCCCAGCGTGGTGAGGGGCTGGCGGGCCTCGATGACCATGGCTTCTTCAGGGAGGCGGACTGGCCATTGTCCGGGTAGAACCGAACGAGGCAACACGCTCTGTTCGAGCGCCACATAGTGGCCGTCGGTGTCGAGTCCACCGTATCGCAGCACATTGGTGTCGATGCCTCCCGCGCCGCCAAGCACGGGATCTTGGTGACACGCGCGACAAGAGTCGCCGTTAAAGACCGTTCCAAGACCCTGTTCTGGGGTGACGTTCCGGTCGTAGAGATCGCGGCCTGTGAGCCATCGGGTGCGCTCATCGGCGGTCAGGTCGCGAGATGGCCCGCCCTGGACGCCCACATCATCGGGTCCGGGCTGCTGGGCGCGCTCGGGCATGGCGTCGTCGGGGGCCACAAGTCCGGGGCTGTGGTCGACGTAGGGGCTCAGGCTCTCCAAGAAGCCGATGAGGCCCGCTTGCTCGTCGGCGGGCAGATCTCGGTAGGCTTGGGTGGTGGCTTCGGCTTCACCGCCATGCGCCAAAATGGCCGCCTCCAGGGTCTCGGCCGACCCATCGTGAAGGTAGGGGGCGGTAATGGCGACGCCCCACAGCGGTTGCGTCCGGAACTCCTGGGGGCTTGCGAAGCCCGCTTGAATGCCGTCGGAGTTTGCTTCGCCCAGGTCGTGGACGAGCAGGTCGGTGTAGGCGGGGATCGGGCCGATCCGACTCTCCAGCGTGGGCACGTGGCAGCTGGTGCAGCCGACCTTGTCGAACGCGCGAGCCCCGTCTGCGGTCTCTGGCGTTCGCGCTGCGGGCCGCGGAGGCGCGATGTAGGTGCTGAAGATCAGCAAGGCGAGCTGGTCATCGTCGGTGAGCTCGGGGTCAGCGATGGCGTCGTCATCGCGGGTGGGCTCGCCTGGGGCGGAGACCTGAGCCCAAGCGCGGGCCGGGGCCAACCACTCCAGCACGTCTTCCCCGGACGGCGGCGACTGCAAGAATGCAGTTTGGACCGGCTCTTCTGGATGGGTGTAGAAGAGCGGATTGGACGTGATGCCCATCTGATTGAGCATGGCGCCGCGGTTGAAGGACTCCAGGCTGCTGGCCTGGCTCTTGTACCCAAAGCGCCCAACCCGAGCTTGCTCATAGTTGGCTCGACCGGAAATCCCGTCTCCGTCGGCGTCGTCGGCATCTTCGCGGCTAAGGATGTGGGCGTCACTGACGAACTCGAACAGGCCTACGCCAAACATGGGCGGCGCGTTGCGGCGGCCGTACAGGGCCACATCATCGGGCTCGGCCTCGTGAATGACGTGGCTGCCATCGAGACTGTACAAGTTGCGCACCGGCGACACGCCATTGGTGCCCACGTCCTCGAGTGCGCCATCCCAGCGGGGCCGGCGGACGAGGAAGAAGTCTCGGTAGTGAGGGGCGCCGCCGCCCGCGATGGGTACGCCGTGACAGGAATGGCAAGAGTCGGCGTTAAACGAGGGCCCTAGGCCAGTGTTGGGGTTGAAGTCCCGGAGCATGACCTCTTCGCCAAGGGCGTACGCGGTGGCGAGCTCCGCGGGTAGATCGGCGATGGGATCGCCCAGTCGGTCCGCGTAGTGGGCCCATGTGGGATCGGGTTCGGCGACCGGTCCTCCACATGCCGCGACGGCCAAGGCCACTGGCAGCGTGCGTGGGAGGATGGAGGACATACGCCTCATTTTCGGGCCTCCTGGTCAATCGTGCCCGTCCAGATGGACCCGCTGTAGGTGTCGCTGGCGGTGTACAGGTTGCCGCCCACGACCCAGAGGGTGCCGTCCGAGGACACAAAAGCGCCGTGCAGCACGTCGTCGGATGGGACGGGCGCCTCTTGGAGCGTGTCGTCTACCGGGTTGTACAGGCCGGCATATCCGCCTTCGCCCGCCACCAAGGCCGTGGTGGCGTCGATGACGTGAACGCCGCTGAGGCCGGCTGGCGCCTGGGCCGTGCGCGTGACGCTGTCGCCGCTCACTTCGAAGACCGCACCCGTGCCGCGGCCGCCGACAAAGAGAGGGGGTTCATCGGGCAGACTGTGCACCGTGACGATGTCTTGGGTCGAGCCGGTGGGCACGGCCGTGAGCGTCTGGCCATCGGCGCTCTTTACCACCGCGCCCGCAAATCCACATGCCCACCATTCTTGACCATTATGGTGCGCTTTGAAGAGGTTGCCCAGGCCCTCTAGCTCGGTTGGGATCTCTAGAGCGACCCAAGAATCACCGTCGCGGCGGTAGGCCATGGCGGTATCGCCGCCCCACGCGGACGCGCCGCCCACGGCCCAAACTTCCGAGGGCGAACGGGCGTGAATCCCCCAAAAAGCGCCCTCGACAGGCTCACTTTGGTCGGACCACGCCGCGCCATCCCAGTGGAGCAAGGTGCCGTTGAGGCCGCCGACCCACACATCATCCGCGGCGGTGCCATGGACCCAGTTCAGAAGGGGGGTTCCGTCGGGTAGCGGCACCTCGTCGAGGGCGCCGGCGGTGCCCCGCAATACGAGCCCGGTCTCAGGTTGCCCGCCAACGATCCAGGTGTCCCCTCCGTCGGGGCCCCAGGCCATCAGGAAGGCGCCCCGCGCATCTGCTTCGACGGCTGCCGTCCACTGCACCGGAGACTCAGGGTCATCGTCGCCCCCTGGACATCCAGTGAGCATCAGGGTCAGCAGAGAGAGTCGGTGCACCAAGGGGTCCTCGCGCAGGGTGAGTGTGTCGACCCTGTACAAACCTTGCCCCCGTTTGGACGCAACGACAAGGTTGTGCCCGAACGTGTTGCACCGGCCCTACCGGCGCGAGACCTCGGTCTTGACGCTCATTCCCATCTCCATCTTCTGCTCGGCGCCGTTCATGGTCATCGTCATCTTGGTGTTGACGGTGAGATCGAGTACGGCCTTGGCTTCGGTGGGGTGGGCCATGTTGAGCGTGGACATGCCGGATGCAGAGCCCGAGAGGGACTCGAGCTTGGCTTCGGCGCCGGGCGGCAGGTTGGGGTCGGTGAGGGGACCTGGAGTGCCTGTTTGCACGATGGACACCTTGATTTCCGCGAGATCACCCTTGAGCGAGGTCAGCTCATAGGTGGTCTTCTGCAGGACCTTTAGGCCGTTCTCTTCGATGTTGGCCGTCTCAACCCACTTGGCACCCACGCCAACCTCGGGCTCGGGCAGGCGGGTGGCGGACCGGTCTAGGGACTTCTGAAGGTTGGCGACGACCTCGGGGGGGGCGTTGGGGGACGGCGTGAAGTCGGCGCTGATGGCCTCGCCCCGGTTGTTGATGGTGATCGTGGCCTTGGTGCCGACGATGGACTGCACCTGTGCATTGAGCATCTGCACCATGTTGGGATCGACGCCTTCGGAGACGACGGAAGAGTCGATGACTTCGAGGTTGTACGTGATGTCGCCGTTCGGTGCGACCGAGGTCACGGCGGTGCGCATCCCGAACTTCATGCCAGGCAGGGACTGGTCCATGGGCATGGGCGCGACCATCTTCATGTGCATGGTCATGACGAAGTCGGTGACCTGAGTCGAGCCGACCTGGGGGGCGAGCCGCAGGGCGCGCTTGGGTCCTTGGCCGGTCGATACGATCTGGGTGTCATCTGCCGAGGCGCGAAATGGAGCGGTGACCGAAAGCGCCGCGGTCGCCACGAAGGCCAGGAGCAGAACAGCGACGGCTCGGAGGCCACGTGGAAAGAATCGAATCATGGAATCCTCGGTGGAATGCGCTGCCCAGGGATTGCGCGGCCGCCTTCGACTAACCCGCGCTCGACGATTCGCTTCCCTGGGCCTGCGACACCAAGGGTGTAAGACGCTGTGTTTGGGGGAACACCTGATGAGTACTCGATCCGTGGCGGCCTCGGCCTATTGTGGCTTGGCAGCTCAACTCAAATGCGGTACAGATCGATGGACGGCACGTGCCGCCTCGTGGGTTATTTGTGCCCCCCTCCCCTCTGGGATGTCATGTCCGATCGAGCCACCCGCTACGCAGTCTATGGCCCTGACGATGATGAGCCTCTCATTATCGACGCGGAAAACTGGGTTTTCGCTCTGGGTACCGCCCTTGAGCTCATGGAGCGCGAAGACTGGGTGAGCCGGCTGTCCTGCGAAGTGCATCCAGACGGAACGGTCGTGGCCGAAGATCGGGTGACTCAAGCACGATACTTGGTGCACCGCGTGCCTTATGCAGCGACGCGGCCAGACCTCACTCCGGATGTTCAGGCTCAGGTGGCCCTCGCGGTCGATGACTCCACGCCAGAGCCCCGCGACCCTACGCCCAACGCGCTCTAGATCGTTTTTTTCAACGTGACCGTCAGCGTGCGTAGGCGGGCATCGTCGGTCCAGGCCCTCTTGTCGGTCTTGCCGAGCGTGCTCACGTCCACGCCCAAGACCTCGGTGGCGCTATTGCTCTGGACTTCCCAACCGGGGCGCGCCTCGGCGATGCCGGTGTAGACCATCTTCTTGTCGGCGTAGGCCACGTTGTTGACGGTGACGGTCACCGGTCCACTGTCCAGGTCGGACGCAGGTATTTTGGCTCCGACCCAGTATAGGAAGAAGCCCTCTGCGACCTTGCCATTGGACGGGTGCTCCACCGGTCGCCACGTGACCGGGGTTTCGGTGTTGTTGATCGAGAGGGTCAGCCCCTTCGCCATGTCGCTGAAACGGGCCTCGTCGTGTTCTTTGACGGCCTTTCGCTTGCTGGTACCTTCGCTGATTCGCCGCTTTACATCGTCGAGCACCACGGGGACCGGCACCTCAAGGATGATCACCACGCTCACGCCGGAGTCGCCGATCTGCACCGCGTTGGCCAGGCTGTAGGTGTCCGTAGAGAACGGATGAGCGCTTGCGGAGGCGCTGACGGCGAGAGCGAGGACGGCTGCGGTGTATTTCATAGGGTCCTGGGTTATCGCGGGGGCGTCTCCATGACACCTGGTAGGTCGTGTACCGTTCCATCCTCATAAAATCGGCCGCTCTCTCGGCCCTGAGTCTCGCGTTGGTGCCGAACCCGGCCTGGGCGGAACCCAAGGTTGCGCCTGTGGTTCAGGCCTATGAGCCTGCGTCGCTGCCGGCGAAGTTCTCGGCCCGACCCGAGCATGTGCCCCAGCCCTTCCCCGACGATGACGTAGAGTTTCGCGGGGGCGGCGCCAATGGATGGGTGGTGGGCAGCGGGATCTTGGCCAGCGCAGCCGCGGTGTCGGCCATCGTCAGCGCCGCATCCCACGGTCGGTTCAAGGGAGCGGACACGGCAGCAGAGCGGGAGAGCGCGCGGAAGGTGCGCAATATCAGCGGGGCGACGGCTCTTGGGCTCGCCGGTGGCGCCGGGCTATGTTTGGCGTTTGCCGCCGCGTTTTAGAGGCCAGCTACCGGGTGAAGTGAACGGTCAGCGTGCGCTGCGCGGCATCGTTGGTCCAGGTCTCTGGCGCGCTCGACGAGGCGAGCGTCCAGCTCTTGCGAGCCCGCACGTCGGCGTCGTAGACCATGGGTGCGTCTGGCCAGGCCTGGTTTTTCACCACCACCGACACATCGCTGTCCAGGGCCGAGAGGGGCACCGTGGTCTGCACGACGTAGACGAAGAACCCGTCGATGGCTCGGCCGTTGAGCGCGCTGGGGGAGACCCTCCAGTCGGTGGTGACCGGGGTGCCATCGATGGTTAGCGTCTGCCCTTCCATGAGCTCTTTGTGCCGATTCGCCGTGTACTCGGCGACTTGGGCGGGGGTCGGGCGCTGCCCCTTCGACGCTCGGCCGAGCTCAGTGATGACGACAGGCACGGGGATCTCTCCCATCACGACCACACGGATTCCGTTTTCGTCGGCTTCGACGCCGGTTCGTAGCGAGTATTCGTCGCGGCCCATGGGGTGGGCCAGGGCGGATGGAGCGAGCGCTATCAAGAGCCAAAGGAAACGCATGACGGCCTCGTAGCACGGTTGCGTTAACCCCGACTCGTGGTCGAACCTTCCAAGGCATTGTTGCTATGTACGTTCCTCGCCGGGTGCGGCGGCGCCGACCCGGTGCCGGCGAGCGTGCCTGTGCTCGACGCGTTCGCGGAGCTACATCCAAGGGTCTACCAAGTTTATGACCTACCGCTGGACCGCGACGAGGTGTGGTCACTGCTGGACCGCAGCTTCTCGGGAGAGGCGCTGACCGAGCAATATGTGGAGCACTGGACCACGCGGATGCGCATGGAGGCAGAAGAGACGGCGATTCGCATCGCGCGCGTCGATCACGACAAGGTGGAGCTCGTCGAGGAATCGCCGGGGTTCGCTCGGGTGGACGTGGCGTGGTCCGTCGGCGGCGTCGTGCCCCACAAAGATCACAAGCACCCGCGGGTGAATCGTTACCGCGCCGTGTACGCCTTGGCGGCCATCGATGGGCAGTGGAAGATCGTCAATACCCGCATGCGAGACGTGCAGCGGGTGCGGAGCCCCTCACGCACCGACGGGGTGTTCGACATCCTCGACGAGTCGGCGGAACAGGGCGGGGGCTATCTCGATCCGCTGGACCTCTTGGACGCGGGCGTGGGCGATGACACGGATACAGACGCTGTGGAAGGTGAGTTTTGACAGCCAGCGTGGTGCACGCGTCGGACCTTCGGTTCCGCTACGCAAATAGCGGGTTCTCCCTTCATGTTCCGGAGCTGCGAGTACAGCCGGGTGAGGCGGTGGCGCTGGTGGGTCCATCCGGGTGTGGCAAGTCCACGCTAATGGAGCTGCTCTCGGGAACCTTGAGCGCAGGATCGGGCTCGCTGATGGTGGCGGGCACCGAGTTGGTGGGCTTGTCGGAGTCCGCGAGACGTCGGCATCGGCTGCGACGATTGGGTCTGGTCTTTCAAGACTACCCCCTGGTCGATCACCTGGACGCCACGGAAAATGTGCTTCTTCCTTACCGTATTGGTGGTTTGCGACGCACCCCCGAGGTGCTGGAGCGCGCCGGGAGCCTGTTGGGTACCTTGGGCCTCGCGGGCAAGGAGCGACGCCGGCCGTCGCGTCTGTCCCAGGGCGAGCGTCAGCGGGTGTCGCTGGCTCGGGCGCTGGTGACCCAGCCGCAGATCGTATTGGCGGATGAACCCACGACGGGCCTCGACGCCAAGGCCACCGCAGGTGTATTGGAGCTGTTGGTTGGCCAATGCCGGGACCGGGGCGTCACCTTGGTCGTGGTGACGCACGATCCGGCGGTGGTGGTCCGGCTCGACCGCGGCATCGAAGTGGATTCGTTCGCGGCGGAGGGCCCATGATCGTCAACGCGGTCTGGCTGGCCTTTCGATATCTGGCGGCGCATCCTTGGCGCATGGTGGTGCTGGTGCTCGGCTTGGCGCTGGCGCTGGGTCTGCCGGCGTTTACGGTGTTGGCGGCGGATCGTATCGAGTCGACGCTGCTCGCTCGGGCCAAAGAGTCACCGATCTTGATCGGCAGCAAGGGCAATGAGTTCGACCTGACGATGAGCGCGCTCTACTTCCGCGGTGGCGTAAAAGACCCGATCCCATCTGGCATTGCAACCACGGTTCGCGAGCGTGGCTACGGCGTGGCGGTACCCCTGCACACGGGCCACACCGCCGCGGGTGTGCCGGTTGTGGGCACCACTCAGCCCTACTTTGAGGGGCGGGGTCTATCCGTGGCGCAAGGCCGCTTACCTGCGGTGCTCGGCGAGGTGGTGGTGGGCGCAGATGTGGCGTCTCGATCTGGTCTTTCGCCGGGGGATCGGGTTCGGAGCGACCTGACCAACCTGTACAACTTGGCGGGTAGCTACCCCTTGGTTCTGTCCGTCGTGGGTGTGCTGGAGCGGGCTGGAACGCCCGATGATTCTGCCATATTCGCCGACATCAAGACATGCTGGGCCATCGATGGTCACCTGCACGGCCACGACGCCGTGACCGTCGAGAATGCGCTGCCGGGCGCCGAGGCCGGCGAAGACTTGGAAGCCACCGCCGCCATCTTCTTGGCGACTGAAATCACAGATGAGACCCGCGCTTCCTTCCACCTGCACGGAGAGTCCGGTGTATTGCCAGCCACCGCGGTGCTGGTGTGGCCCACCGATGCGCGCGCCCACGACCAGCTGCTCGGCGACTGGGAGCTCGAGGAGACTCAGCGTGCGGTGCGTCCGGAAGACGTGGTGCGCACGGTGTTGGGGATCGTGCTGCGGGTGCGGGACGGCTTGGTCGTGTGGTTTGCTTTGGTCGGCGCGTCGACCCTGGCCTTTGTGGCGTTGGTGCTGTCGCTCTCCCTACGGCTTCGCGAAGCGGAGCTGGCGTTAATCCGGCGGATCGGCGCAGCCAGAGGCACGGTCACCCTGCTGGTCGCCACAGAAGTGACCCTGATCGCCGGCCTGGCCATCGCAGTGGCCGCGGCAGCGACGACCGTCGGCCTGTGGGTGCTCGACGGTTGGCTCTAGACGGGGATACGCCTCGTTCAACTTGGAGGCGTGATGCGGAGCGTAGTATTCGTGGCGGCGGTGATGGCGGCGTGCTCTGCGGGTTCGACCTCGGGCACGGAAGTCTCCGGTAAGCCCAAGGTTGCGGCTCTGTCTTACCCGTCTTGGTACTTGGTGAAGCGCATCGGCGCCTTGCGTGTGGATGCCAGCCTCTCCGTCCCAGACGGCACCGATCCCGCAACGTGGACGCCGTCTGGCGATGAGATCGGAGCCTTGTCGTCGGCGGACCTCATCATCATGAACGGGGCCGGCTACGAGGGCTGGGTGGCGACCGCGAGCTTGCCGGAGAGCAAGCTCGTCGACACCGCTGCGGGCGTGGAGGTCCTAAACGTAGAGGGCCCCGCTCACCATCACGGCTCCGATGGGGCTCATGCCCACCGTGAACCCCAGCCTCAGGTCTGGGCCGATCCCTCTCGGTACGCCCAGCAGGCGCGGGCGGTCCACCAGGCGCTGGTCCAGGCCGACCCAGCAGCAAAAGCGGCGTATGATGGGCAACTTCAGGGTGTTGAACGCCAGCTCACGGAGCTGTCCTCCGGGCTCGACACCCAGCTCGCCGCCCTAGGGCAGCGCCCATTGGTGGCCAGCAGCCCGGTGTTCTCGTACTGGTCCGGCCGTGCGGGCGTCACCATTAAGAACGAGAACCTGGACGCGGCCACAGCGCCCAGCGAAGAGCGCCTAGCGGAGCTCGCTACGGCCTATCCTAGCGGTGCCGTGATCTTGTGGTCCACGCCGCCTTCTGGCGTGGTGGCTTCGGCGCTTCCCGCGTTCTCGCACGTCTCGTTGAGCGGCCTCGATCAGCCAAAGCCGGGCCAGGCCTACGACTACGTGGTCGCGATGCGGGTCAACCTGGAGATGATGAAGCGCGCCTCGCAAGAGGCGGCGTCGGTGGACGGCACCGATGGCACCGACGCGCCGGAGTAGCCTCCGGCGCGGGTGGGGGCTTACTCGGCGGGAACGGCGAGCTTGGCCTGATCGAAGGCGGCCTTCTTGGCCTCTTCCTTGGCTTTGCACTTGTCGACGGCCTCTTGGAACGCGCTGACGTCGATCTCAAGTCCATTCGCAGCGACGGCCTCGGCGCGCTTGTGCTCTAGGACCGCTTCGAGGGTCTCTTGCTTGGACTCGAGCCAGGACACTTTGGCCTTGGCGGCGGCGATCTGCGCCATGGTGCCGGCCTTTTCATCCTTGGCGCCTGCGATTTGCTCCTTGGCTGCGTCTACATCTTCGCCGGCGGTGGCGATGGCTGCCTTCTTGTCGCTCTTGGCGAGCTTGAGGTCGGCCTTCGCGGCCTTCTGCTCGGCCTTGGCCGCTTTGAGGGCCGCTTTGGCCTGGGACAGGCCCTCTTTGGCGCCATTGACTCCGTCAGCGGTGGCGCTCAAGCGTTGCTTGGCGGCTTCGATCGGGCCTTGTGCACGCTCTTTCGCGGCGTCTACACCGGCTTTTGCATCACCGAGGGTACCCTTGGCGCTACCGACGGTCTCTTTTGCGGCGGCCTTGTCGGCGGCCATGGCTTCTGCGGCGGCCTGCGCGGTGGCGACCTCGGGCTCGGCGGCACGGACCGCCTCTGCATCGGATTCGAACGCAGCAAGGATGTCCGGCGACAGCTTGAGCAGGTCCTTTTCAGGGACCTTGGGGCCAGCCAGGGCGGCAAAGGGGAGCCAAAGAACGAGGGAAAGGGCAAGAGTGCGCATGAGTCCTCCAAGTAAAGGGGCCGTGCGTCGGTGTGCGACCCACAACGTGGGCCCGCTATTCCACGGAGTCCGGTTCGTCTTGCTCCAAGGGGACCAGCCCGTCTTGGGGCACCATCATCTCGAGATCATCGGGCACCCAGACGGTGCACGCGTCATTGGGGCCGGGGCCGTACTGAATGTGGACCCAGCTGACCTCGGGTGGGCCTCCGTCCACATCGTCGGGCGCGGGTCCCATGGCGAAGGCGCTGACTGGGAGCGCGCGAGGTGGAAAATCAGGTTGTTCCATGGGTTCTAGGTCGCCGTACAAGAACATGGTGCCGTTGAGGTGACACAGGGTGACGGCGAGGGGCGGCTCTCCACCGGGCCCGACGAGTCGGCCGTGGGTGAGCCAAGTCACTTGCTGGATGGGGTTGAGCGGGCGGGCTGGCACCCCGAGCAAGTTCAGGGCGGCGTGTCGCGGATCGGCCTCAAGGTGCGCCACCACGTCGTCATCGGGGGTGTTGTCGGCCAGACCGAGGGCGGCGCGGAGGGACATGAGCGCTCCAGGATACTAGGGGTTGTGGATCAGCTCGCCTTCGAAGTGGCGGCGATCTCTTGCGGGATCTCGTAGTTCGAATGTTCGCTTTGAGCCGTTCGTTTGCACTCGGAACTCCGGCGTGGCCGGTAGAAAGACCGGGCGACGGAACCGAGCGGTCAGCGTGGCTGGGCCCGTGGCCTCGCCCAAGAGGCCGGAGGCGCGCGCGAGCATCCAGGTGCCGTGGGCGATGGCGGCCTTGAACCCGAAGGGACGGGCCAACCACTTGTGCAGGTGGATTGGGTTGGGGTCGCCGGACACGCGGCGCCACTGGCGACCGACATTGGAGGGCACGTCCCACCGCTGTGGCTCTGCTTCGAGCACATCGCCTTCCGCGGGGGCGCTGGGCGCGGCCTCATCACCCCACGGCCCCCGGGCCAGGGCTGTGGTGACTCCCTCCCACACCAACTCGCCGTCGACGTGCACGGTGGTGTGTATGTCGAGCTCAGCGCCTTGGCGCGCCACGCGGCTCCCCTGGACCCAGACTCGGAGGTCGAGGGGCTTGTGCACCGGCACAGGTGCGTGCTGTTGGACCACATTGCTGACGTGGACCAACCCCAACACGCCCACGGGCATGGCGGCGTCGGAGAGGATCTTGGCGTGAAGGGGTCCGGCCAAGATCTGCGGAGCGAGCAGCGGGAGCGCATCGCTGGCGGGGCTGGCCGTCATGTGGCGGTAGCTGTCGAGCCACGAGGCCTCGACCGTGACGCCCTGGGCGGCGGCTTCTATTCTTGGCACGCACCGATCCCCGGAAAGTCCGGGTCGTTTGCGGATAAGTCCGCGAGCGAGCACGCGTGAGGTTCGGGGAAGTTGGCTGGCCATATCCGCTGCATATGCCGCGAGCTGCCCCTACGCCGGGCGCAGGTGATCCGCGGCGAACTGCGTGAGAGTGGGGCCCTGCAGGCCGACCAGCAGGAGGTCGAGCATGGCGGCCATCTCTCTGGGGCGAGGCCGATCGCTTGGGTCGTGTGCCAGGCCACGTCGGAAGATGTTGAGGAAGGCGCCGGCAGCCAGGGGGGGCAGGAAGACCCGAGCGTGGGCGAGGGCGTCTTCTACGGCCTGGTGGTGGGGCACGCGCAGCATGGGAGACCGGCCGAGTGGGCGTCCGCTGATGAGCTCCAACACGGTGGCGCTGGTGGCGTAAACCTCGGCGGACACACCATAGTTACTACCCATTAGGCACTCAGGCGCCGCATACTCTTGTCGACGTTCGGGATGGCGCTGGCAGCCGCCTTCGTAGAAGCGAACGTCGCCGTGGCTATTGAGCTCTAGGGTGTGTAGGCGGATCTCCAGAGGCCGCGCATCCGAGTCCGGAAGCGCCGCGAGCCGGCGAAGGAACTGACTCCCCAAGCCAAATGCGACGGTCGGGGGCATGCGTGTGCCGTTCCGAATCAGCGTCTCGGCGAGGTGAGCCAGGCTCCGTCCCACCGGGCGGGTTGGAGGTTCTGCGAGAGGCTCTCGGTTGTGTTCGAGGATGTGAACGGACAGCTGCATGGTGAGGTCCCGTGGCGTACCGACATCGTACGTGGGGTCGCCCTGCAACTCTGTTGCACATCGATTTCATCCCCACCACCACGGGGTTATCGAGGGAACCGCACTCGCGGGTTTGAGAGAACCGTGGTTGAGGAGATAGGGACCCCGCCGGGTGATGCCCGGCTGGAGGTAGGTGTGGAGATCCACGTCGGGCGAGCGAACCTCTCTTTATTCAGGCGGCAACTGCTCTTAGAAGAGATTCGGGCCATCGCGCCCGAGGTGAGAGCCATCGAGGACCGCCTCGTCCATGTGATCGACACCGTCGATCCGCTGTCCCCGGAGCAGCGAGGCTCGCTTCACGAGCTGTTGGACTACGGCGATGGCGCGACGGGCGAGATCGACGTGGATCTGGTCGTATCGCCCCGCGTTGGCACCCTGTCGCCGTGGTCTTCCAAAGCCACCGATATTGTGCACAATGCTGGTTTGAACTCGGTTTCAAGAGTAGAGCGGCTGCATGTGTTCGCCCTGCCGGGTGTGGATCCGGCGCACCTGCAGGCCGTTGCGGCCTTGTTGCACGATCGGATGACCCAGGTGATCCTTCCAGACGTCGCCAGCGCCGCGTCGCTGTTCACCACCGAGGACCCGCGCCCCGTGGCCCGCGTCGATGTGCTCGGTCACGGAAAAGAGTCTCTTCAAGACGCCAATACGCGGCTGGGTCTGGCCTTGGCCGACGATGAGGTGGACTACCTGGATGCGGCGTTCCGGCGCCTCGCGCGCAACCCCACGGATGTCGAGCTCATGATGTTCGCCCAGGCGAATTCCGAGCACTGCCGGCACAAGATCTTCAATGCATCGTGGACCCTGGACGGCAAAGATCAGGATCTTTCCCTCTTTGCGATGATCCGGAACACCCACGCCTGCAGCCCCGATGGGGTGTTGTCTGCGTATAGCGACAATAGCGCCGTGGTGGAAGGTAGCGTTGGGGGCCGCTTCTTCCCCGATCCCGTTACCGGCACCTACGCCGCACACAGCGAGCCTGTGCACCTGTTGATGAAGGTGGAGACTCACAATCACCCCACCGCCATCTCTCCCCACCCCGGTGCGGGCACAGGCAATGGCGGTGAGATCCGCGATGAGGGTGCCACCGGACGCGGCTCCAAGCCCAAGGCGGGACTGAGCGGCTTCTGCGTGAGCGACTTGCAGCTCCCCGGCGCGGCTCGTCCGTGGGAGCTCGATTATGGGCGTCCAGAGCGTATTGTGAGCGCGTTGCAGATCATGTTGGAAGGCCCCATCGGCGGGGCGGCGTTCAATAATGAGTTCGGCCGACCCAACCTGTGTGGCTTCTTCCGCAGCTACTCCGTGCAGGTGCCCGGGCCGTCGGGTCCCGAGGTGCGCGGGTACCACAAGCCCATCATGATTGCAGGTGGGTACGGCAATATTCGCGAGGGCCACGTGATCAAAGAGGGCTTCCCCGCCGGAGCCCAGGTGGTGGTGCTCGGTGGGCCCGCCATGCTGATCGGCCTGGGTGGCGGTGCGGCCTCGTCGATGGCGTCGGGGGCCTCGTCTGCGGACCTGGACTTTGCGTCGGTGCAGCGGGCGAACCCGGAGATGGAGCGCCGGTGCCAAGAGGTGATCGACGCCTGCTGGGCTCTGGGCGATCACAACCCCATCCTCTCGGTCCACGACGTGGGCGCCGGCGGCTTGTCCAATGCGCTGCCCGAGCTCGTACACGATGCGGGGCGGGGCGCCCTGTTCGACCTGCGCAAGATCCCCAATGCAGAGCCCGGATTGTCGCCCTTGGAGCTGTGGTGCAATGAGAGCCAGGAGCGGTACGTGCTGGCCATCGCGCCCGAGCACCTGGCGGCGTTCGAGGCGATCTGCCTTCGCGAGCGCGCGCCGTACGCGGTGGTCGGCCACGCGACCGAGGTGCCGGACCTGGTGGTGGAGGACCCGCACTTCGGCGACCGGCCCA
>JBGCER010000244.1:0-7471 GCA_045106515.1 Myxococcota bacterium
CGAACTTCGACCATGGCGCCCTCGCTCATCACCACGCCATCGGTGTCCCCGAGGCCAGGCCACGCCGCGCACGCCGCCGCGCAAGGCACCACGGCCCCATCCACAAAGGCCGCGTCCCTCGCGGGCCCCACCACATTGCCCAAATTCGACGCTCCAACGCCCAACAACATCACATCACTGCCATGGGCGACCGCAGCCACTACGCCCCCATCAGCGACCCCGCAGGACACCGCAGCCCCCCCGGAAACCGGTTGGCGGCCAACCACGCCCGACCCGCCCAAGTCGACGTGAATGACCTCGTCGGCAAGCAGGACCCAAGCCGAGGACTCGCAGCTCGTGAAGTCTACAATCTCGCGGTCTCCAACCTCGAGATCCACGCTGAAGGCCTCGACAGGGCCGGACTCCCGGAGCGCCCACATCTTGACCTCGGTGACCGAGCTCACCCGCGTGGGCCCGGCGATCTCATCGACGCCAGACTCGACATCGACGAGCCCGATAGGACCGACCAACCGCGCATCTTGGCGGCGGACCGCTCCGCGTGACGGAGCCCAATATTCCTCCTCACCACTCAGCCGGCCTCGAAAGGACAGCCAGACATCGGGCGCTGCTACCAGCACGTCGGGCAGCACGTCGCCGTCGAGGTCGGACACGGCGATGGGCCCCACAGCCGGGAAGAGCCCGTGGTCACGCACTACGAACTGGCCATCCGTTGGCACCATCGTCTGCAGCAGAGCTGGACTCTCGGAGAGCAACCACAAGTCGGTGAGCCCATCGCCTTGGGTGTCGCCGGCGCCAAACCAGCCGCCCTCGACGTCGACTCGCAAAACCGTGGGGCGATCATCGCTCAACTCCCAGATCTGCAGCTCCCGGGGCGCTCCCGACACCCTGGGCGGCGCGACCACCAGATCACCCACCCCGTCACCGGTGATGTCGCCCGGCGTATGCAAGGTTGAACCCGCCTCAGGCTCAAGTGTGACCGTACCACCAGACGCTTGCAGACCCCCGTCTGGGCCGATTCGAAACCGCTTCCACGCTTCGCCCTGGAGCAGGACCGTGATGGCCGGCGGCGAGTCGGGGCGGTCCAAGGCCGCCCCCACATCGAGCGCCTGACCGGCGAGCACCACATCATCGAGGGGCCTCAGCCCAAAGTCGCCATCGTTCTTCCACACCTGCAGGACCTGTTCGGTGCCGGTCTCCCACAAGATCAACAGGTCTTCATCGCCGTCTTCGTCCAGGTCTCCAGCGTCGGCGCCAAGGGCGGTCCACCCCGGGGCCTCCACGCCGGCGGCGAATCGAGCGCCACCGCCCGGGCGACCCTGAAGAAGCACGACGGTGTCGCCGGCCCACACCACGGCATCTAGCGTTTCGTCCTGATCAATATCTCGTGTTCGCACGCCGTTAATGGGCGCTCGAAGGTCAGCAATGCGGTGGTCGACCAGGCCGGGCCCAGACCACCACAGCTCTCGGTCCGCCGCCACGAAGAACCCCGCGCTCGCAGACGCGACCGTCGAGGCGGCAGCGTCCGCCCACCGAGCCCGTGGCAGGTCGAGCGGCGGGGTCAGCGCGCCGAGCACCGCCACCGCCACGCCCTCGACCTGCATCGATTCACTCACCAGCACGTCGCCGTAGCCAAACGCGTCGAGCTCGACCGAGACCATCTCCCCGCCCACATCCAGCTCGACCGAGCCCTCGGCGCTGGACATCCCCTGCTCGCTCACATGGCGAACGAGCACGGAGACCGGGGCCAGTCCAGGATCGGCAACCGCCTCGACGGCGACCGGGGGACTCAAAACGAGGCTGCCATTGTCGAACGCCACTTGAGACGGCTGGGGGCAAGCGGTCGCCAGAACCACCCACCACACCGGATTCAACACGCGCATCTCACCTCCACGGTCCGTGTAGCTTAGCCGCTGCGCCGACGGAAAGGCAGCCAGAGAAGCGCGAACACCAAGAGCGAGGGTCGGTTGCCACACCCGCGCTCTTCTCGCACCGTCGGTAAGCGCGCCTTGCCAAAGCCCCAGCGCACATCGCGGGGGCTATCGCCAGAGGCCCAGCTCCACCCCCGCAAACGGTCCGCCGCTTCGGCGCCCGTCAGCCCCGGCTCTTCGGACAAGACCACGGCCAACATCCCGGCCACGACCGGAGTGCTCGCGGAGGTGCCGAAGAAGCCTCGACTCCCATACGATTGCGTCGTGAGCCCATCGGGGCCCGCCAGGTCCGGCTTCACCGACCCCGCCAGCGAAGGCCCGCGACTGGAATAGCCTTGGGCGTCCGCACGGAGGTAGTTCGACACATCGACGGCACCGATGGTCAACACACCAGGGTGCAAGCCCGGATCGACGATGCTCGACTCTGGCACCGCCGCCACGACAGCGCCGCCAGGCACCATCAGATCGAGGCGCAGGCCCGAGGTTGGCCCGCGCACGTGCCGAACATCGACGGTGTAGGTGCCGGGGTCGAACACCGAGGGCAACCGCTCCACGGGGCGGCAGTCTTCGGCGCTGACGTCGGGGTCTTGGCGGCCTTGGCTCTGGGCGACGGTCGCGCCATCGGCGTCCAGGAGGCGGACGTCGAGGTCGGTCGTTCCGCAGGAGTTGAACTGGTTCCAAGACAGGTAGACCCGGTCCCCAGGCTCGACGACGATCTGCGGAGGGTCATCCAGCCGACCATCCCCATTCGCGTCCACCCACGGGCCCTGCCAGTGCTGCTGCGCATAGTTCCCGGCCGACGTGACCAAGACAATGTCATTGGCCACCAGCCGATCCACATAGGGAGCCATCGGGCCAGACCCATCATGGAACGACAGGTTGAACCACGACATGGACATGCTGATCACGTCGATGTCATTGGCGATGGCCCAATCGACCGCGTTCTCAAACATGGTTCGGGTGTTCACGCGAACCAAGAAGAGCTCGGCGTCCGGCGCCACTTGTCGGATGATTTCGGCACACGCCGTGCCGTGTACCCCGGACTCGAAATCGAACCTGGGACGCAAGGTGTCCATGGGCTCAGCGCACGACGCTTCGGCAAAACAGTCGTGCGTAGAGAACGGTTGGAGGGTGTCTGCCACGGCATCAACGCCAAACCACTGCAGGTCGAACACCGCCACCCGAACACCGCCACCGGTGGCGCCGGCCTGATGCCAAGGCGTCAGATTGACCGCCACGTCCAGGTCATTGGGCACCTGCTGGTCGAGCCAAGGCACCGTCTCCCAGCTCCAGGGCGTGCCATCGGTGGGCGGCGACAAGAGCACGGACGCCTCGGCCGATCCGGCCACCGCGTGCACATGAGCAGGCGCCTCGACACGCACGAGCAAGTCGCGGTCTAGGTCCAGGGCATCAGGGGGCAGCGGGGGAAAGGGCACAAGGCACGCTAGCCCGGCGACTCGCGACCCGTCTCGTCTTCGGCGTCTCGCAGCTGATCCCAACGCTCGCCGGCCAGCAGCCTCAACGGGCGTGGAGCCAGGGCCGGAACGAAGCGGCCCGATTTAAGTTCAGATCGACTAAAACTTGCTTCTGCAGACCACTCTCGGCTTCTCTCGGCAGCGCGAATCCGGACCTCGAAGCGGCCTGGGCCGGTGCACACTTCCGCGCGGTCGACCACAACCACGGTCCACGGGCCCACCAAGCCCTGCGCTCGGCCGAGCAGGGGCTCCAGATCCACCGGGTCGCCAGCATCAGGAAAGAATCGCACCGTGGCCGCGGCGCGGTCCATCCGACGCCCCCGTCCGAGCCGCGCCCGGAATCGGTAGGCCGGGTGCCCATCGAGCCGATCTTGAAGCGCGACGGGCGCGACTTCCAGAGGCAGGCGCCCGAGATGAACCTTGGTTGCAAGCACAGCTCCGGAGCCCAGCACCACCGCCGCGCCAAGCAGCAACGCCACGATCGCGACGCTGCCGCCCGCGACCGCAGCCACGGCGAGCGCCAGCAGGGCCGATGCCCCACAAAGCCCAACTAGCGCCGGAGTGGGCGCCCGCTCGATCAGGTCCAGGGCGAGGTCCACGGGTGAATGATCTCCGGGTGCATTACGCTTGAGGTCTGCCACGTAGCATAGAACGAACCACGCGGGAGTCGGACATCATGGGCATCTGGGACACCCTTACTCAGCACGCAAAGTCACAGTTCCTCGAAGTCATTGAGTGGCTCGACGACAGTAACGACACGATCGTCTATCGCTATCCGGTCTTCAACCAGAAGATCACCGACAATAGCAAACTCGTCGTTCGCGAGGGCCAAGCCGCCGTTTTCATCAGCGAAGGCAAGCTGTCCGAGGTCTTCGGCCCGGGCACCTACACGCTCGACACGCGCAATACGCCGATCATGAGCTTCTTCGAATCGATCAAGTACAAGCTGGACTATCCCTACAAGGGCGACGTCTACTTCGTCAATACCAAGGTCTTCCGCGAGAACCGTTGGGGCACGTCCAACCCGTTCATGATGCGCGACGCCGAGTTCGGGCCGGTGCGCGTCCGCGCCTTCGGCATCTACAGCTACCGCATCACACAGCCTGGCGAGTTCCTGCGCCAAGTGGTCGGCACCGATGGTCTCTTCACCACCGATGAGATCAATGGTCAGCTCAAGCGCCAGCTCGTGAGCGGCCTCGCCGCGGCCGTGGCCGGAGCCAAGATCCCCGTGCTGGACTTGGCGGCCAACTACGTCGACCTGGGCGACAGCATCTGCGCCCAGCTCAACCCCAAGTTCGAAGAGTCTTACGGCGTCTCGCTGACCGACTTCACCATCGAAAACATCAGCCTGCCGGCCGAGGTCGAAAAGGCCCTGGACGACCGCTCCAAGATCGGCGTTCTAGGCAACCTAAACGCGTATACACAGCTCAAGGCCGCCGACGCCATCGGCACCGCCGCAGCCAATACCGGGATCGGTGGAGCCGGCATCGGCATGGGCGTCGGTTTTGGCATGGGCAACCACATGGGCAATATGATGGGCGGCGCCATGGGCGGTTCCGGCGGACCGCCACCGGCTCCGGGTGGGGCGACCTACCACTACAATGGCCCGACGGGTCAAGCGCAGCTCTCCGCCGCGGACATCGCCGCCCGCGTGGCGGCCGACCGCACGGGTGCCCACAATGTGTGGGCTGCGGGCTGGCCCGGGTGGAAGTCCTGGAGCGATGTGCCCGAGATCTCCGGCCAAGTGCCGCCTCCCGCCGGAAATCCGCCCCCCCCTCCTGGCGGTGGATCCTTCCACTACCACGGCCCCGGCGGCGACGGCGAGATGAGCACCGCAGCCATCGTCGCGGCGGTGAAGGCCGATCCCGATGCCAAGCACAGCGTGTGGAAGCAAGGTTTTGACGGCTGGAAAGCGGTCAGCGACGTGCCCGAGATCGCCGCTGCCATGAGCGCAGGCCCGCCGCCCCCCCCAGTCGACGACGGCCCCCCACCTCCGCCACAATAGGGTCCGGGAGGGCGCCTGGACCGCCACCGCACCTCCACCACCGCTCGACTACCGGCGCTACCAGGCCATCGAAGAAGAGACAGGCTTAAAACACCTCTTTTGGGAAGATCAGGTCTTCGCCATGACCGATGTCATGCCGGACCCCAAGCTGGTAGCGCTCGTTTCACAACCCGCCGCTACTCTACGTTCTTCACGTGCAGGTCCGACAGCTCGCGAGCGCCGACCCGGCTGGGGGCCTCGCTCATGAGGTCTTGGGCCGACGTGGTCTTGGGGAAGGCGATGACGTCGCGGATGGAGTCTGCGTTGGTGAGGATCATCACCAGCCGGTCAAAGCCGAACGCAAATCCACCATGGGGCGGGGCTCCATGACGGAGCGCATTGAGCATAAAGCCGAACTTCTCTTGCTTCTCGTCATCGGGCAATCCGAGCGCGTCGAAGACCTGGGCTTGTACGTCCGCCCGATGGATACGAATCGAGCCCGAGAGCAGCTCTGAGCCATTGCACACCATGTCGTAGGCGTCGGACAAGACGTCGGCCATGCGGTCGGTGCCCAGCCACTCCATGTGCTCGGCCACGGGAGCGGTGAACGGGTGGTGGGCTGCCACCCAGCGGCCTTCTTCTTCATCGCGCTCGAACATGGGAAAGTCAAGGACCCAGCAGAACTTGTAGACGTTCTCTGGAATCAAGTCGCGGGCCTTGGCCACGTGGACCCGCAGCTTGCCAAGGCCAGGGTTCACCTTGTCTTCTTCGCCGGCGCCGATGAGGATCAAGTCCCCTGCACTCGCGCCGAGGGCCGCCAAGAGCGCGTCGCGATTGGCGTCATCCGTGGGGGCTTTGGCCGCGGGACCCGAGAGCGAGCCATCGGGCTGGACCTTGCCCCAGAGCAACCCGCCCATGCCGTAGTTGCGCACGAAGTCGGTGTAGCCATCGAGCACCTTTCGGCTGGTGTCGCCGGCGCCTCCAGACACGCAGAACCCCTTGAGAATGCCGCCCGACTCAACCGCCTTGGCGATGGGGATGAAGGTGCTGGCCGAGAGAACCGCATCGAGCTCCACGAGCTCCATGGCGAAGCGCAGGTCGGGCGCGTCGACGCCGAACCGGCGCAGGGCGTCGGCGTAGGTCATGCGCTCGACGTCGCCAATGCCCTGGCCCAGCGTCTCTTGCCACAGGGACTCGACCACGCCTTCGGCAACCTCGAGCACCATGTCGCGGTTGCAGAAGGACAGCTCGACGTCGATCTGGGTGAACTCGGGCTGGCGGTCTGCGCGCAGGTCCTCGTCGCGGAAGCAGCGGCAGATCTGGAAGTACCGATCCGTGCCGCCGACCATCAAGATCTGCTTGAAGATCTGGGGGCTCTGCGGCAGGGCATACCAGTGGCCCTTGTGCACGCGGGAAGGGACCAGGTAGTCCCGAGCACCTTCTGGGGTTGAGCGCGTGAGGATGGGAGTTTCGACCTCTACAAACCCTTGGCTGTCCAAGAAGTTCCGCACCGCCAGCGAGCCTTTGTGACGAATCATCAGGTTGGACTGAAGCTCGGGCCGGCGCAGGTCTAGATAGCGGTACTTCAACCGCACATCTTCGCTGGCATCGGTGCCGCGGCCGTCGATGGTGAAGGGCATGGGCGGCGTGGTGGACAAGATCTCGACCTCGGTGGCCAACACCTCGATTTCGCCGGTCTGCATATCGCTATTGGCCGAACCATGGCGTGCGAGCACGGTGCCAACCACCTGAACCACGTACTCCAGCCGCACGTCCTTGGCGGCGGAGATCGCATCGGCCGGGCACCGATCATCGAGGGTCACCTGGACGCGGCCGGAGCGGTCTCGCAGGACCAAAAACACGACGCCGCCACGGTCACGAGCGCTCGATGCCCAACCTTGAAGGGTGACGGTCTGGCCGACATGGGAGCTTCGAAGCTCACCACAGACGTGGGTACGGGGCGTCAACATTCGCATCTCCAGAGTGCCCGCCCTCCTAATGCAAGCGCGTACCCCAGGCACCCACCATCAAGGATGCAGCTGCGGGCCCTTCTGGCGACCCGCTTGGGAGCGCCGCGTCCACCC
>JBGCER010000245.1:0-8756 GCA_045106515.1 Myxococcota bacterium
GGCGGCCCAAGATGGGGTCCCAGAGGTGGTCGGAGATGGGAAGTGGTTGGGGCCGCTCGCTATCCCACACCCATAGCAGGCCCCGAGCCCAGGAATTGGCGGGAGCGTCCGCGTTGTGGGCGATGTCGTACAGAGCTTCGAGAGAGTGCAGCACGGTGAGTCTGGCTCCTGTGAGGCCGACGCGGTAACCGTTGACTCCGACCCCAGCGAGGCCATGCCCCCCTTCATCGAGTCCATATTGACCGGCGGAGACCTGCCGTTGATGCTCACTGTCGCCGTGATGGTGGTGGTGGGGCTGATCCTGGAGCGCGTCCTCCTTCGTGCTGGTTGGGCGCCCTATTTTCGGGTCGGAATGCCCCTTGGCGAGCAGCTCTTGCCCATCCCGCATCCACCGACAGGCTCCGGCAAGACAGCCAGCGTGCGATTCGCGACCCACACCGACGGACACGAGGTGTTGTTTTGGGCGAACCCGGGTGATCGAAGCGCGCCCATGGGCCTGCACGGCGTCGTGGGCCTCGTTCGGGGTGCGAATGGGGTGCACCTGCCCGTGCGCTGGTGCCCGCCGTTCACTCCGTTCTTTGCTCTGATCTGGTTTGGCGGGCTCGGAGCGAGCCGCGGTCAAGGCTTCGTGACCATCCCAATCGCGATCCTCCTCATGGGCGTGCTCATAGTGGTGTACCGGCAGTCTGCAGTGCGGGCCGCACGGGAGCTTCGGTGGCGCTTCGTCAGCGGCGAAGATGACCCCGCCGGCGAGCCCTGAGGTACAACACCGGGCGGCGTCGGCGTGTGGATGGTCTCGCCGAGTCCGCGTGTTCTCCGATCTGCCGTCCCTGAGGCCCGAATGTTGGTCGCGCTCTTCATGCTCCTCTCGTTCACCCCACCTGCTTTCGCGGGGGGGGATGATCCCGTGCCCGTCGACCCCGCCGTTAGTCAATCCCAGCGTCAGTCCGAGTACAAGCGCTTGTCCGTCGAGATGGACACGCTCGCCAAGAAGACAGCCTGGGCCGGGGTTGAACGCACGTTCCAACGCATGATCGAGACGGGGGTGGACCCCACCTTCGATGACCTAAGGACGGCGGCGACCGCGTCCCAGGCGTTGGGCGATATCCAAGGCACCTTCTCGCGGCTGAACCAAGCCCGGGAGCTGCAAGAGGACAAGGAGCTTTTTGAGTGGATTTGGGCGCTAGAGCGTGCCTATGGCCGGGTCCTGCTTGCCGGAAATCCTGGGAAAGTCACCTTCGCTGCCAAGGTGATTCCCTTCGACCCGACCCAGGCCAAAGTGGTTCAGTTCGCACAGAAAAGTATCGAAGAGACCGGTGTTTTCGAGGGTTGGCTCCCGGTCGGCGAATACACGTTTGGCGGTGTGGAAATCTTGGTCAAGGACAGCAATACGTCCCGACGAACGGTCGACTTGCGCACCGACGAGGGCGTGCGCAAGTCCGAGCGCAAGAAGAAGAAGCGCGAGACCAAGGGCTCAGACTGACGAACCAGGGCCGTGCGGCCGTGAACGCTCTCCGTTCGGACCAAAGCTATGGGCGATCGCGGTTAAGTCGCCGAAACTTGGACGGTCTGGCGCCGACATGGGGTGCTCGGGCGTGGACTCCACCATGAGCGAGGTGGTGGGGAAGGCGAACTGCACGCCCATCGCCTCGGCGAGGCGCAGGAACTCCAGGAAGTTGTCGTTGCGAGTCCGCAGCTCTTCGGTCCATGAGTCGGTGACGATGTGGTAGTAGACCAAGATGTCGAGGCTGCTTCCGCTGAAGGCGTTGAAGTGAACTTCAGGGTTGGGCACCACTTTCGGATGGGCGGCCAACACGGCTCGAACCCCCTCGACAAAGGCCTGGAGGGTGTCGGGAGGCGTGTCGTACGTCAGGCCCAGCGTCAGCTTGCACCGACGACGGACCCGCACGCCAAGATTGTCGACGTTGGCCGTGGTGATGGTGCTGTTCGGGACGGTGACCACCGAGTTGTAGAAGGTGCGGACCCGGAAGCTGCGAAAGCCAACTTCCTCGACGGTTCCTTCTACATCTCCGACTTGAACCACGTCTCCGATCTGAAAGGGCTTGTCCAAGAAGATGTTGGCCGCGCCGAATAGGTTCGCGACGGTGTCTTGGGCGGCGAGCGCGAAGGCCAGCGAACCGATGCCGAGCCCGGCGACAAAGCTCCACACCTGCACGCCATTGTTCTGAAGCACGAAGAGGATGCCCACCGCCCACACGACAAGGAAGCTCACCTGTCGAAGCAGAGGGACCAACTGGTCATCGAGCTTGCTCTCCGTCGCTTCGGTCTTGGCGGCCCAGAATCCCAAGGCCAGGTCGGCGAGTCGGCTCGCCACCATCACGCCACTCAGGCCCAAGACGATGGAGAGAATCAGGTAGGTCGCGGGACTAATTGAGATAGGAAGCTGTAGATCTGGAAGTCGCCACGCGGCCAGCGCGGTCATGATGAGGACCATCACAGGGGCGTCTAGGCTCCGCAGGCGCTTGGCGTCGACGGGGAGTTTGAGGCGCTTAGCGATGCTGCGGATCTGCACCATGACGACGAAGCGGACGATGAGTCCGATGAGCAGCGAGACCACGATGAGGATCGCGGCGAAGGCCACCTGCCACCACTTTCCTCCGACGAGGGGGATCTTCTGTTGGAACGCCTCGGGGAGCTGGGCCTGAAGCCACAGGGATGTGGCGGAAAAGGTCTGGGCGTGCAGCGCTGGCACCTCGATGAGCGTGTCTCGGCTGTACAACCATCGGCCGTCTTGGGTCCGAGTCAGGGTCAGCCAAGGCGCCAAGGACGGCAGAGGCTGGATACGATTGGGGCCTTCCTCCGGGGTCCAATCGGGGTCGTCTGAGAGGGACTCCACGGGCACTCGGAGGCCTCGGGCGTCCAGGATCTGGCGCAGCTGCTTGGCGAGCTGCGCGCGCGTGTCATCTGACGCGTCCAGGCAGGTCTGGGCTGCGGGCATGACAAAGAGGCTGTCTGCGGCCGTTCGCGCGTCCTTGCACGCTGCGCCGGTGGGTCCCGCGGCGTTGACCAAGACGGGTAGAAGGATACTGCCGACGAATAGCAAGGCTGCTAGGCCGAGAAGCATCCAACGAAGGGGGTGATTGTGGCGCACGTCCAGCTCCCGTTACCGATTGGTGGGGGGCCTATCCGGTTGAGTTCGGTACAGTGCGGTGCCTGGAGGTCTTGATGGTGCGCGCCCTCGGTTTGCTCTTGCTCCTGTCCGCCTGTTCTGGAGAGTCCACAGATGAGTCCGACTCGGGCCCCGTCGAGCCAGAGGTCTTCACTGTGGCCCTCGGGGAACCGGAGTCGTGCGGGGCGTATGGAAAGGTGACCCCGGACAATGCGGGTGAAGTCGGCAACTGGGTCGCCGGCCGTCTGACCCCACCCGCCTGGCCGGCTCGAATCGACTCCATCACGGGTGTGTTCGATGGACGTGTGCCTTGCACGGTCGAGATCCCTGGAAAAATGTATGTGGTCATCGCGGGCGAGACGCTGCCCTCGGACTTTGAGATCCGGTACTTTGGCACCGTTCCCGCCGGCAGCGGCCCCGGCCAAATTATTACGCTTGAAATACCAGAATTGTATCTTGATGAGGGCGAGTACCTCTACGTTCTATCCCAAGCGGAGGGCACCGAGTCCGCAGTGCGCTGCATGAGCCTGTGCCAGGACTCGGACAAGCCCGACGAGGGGTGGTGGTCCGACAGCGCAGAGGCTCCGTACACCTGGTCAACCCTGGGGTCCCGTGGGGACTATGGCGCGGTCGCCGTGTCCATGACTGGCGAAGCGCCCATCGTGCTCCCCGCCGAGTGATCCAGGCGCGCCGACGCTTGAGTGCGCCGTAGTCGAGCGGGATCCGTGGTGGTTCGGCCAACCCGGACTACGAAATGCAGGTGAGGGCCGGTTGAACGCCCGGTATTGCCACTGAACGCGATCTGTTGACCTGGGGTGACGCGGTCTCCATCGAACACGCCGATGGAGTCCAGGTGGCAATAGCTGGTCCGCACTCCATGACCGTGGTCGATCACCACATATCGGCCGCTGACACCATCTTCGCCGGTGCGAACGACCCCAGCCTGAGCGGCCAGAATGGGCGTGCCGATCGGCACGGCTAGGTCGATGCCGTTGTGGAATTTTCGCTTCTTTAAAACCGGGTGATGACGGTGTCCCCACGGGCTGGACACCCGATGAGGCCCAGCCACGGGCCAGGTCAGGTCCAAGGCGGTGGCCAGGCCCAGCACCTTGCCCACCACGCGGTCGCCGGCGAGGCGGTCCCGCATGGGTAGGTACGTGCGATGGGCCTGCCATCGGGCCGGGGTTTGGGCCCCCGCGGCCCGGGCGCGTGCGATCGCCCGGTCCCGCTGTTCCGGGCTGATGATGAGGAGCTCTAAAGCGGCCTCTGGGTCATCGATGAACAGTGCATCGATGACGTCCATGAGCGTCGCGTCGGGGTTGGTGGCCTGCGCCGTCGCCAGCGCTTGGCGAGCTCCCCGTGGCACGCCGTCTTTGAGCACCATTTGTACGGCGGTCCGGTAGGGCTCCGGCAGCGCGCCGGGAGGGGTGTTCGCAGCCAGTGTGGGGGGCGCAGCTAGCACTTCGACCAGGGCGTCGGCGTCTCCATCGCCCGTGTCAAAATATGCGGTCAACGGAGGAAGTCCGTCGGTCGGTGCGCCGGTGGCGGTGGCGATGAATCGATCGACGACCGCGCCCACCGGGGTCTGCACCCAGACGGCGAAGACCACGATCGCCACCACCGCGGCATCCAGGACGCCGAACCGACGAGAACCTGCGTTTTTGGTTGGCCTTCGGCCGCGACCCGAGTAGCGGGGCGGGTCCTGAGAGCCGAGCCATGGGGCCGGATTTCGCAAGCGCTCGTCGAGGCCGCGGCTCACAGCCAGCCCCACAGCGGGAGCTCGGCAAGAGCGAGGCCCGATAGCCCAAGGAGAATCGGTGCGATCCACACCCCGGCCAGGCGGTTGCGGGCGGGAGGCCCTGCGATGACCGCCATGAGGCCGGTCCACCCCAGGCGCCAGAGCACGAGCGCCATGGTGCCCCAACCCAGTATGGAGCCCGCGACAGCATTGTAGGGCGCGACGAAGTCTTCCACCGCCATGCCGATGACCCATGAGCCGGCCAGACTGACGGGGATCCAGAATGCGGGGAGGACGACGTCCCGCACGGCGGCAGACCGCTTCCATCGGGTCCAGGTCCAGCCCGGCTGGGGATAGGTCAGCCACAGGCGACTCACGACCCAGGCGGCCACGGTCAGTTCCAAGACGATGGCGACCCAGGCTGCGGGAGCCGCGGCCTCACCGGGGCTGCTCCATTGCAGCGGCAGCCACATGAGCAGGTCTAGGGCGTAGTCGTCGAGCGAATCGCAGGCCAGGTGCGTGCCCAGGACGATCAGACCCGCTTGACCGAGCCATCCCCAGATCGGACGGCTCTGGGCGACCCAGTCATCTGCCTTGCGAACGTGCTGAACGATGGCCACGCGGCCTCCCCTTCGATGGACCGCCGTGGACCGTCCCGGTTCCCAACGTGCCACATGTCGAAGTCTTACAGCGGGGGTGCGGCGGCCAGGGCGCGCTCTGCCTCTTCCGGGGACAGCCCTAGGCCGACGACCCACGACTGCTGTTCGCGCCGAGCGGCGGCGTAGACCGGGAACGATCCGTCGTCGAGGACCAAGATCCGCCCTTCGTCAGGCAGGCTGCGCACCGGCGGGTTCCGCGGCGTGTAAAGCACGGAAAGTGGAGGAGGAATCGGTCCTTCCGCGCCGTGCCTGACCACCGTGCGCCGGCTGTCCGGGGCCGACCAGGCCTCGACGCCTTCAACCGTTCCAAGCACCGAGTTCACGCGGTATCCCTGAGGTGGGCTGCCCCATGTGACGGGGGGGCTCTTCCAGGTTGGGTCTTTGGCGGCGAGGCCTGCGGGGTCTTTTAGGGCCATCTTCCACAGCTTGGCGCGCGGGTCGTCGTCCATCGCGCGCACATCTGCCGAGACGGAGCCGCCGAACAGGGCTCGCAGCTCTAGGCGGGTGGCGCGGGCCGAGGGGTCGAGCCGAGCCAAGGTATCGAGCGTCGTGTCATCCGAGCTGGTCCAGGTGCTGCCGAGGCCCGCTCCGAAGGCCACCACCCGGCCTCGCGCGAGCCCATGACGTTGGGAGAGAAGGGCGCCGTCCCGCACCGCTCTGGCTCGGTCACCACCCTGCAGCTCTAGCTGGGCGCGCAAGGAGAGAAGGCCAGGGTCTGAGACGACGGCCGCATCGTGGTGTCGCAAGACGGCGAGGAGGTGGGGCGGCTCCACCAAGGCCGTGAGCTCCTCGATCACCGGGGGCCACGACACCTCGAGGGGGTCTCCGCCGCGGGTCCACCCAAGGTTGGCTTGCTCCGGGTCTCCCGCCAAGGTGGCGACCCGCGTCAGCACCGAAGCGTGCGCCTTGTTCGACAAGGCCAGGTCCGAGGCACGCCGGGCTGCAAACAGCGCCGTGCCGAGCTCTCCAGCCTCGAGCGCGCGTTGCACCACGCCGGCCCAGACATCGGCATCACCGCCTGAGACCCGGGCTGCACCGAGAGAGCGATTGAGGGCATCCACCCGATGTCCGGTCGCCGCGAAGGTGGCTGCGACTTGGGCCAGTAGGACCCCGTCGCTCGGCCGTTGAGACACTGCGCGATCGAGTCGGGCCTGCACGTCGTCCATCGGAGCGCCCGCCGCTGCGCTCGCCGTCGCAAAGGCGATCCACAGCTCTGGGTCGTTAGACTGCGCGGTCGCTTTGCGCAGAAGCTCGGTCGCGGCCTCTGAATCCCCTTGAGCAGCTGCGCGCGCCGCCTGCACGGCGAGCACTTTTGGGTCGGGCGCGCCGTCGCGGCTGGCTTTGGCGATGCGGTCGGCGTCGCGGATGAGCTGCTCCGGCTCTTGCCAAAGCAGAGCCCCTTGCGGGTCCTTTGTGGGATCGGGAGGCTCTGTGGGCTGGAGCTTGAGCATCCACAATCGGCTGCTGACCTGATGGTCCGGCGACTTGGAGTCGGACACCTCGACGGCTCGCATCCACGCATCGTGCTCGCGACCTGACTCCACAAGAATGGGCAGGCTAGCTAGCTTATCGCGGGAGTTGCGCGGTACGTCGACCAGGGTGCGTCGAAGGTCATACGGGGCATTGTAGGCGCCCAATGAGGTATTGAGCTCGTCCAGGCCCACGATGTCGACGTATCGGGCAAGGAGCTTGCGCGCTTTGCCATATTTGGCCACTCGCCACCACATCATGGCTTCGAGCGTGATTCGGTCCGCTGGGTCCAGATCGGCGGCCTTGAGTCCCTTGGCGGCTCTCGCGCTTACTTCGGAGCTGTAGATGACGGTCGGCCCTGTCCTGCGAGCGCTGTTGAGGCTGCGCAGTGCCCGCGACGCCGCCTCTGGGCTGTCGTACTGAATGGGCCGCTCCACATCTGCGACGAGCAAGATCTTATCAGCTTCTCGGCGGACTTTAGCCGTGACGACGGCCCCTGGGTGGCTGGGAACCGGCGGCGTCAACACCGCAAAGAGCGCGTGGCCCGGCGGCGGCGTCAACGCCAACTCCTCGCGGACGGCGATCTTCTCGGGGAGCCACGTCGCCAATCCTGTGGCCAGGACCGCGGGCACGGACTCGGTGATGAGGCCGGGTGAAAGTTCTTTTAACCTGGGTTTTGTGTGGCCCCGCACAGTGACGCGAAGGTCCTTGCTGCGGTCCTCTTCGCCGGTGACGGTCACGGTCAATCGGTCGAGCTCGGGCCGTCCGGGTCGAATGAGGTCGCTCATCAAGGTGGCCCGCTCAGCGTCGGACATGCCAACGAGCTGGCTGCGCAGCCACTCGTCTGCGGTTCCGGTCGCCGAGAGGTTGAGCACGAAGCTCTCGCCACCACCAGACTCCAGGCTGATCTGGCCCGAAATCGGCACCGAGCCCTCGGTGGCGCCCGACGATTGCAAGCGTCTGGGCAGGTCGCCAGCAACCCAGGCGGTGGCGCCGGTGAGGTCGAACGGCAGGGTCGGCGGCACGACGGCAGATGCGGCGGGGTCGATCCACATCGTCCCTTCGTCCATGGAGACCGCAACGACCGGACGACTCAGTTGGGATGGGGCTGGAAGGGACGTAGGTACCGTGCCCGGCAGTCGGGATGGTCGATACAGACCAGGATAAGCCTGGTATCCGGCAGCGCGCAAGGCGGAGATGAGCACCGCACCTCGCTCGGCGGGCGTTCCGCTTCCTCCGGCGATCACCTCGGCAGCGGGGCGGCTCTCCCAGCCAGGACCGGTGGGCTCGACCAGCGAAACGCCGGCGTAGACGCGCTCTGCGAGGGAGGCCGGGGTCGCCGTCTTTAGACCTTCGCCAAGGGAGCGACCCAGGCGCGTTGTGAGCGTGGCGTCGACTTGGGCGTTGAGCGCATCGCCCGCTCGCTGCCACGTGGTGCCGGTACTCCAGACCGCCTCAGCTTGGGCGTCCGTCGGCACATCGTTCCACACCAAAATGGCTTGGGGAGACCCGCCTTCGGACCAGGTGGGCGCGCCGGCCGGGTCGGCCCAGACGCCGAGCGGCCCCTTGACCGAACGGATGACGAGCTCCGCCCTCGCGGTGGCCAGTCCGGGCACGGTCCGAAACGCCCCACTTGGAGCGAAGATGGAGGTGGACTGCTTGATATCCTGCTCGAACGTCAGCGATGTGCCCGATGGCAAGCCCTTGGGCAGCACCACATGGGCGTCCTTGATCTCGGCGCCCCGGACCTTGGCACCCT
>JBGCER010000246.1:0-20829 GCA_045106515.1 Myxococcota bacterium
CCTGGATGGGACGATCAAGACCTTCGACCTGTCCGATCCCAATGAGACCCGAGACCTGTCGCTGAGCCCGCAGATCATCCGGTGGGTGGAGACGCACTTCCAGGTGAAAAAGCTGCGGAGCGACTACCCGCACTGGACCGATGTGGCGCCTGCAACCCGCTGAAATAGGCTCCGAGCTGCCGCGTCTTGCAGCCAGGTGCCGATGGGCCCCGTCACCGCGCTGGCGTCGGGGACGGACTGGATGAGCCGCTCCACCGCGTCGTCCAGGGGGCGAGCGGTGATGAAGCCCGCCAGAAACGTGGCTTCCAGCGGCGCGAGCACGCGGTCGCGGACCTGGCCTCCCACTCGGTAGATCGCCACTGCGGTGGGCGCGGGCCCAGGCATTTGGGGGCTTGCCCCTTCGATAATCTGCTGTCGATAGGTATGCCAGGGTCTGCTCATTCGCAGAATGCTCACTCCGGGGGCCAACATCAAGGGAGTCTGGCCGGTGAGTCCAGCCAGGGGCAGGGGGGTCGCGTCGGCGCACGTGGCGGCGTGGTGCACAGCCCAGTCTAGGTGGGCGATCTCCGCCCAATTCTTGTCTGGGGAGGCAGATTCTAGCCATTCTGGAAACGCGTCCCCCAACCGGTCCAACGTCCAGGTTGTGGACGGGTGATCGCAGAGGTAGCGCCACGCCAGATCGTCGAATCCTGGCCCCAGTGTCGCCGCCAGCGCCGGATAGGCATCGCGAAGCGTAGTGGTGGTTCGAAGCCGGTATTGCTCTCGATAGGTCCGGAGCTGATCCTCGGCGGTGCGGATGGGTCCAGGGGCGATCCACGCACCGGCCATCTGCGCGGCGATCGGCGCCGGGTCCGTCACCATGCGCACGATCTGGGCTCTCCAGTCGTCGGGCAGGCTCATGCGAGCGCCTGGTCCCGCACGGTGCGCGCGGTGTGGGCCTCGGCCGCTAGGCGGTCCCAGCTGGGCATCCGGTCGTCCCACTCAATGAGCGTGGTGATGGGCCCAATCCGACGGACCACCTCGGCATAGAGCGCCCAGACGGGCTCGCACACGGGGTGGTCATGAGTATCGAGGAGGAAGCCGTCTTCTTGGCTATGCCCCGCCACGTGCACCTGAATGACCCGGTCCAGCGGCAGCCCGTCCAAGTAGGCCATCGGGTCAAAGCCGTGGTTCTGGGCGCTCACATAGATGTTGTTGACGTCGAGCAGGATTCCGCAGTCCGCGGCCTCCACCACGGCGGTGAGGAAGTCCCATTCGCTGAGTTGGGAATCTTTATATTGGAGGTATGAGCTTACATTTTCGATGGCGAACAGGGTGGAGGACTCCCCTTGGATGCGACGAATTCGCTCCGCGATGTGCTCCGCCACCGTGGGGACGAACGGCACGGGGAGCAGGTCGTGGGACTGAGTGTGCTCGCCGGTAAAGCACAGGTGATCGGAGAACCAGGGAGGCTCGACGTGCGCCAAGAGCTTGAGCAGCCGCTGTTGATGTTCGGGATCGGCGTCGCCCCCCAGGTTGAGGGACACCCCATGAGGCACGATGGGGTAGTGCGCGCGCACCGCGTCGAGGGTGTGCCGCGGGCGGCCGCCGTCGACCATCATGTTTTCGGAGAGGACCTCGAACCAGTCCATCGCCGGCTGGTGTTCCACGACGTGAGCCGCGTGGGCCGGACGAAGACCGACGCCAACGCCGAGGTTCGGGACCCGAAAGCGGCTGACGAGGGCGTGCATGGTGAGGGTGCCTTCGGGTCTAGTGAGTGGTCTCGTCCTTCTTGACGGGCTTGGTCTCGGTCGCTTCGCCCTCCGGCGTGGCGGCGGCCTCGTCAGTCTTGGCGTGGGCTTCGTCCTTCATGCCGGGGCAGCCATTCGCACCGCCGCAGCCGTTGGGGCCGCCGCAGCCATTGCCTTCGGTCTTGGCGCCCTGGGTGCCCTCGGTGGCCGTCGTGGTGGCTTCGGCCGGGGTGGTCTCGGAGCTCGCGCCGGGCGCGGGGGGCGCGGTGTCGCACGCAGCGACGGTTCCAGCGATGAGCCCAGCGAGGGCGGTCTTGACGAGGGTCTCGGAGAGGGACGGCATGGGGCCTCCAGCATTAGGTGCCCTAGGCGTAGCCGGTGGGCGCAGCACCGTCACGAAATCGCGGGCGCAGATTCAGCGTAGTGTGGCCTTCAGGGCGTTGTATGCGGTGGTGATCTCCATGTAGCGCTCGTTGATCCGCTCTCGTTCCGCGTCCGGGGCGTCCAGGTGTTTGAGCGGGTGGTATTTGAGGGACAACGACCTAAAGTGCTTGGACAGGGCTTTGCGTGTCGACACCTGGTCTGCGGTCATCTCCAGCGCCTGCAGCCATCCCTCCAGCTCTGTGCGGGGTGGCGAGGCGCTGTGGGACGAGCCGGTGGCGTGCCCGGAAGACCCGCTGCCTTGGCGATTGCCCCCGACGCGGGCCCGGTTGGCCGCGGCGTCCGAGGGGTCCCACTCATCGAAGGCGTCGAGGTCTTGGTCGACGAACGCGCTGTAGTCGAGTCCGATATCCGGGAGCTGGAACTGGAGGCCGAACACCTCGTAAATGTAGCCTGGGAACAGCTCTTCAAACTGGAGCGTTTCGCCTTCGACGGGGTGGGGGAAAAACCACACGGGCTCTTGGCCATTTTCCATGTAGAAGGCTGGAATATCGCGGTGGTCATCTGGCCATCGCAGCCAGAACCGCTTGTCGGTCGTGCGAACGATCGTAAAGCATATTTCGTATGGTTCGTGGCTTTCAAACTTTTCTTTGGGGCCCAGGGTCAGGGTCTTTTGGTCCCCGGTAACGAAGAGCTGGTACTCGCCGGACCACTCTCGGGTCTCCCAGAAGAATCGGCCGACCGACTTGTCGAACCGCACTTGGCTCGCGACCTCGGTCTGGCCCACCTCGGCTTGTTGTTGGTGGCTCGCCGACCCGAAAGCGCGGTCCCGCAGGAGGCCTGCGAAGCGCTCGCCGGCGGTGGGGAGCTGCATCGCGACCCGCACCAGAGGCAGGCAATACTGCGGTCTCGACTGGCACAGGTTCGCCAAGTCCTGCACGACCTCGGCCCGCTTCGCATCGTATGGATCGGCGACGGCGCCGTTGAGTCCGGCCTTCTTGATGAGTTGGGACAGCTGTACCTGATTGAGGGTCGCCAGCTTGGCATAGATATCTTTGATGCGGACAAAGCGACCATCACCGGTTCGAACCGTCTCGGTTCGGTTGTCATAGACGGCTTTCTTGTCGGGTGTGGGTGCCATGGACGCGAGTGTACTAGTCTCCACGCAGACGCGGGGAACTGCGCGGTCTGTAGGGAGTCAGGAAGAGTATGAGTGAGGCCAAAGACCGACCTTGGATTCGATGGGTGATGGCGGGCGCAGCGTCGCTTCTCGTCCTTCTCCTCCTCTCCACCGCCATCGGCTCCTTAGTGCCGCAGATCGGCGGCCGCGGACCCCGGTTTGGTGGCGTCGCCGCAGATGATTTGCGCACGGCGTGCCGAATCGCGGGTCCCGCAGATATGCAGCTTTGTCAGAGCGTTTTTAGGGTTGATGCGGCCTTGAAAGACGGTCGTTGCACCGCGGCCAACATCCACGCTCGCCCCGTGCTCGCCCTGTCGGACGGCAGCAGCCCCCTACACGACAAGCTGCGCCAGTACGCTCAGGCGCAGGTGGATCGCTGCGCGGAGATGCAGGCCACGCCGTAGCCCAGCCCTCTCGCGAGCCGCTATGCTGCCATCGCTACGCCGACCCGGCCCAAGCCGACGGCCGCAGCCCCATCCTGAACGTCACCTGCCCTCCGCCGATGGGCACCGGGAGCCCCATGTTCGCATTGCTGCTGTCCTTGTTGACGCCAACGGCCCAAGCCGTCGAGGTCGCCCACGAGACCTATGAGCTCGACAATGGGCTCCAGGTCATTCTGGTGCCCGATCAACGGCTTCCCAAGGTGGTTGTGGACGTGTGGTACGACGTCGGCTCCTATGACGATCCCCAGGGGCGGTCCGGGTTCGCGCACCTGTTCGAGCACCTGATGTTCAAGGGCACGGACCGCGTCGGAGAAGGGGACTTTGACGCATTCATGGAGCAGGCGGGCGGCTGGAACAACGCCACGACGGGCGATGAGCGCACCAACTACTTCGATGTGGCCCCATCGAGCGCCCTGGAGCTGTTGTTGTGGCTGGAAGCCGACCGCATGACGGCCCTAGATGTGACCCAGGCCAAGCTCGACGTGGAGCGGGAGGTCGTGCGGAACGAGAAGCGCCAGAACTATGAAGACCGACCCTACGGCGCCGTCTGGATCTCCCTCCCCCCCGCCATGTACCCGGAGGCCAACCCTCTGCATCGATCGGGGATCGGCAATCACGAAGAGCTGATGGCGGCTACGCTCGAAGACGTCACCGGCTTTTATGAGACGTACTACGGACCCAACAACGCGGTCCTCACCGTGGCCGGAGACTTCGAGACCGCCAAGATCAAGCCGCTGATCAAGACGCTGTTCGGCGGTCTGCCCCGCCGGGACGTGCCGGAACGAGTCTTGCAAAAGATGCCGACCAAACCGGTAAAGTCGACGGTAGATCTCACCGACGACGTGACGCTCCCCATGGTGATGTACGCCTACTTTGGCCCTGCGGGCTTCAAGCCCGGTGATGCCGAGCGGGACGTGCTCGCCTACGTGCTGGCGGGCTCTGATGATGCCCGCCTGTCCCGGCGTCTGGTCCACGAAGAGCGCTTGGTCGAAGACGTGTCGGTCAGCCAATACTCAGGCCGATGGGACAGCTCGTTCCTGGTGCAGATCATGGCGTCGCCCACGAGCGACCTGGACCGCATCGAAGCGATCGTCAACGAAGAGATCGCCGCGTTGGCCGCGGACCGTCCCCCGACTCCGCAAGAGGTAGACCGGGCGCGGGCCTCGTTGGAGATGAGCTTGCTGGGCGGCGTTGAAACAGTCCTTGGAAAGGCCGAAATCTTGCAGAGATACCGAATGTACACCGGACGGACGGACTATCTGGAGGCGGACTTGGCTCGCTATGCCACCGTGACCCCCGACTCCGCCAAGGCCGAAGCGTCGAAGCTGGTTCCCGAGCGCCGCTTAAGACTTCGCGTGCTGCCCGAAGGAGGTGAGTGATGCGCTCCGCCCTCCTCCTCGCATGTGCCGTTGTCCTCACGGGTTGCGCCAAGAAGGTCGACCTCCCCGCGGCTGCGGCAGCGTTTCCCGCCCTTCCTGTGCCCGGCGCCCCCGCGCTGTTCCAGCCTCCCACTCCCGTCAAGACGGCGCTCGCCAATGGCGTGCCGGTCTACACCGTCTCCGACCCCAGCCTGCCGCTGGTCAGCGTGCGTTTGGTGCTACCGACCGGGTCTGTCGATGATCCGGGCGAGCTGTATGGCTTGGCCTCTTTGGGCGGCTCCATGCTCGGCGAGAGCTCCGGCGAGCGCTCGGCGCTGGAGCAGGCTGCCGCCGTCGAGGCCCAGGCAGCATCGGTGAGCTTCGCCGTAGGCCGCGAGACGCTTCAGATGTCGGTGTTCAGCCACTCGGATCGCATCGAAAAGGTGCTGCCACTGGCGGCCGATGCCTTGTTGCGGCCCGCCATGGCCGAAGACGACTGGACTCGGGTCCACCAGCAACATGTGACCGGCGTCAAGGCGGCGCTCGATAGCAATGGCGTCGTTGGCGGGCTCGTAGCCGACCGCTTGTGGTGGGGGGCGGAACACCCCTACGGTGCGCCTTCCGACGGCACAGTCGCCACGGCCGAAGCGGTGAGCTTGAAGCGAGTCAAGGAGTGGCACACGACCCACGTTCACGCGGCCAAGGCTGCATTTGTGGTGGTTGGGGATGTGACGCCGGAGCGGGCTACAAAGATGCTCGACGAGCACTTTGGCAGTTGGAAAGCCGCCAAACGCCCCGCCCGTTCGGTGGGGGCTGCCGCTGCGACCACCGGCATGGTTATCGTCGACCGCCCGGGCTCCACACAGACCGTCGTTAGCGTGGTTCTCGCGGGACAAGACGATGCGGCCACCGCCCGAGCCCCCCTCGATGTGGTGCAGACGGTCATGGGCGGAAGCTTCACGAGTCGCTTGAATCGCCGGCTGCGCGAAGAGCTCGGCTACACCTATGGCGCTCGGATGCGGGTGGTGCGCCGCGCCGCTGGCGGCACCATCCAAGCCAGTTCTGCGGTGCGCGGAGATGCTACGGCCGACGCGCTTAAAGAGCTGCTCGGCATGCTGACCGCCGCTTCGTCCGAAGGCATCACCACCGAAGAGGTCGCCCGTGGTCGGGCCCAGGTCATCACCCGCACGGTCGATCGCGTCGAGACTCGCGGTGGTTTGGCCAGCACGCTGGCCGGTGAGATCGCCTCGGGACGCCAGCCGAGCGACCTTGCGTCGTGGGTGCAGTCCCTCGATAGCCTGGAGCCTGGCGTGATTGGCTCCGCGAGCGCCATGCTCGATCCGAAGGATTCGCTCATCGTGCTCGTCGGCGATTTAAAGGCGATTGAAGCCGACTTGAAGGCCGCTGGGTTTACCGAGTGGACCCTCACGGACGTCGATGCCGCGGCTCCCTGATCTTCACGGATTGAGCCCATGTTCCCTATGGTCTTCTCACCTGTTCTAGGCTGGCCCCATGTCTGACCAATTGCCTGTACCCGCACCCCAATCCACCGTCGCTCTGCAGTCCGAAGTGCAGCAGCGCTGGGAGATGGCCGCCTCTGAGATCGAGGCCTCGCTGTCGCAGACGCTGGTGGTGGCGTTTCTTGGGTCTGCGAGCTCCGGAAAAGACTCGGCGATCAAAGCTATTTTTGGCCTAGATTTCGGTCAGGTCGATCCCATCCCAGGGTCCACCAAAGAGATCCGCGTCGCACCGATCGACCCCGACGGGCGTGTCTTGGTCGTCAATGCGCCTGGCTTCGGCGACATTCGCGCCGAGGTCGACCAGAAGGCGCGCGAGATCTTGGACCAGGTGGACATCGCCGTCTACCTTCTCAATGCAGATGGAGGCGCCACGATCGATGAGCGGCGCGACCTGGACGCGATCCGTGCATTCGGGCGGCCCGTGCTGGTGTGCGTGAACAAGATCGACCTGATCCGCGAGCACGAACGAGCGCGCTTCGTCGAGGCCACGTTGGCCCAGCTCTCGGTCGATTCCAAAGACGCGATTGTGACCGCCTTTGATCCCATGCCCGCTCTGTCCCCGGAGCCCATCGGCGTGAACGAGGTGGTGCGGTGGATTCATCACCAGCTTGCATCGGCTGGTAAAGACCTGCTCTTTGCCAAGAACCTCCGGAATAAGGCCATGGCGTGCCAGGCGATTATTCGCACCTCCGCGCGACGGTCTGCGATGGCGGGCGCGATCCCCATGGTCGGTGTGGATGCGACGGCGGTCACCGCCATCCAGGTCAAGCTCATCGCAGATATCGCTGCGGTGTATGGCCGAAAGATGGACAACGACATGGCGCTGTTCATCCTGGGCGAGATCTTGGCTGGAGGCAGCAAAGGCTTCATTCGCTGGGCCATGTCGGCGCTCAAGACCGCTGGCTGGATTCCCGGGGGCCAGATCGCCCACGTGGCGACCAGCGCCTTGGGCGCAACGATCGCTGGGGCGACTACCTATGGAGTGGGTAGAGCCGCTATCGTGTTCATGGAGAACGGCGCCGAAATCACGGGCGACGAGCTCCGTGCGGCCTTCGACGCGGGAGCGATTCATTGGAAGAACGACCGGGAACCGGAAGAGGGCTAGCCAACGCCGACCTCGAGGAGCTGCTTCGCCGTTGCCACCGAGACGAGCTGTTGCACCTGGCTGCGGTGCTTCGGGTCGACCCTCGAGGCAAGGGCCTGCGGGATCTCTCGGTCGCGTGCAGCCGAAAGCTCCGATGGGTGGGCTCGCACAAGCTCTGGGCCCTGTTGCGTGGGCTGAAGCCTGCCAGCTACCCACGCGTGCTCGCGGACCTGTGCAAGCGCAACAAGGTGGAGCCCCACACCTCCCTCGAAGCGACTGAACTCTCGGTACTCGAACGCTACGTGTCCGCCTCGTGGGCCCAGCTCGATGATGAGGCTCGGCTCCGCTTTTGGAGCGAGCAGGGGTTTGTGCCACCGGTGCCCGTCGCGGGTCAACAAGCGATCACCGCGGTGAAGGAGCGATTGGGCGATCACACCAACTATGCGCTGTCGACGCTGACGGTGCCCGGTATGCTCGCCATGGGGCTGCTCCCGTTTACGCCATTGCCGGCGTTCTTGCTGGCGTTGCGTTTTGCTGGCCCGAACGATCGCCTACTGCTGCCGGCGGTGCTTGAAGTCAGCCGGCTGCGGCAGATGGTGCTGCATCGGGTGACTGTGGGTGTGGTGGGCTCACCATCATCTGGGAAGGATGCTGGTATTAAGTCCATTTTTGGCATCGACCACGGCAATGTATCCCCCGTTGCGGGGTCTACAACCGAGGTGGCGATCACTCGGATCCCTGGCACGACGGCCACGTATGTGGTGAACACGCCGGGCCTTGGCGATGTGGTGGAATCGGTGACCGAAGAAGCGCGGCAGATCTTGGACCACATCGACGTCTACGTGTATGTGGTCAATGCCCAAGGTGGCGTACAATCCAGAGAGAAGGCTGATTATACGTCTTGCGTACGGTCTGGCCGACCCACCCTGGCTGTGGTCAACAAGATCGACACGCTGCGGGAGGAAGACCGAGAGCGCTACCTCGACGATGCCCGCCAAAAGCTGGGCGCCCCCGCCGACGCGTTCTTGGCCGCGGCCTTCGATCCACTGCCGCAGCTCTCCGAGCAGCCCATCGGCGTGCAGGCCGTGCGGGACTGGCTCAGGCAGAGGCTGCTCGCCGCCGGCAAAGACGCATCGGAGCTCGACTTCACCGTCGCGAAGTAGAGGGGGCTTCGACTAGTCTTGCTGCTGCAACATCATGGTGAACGTGGACCGCAGCGTGGTGTTGAGCGGCAATAGACCCATGAGGGGCTCGTATTCCCACTGCACATCCATGCGCAGGTAGTCTCGGCCGCCTGTGTTGATGATGGTCGCATCGGTGACGCAGGTGGAGGGGGGGCAGCCCATGCCAACGCCGTTGAGCACGGCTTGGGCGTGGTCCTCAGCGGCGGAGGACACCATGGAGCCGGGTGCCACGTCTTCCGGCTCGATGACGGAGATGCCGACTCGGGCAGCGTCGCGAGCGGCACGGGTCACCTGATGGTAGCGCGACATCATCCAAGACGTGTCGATAATGCCGCTTGCGACAGTCATCATGACCGGAAGCCACAAGGCGAACTCGATGGCCGCACCACCGGCGCGTCCCCGCCGGCGACGGGGGTGAAGGCGCTGCATGAGAGAGGTCTTAGTCGACATATTCGTTCTCCCAGGTGCGGTCGGTGTCGGTGTCATCGATGGCGGTCCAAACGATGCGGTCCTGGGGCCCTTCAGCTTCGATTTGGTCTTGCCACTCGAATCGAATCAGCGTTTGAGAGCCGATCCGTTCGGGGGTGGGGACCATGCCGAACAGCGCGTTGTAGTCACGATCGACCTTGCAGGTCATGTAGAGGGCCGGAAGGGCTCCTTCGCGCTCGAACTCGACGGAGCAGTCTCCGCGGCACGGTTGGCCGAAGCGGGCCAGGAGGGTCAGGATTTCGTCCCGCGCCACGGCTTCGGGTCCGGCGGTCTCGGGGTCCATGACGGCGCCAGCTCGGCAGCCTTCGTGCATGGCATTGTCGAGCATGGCCTGCTGGTAGAACAGCCAACCCATGTCGAAGATTGCCGCGAGCAACAGCGTGAACGCCGGAAGCGTCAGCGCAAACTCGATCACATGGGCGCCGAAGCGACTACGGCGGTTGCGGTTCATGGTCACGTCCTCCTTGACAGTATACTGCACCTGGGGCAATCCCGCATGTTCTCAGAGTTTTGGCAAAAGCCGTGATACACGGCATCGTTCTTGGCATGCAAGTACGCAGCAAGGTCCGTTGAGGCAGGAAGATCAGCATGTCACGTGGTTCGCCGTTCATCCTCGGTCTGGTACTCGGTACTGTTGCGATTGGGGCCGGCTATTTGGCCTACCTGGAGTTCGCCGGAGACGGTCCGCCCGTCGTAGAGACGTTGCTCGCCGAGCTTCCAGAGCAAGAGATCGGTTTGTCGCGCGCCTTGCCCAAGGGCGCTCGTACGACCAAGTGCGGCTTTGGCCAAGCCTTGGTGAGCGCTCAGCGCAAGACGGTGGCACCGGTGGGCGAGGAGCCCGATCCAACGAAAACCTATGACTTCCCCACGCCCGAGACCCGTATCGACGCCATGATGAGCGCCACCACGTGTCAGCGCGCGGGCGTACCGCTGGGACTAGATACCGAAGATCTATCCGATTTGATTCGCTCCGGGCCCATGCTCGTGCGGCGCGCCTACTCCGGTGGAGATCGGCAGAGCGCCCGGGGATGGGGCCTTCGCGGATGGGCGCTGGGCCAGGACTTGGTGGCGAACGATCCGATCCAACATGCGGTCATCGGGTATCGACTGCAGACCGTGTTTGTTGACGCCTTCGCGTGGTGGCTCGGCCAGCCCGAACTCACGCCGGAGGAGCGCACAGAAGCGAGCGTCATTGCTGCGGAGCTGTTCGACCGGTCGCCGGACCCCCGTCGAGTCGCTCAGATCTGGGCCGTGTCCACCATGCGTGCGGCGCTCCAGGAACCTGGCGTGGGCGAACTCGAAGACGGCATCCTCCAGAGCGCGGTGGCCGACGCCGCGGCGTGGTGGAAGGCCATTGGCGATGCCGCCGCAACTCCGGGTGCACCGGTGCCGGCATTGCCCACAGCGGAAGAGCCGAACCCTCTGCTTGCGGCGCTCTACGATGAGCGGGGCTCGGACTTCGTCGAGGCGTACCGCACCGCCGCTCGGGCTCGAGTGGCCGCGCTGATGGTCTACAACGCGGAGCTCTCCGCCGACGACGTCTGCGCAGCACCGTGGAGTGGCGACCCGCCGGTCGACCCTGTTTCGGGGGCCGAGGCGTCGTGGGACGAAACCACGTGCATCTTGGTGCTGGGCGACCGAACGTACGAGACGCGGTTTACTGCACAATAAGGAGGGGCAGGGAGTTGGCGATGCTCGCGAAGATCGGCGTCAAATCCGCCGCATTCGTGGTGTGGAAGTACTGACCATCGCCCTGGGTTGCGTCGTCCAGGAAGGCGTTGTCGGCCTTGAACGAGACGGTCCAGAGGTGCACATTGTGCTCGTCATAGTTGGTGATGGCTTCGGCGATGGTGTCCGCCTCGATGTCGGCGCGCGACTGGGGGGTCGGGCCGATGTACTCATCCCAACGGGTCTCTTGGAACGGGATGCCGGCACGCACGGTGCTGTTGCCTAGGCCATTGGGCGAGCCATCGGTGAGCATGATGGCGGCGCGGTATGCGAAGGGGTCGGCTTCGGCCGTGAACATTTGGCGTGCCATCACCAAGCCCACGTGGTGGTCAGTGCCGGGCTCGTCCCAATATTCACGGGGCATCTGGGGGAACTTGCCGCCATTGCTGAAGTCGGTGCTCTTGCGTCCAAAGGTGCTCTTGCTGGCCACGTTGAGCGTCTTCCACTGGGTGTCCGCATTGGAAACGGAGGCCGGGTCTGCCAGGTCAAACATGGGCGTCCACGCCCAAGAGAACTTGTGCGTAAAGACGGCCATGCCCATCTTGTCGAACTCGCCGGGGGCTTCCGACATCTGGTCCAAGAAAGCCACCGCGGCGTCGCTGGCGTGGTGAATCTGGCCGGCGAATGAGCCGGTGACGTCCATGACGAGGACGACGTGCAGGCTTCGTGTGGCAGCGGTGGCGGAGCCGGCGACCGAGGCTTCATCCTTGCCCCAGATCTTCGCGAAGTTGAGCTTCACACCGTCTGTTCCGGCGGTTCGACCGACGGTAGTGCGGACGGCGTTGGGCCGGTCGGTGGAGGCCGAGAAGGGGGTGTTGCGGCCCCAGTGTCCGAAGGTGATGTCCTGCCGGGTGGCGTAGTCGCCGCCCACGAAGTTGGCGTTGATGACGGTGTCTGCGGCGTTGGTGGCCGCGCTCTGCTGACCGCTGGTGCGAAGCTCGATCAGCGCCGCGTGCGCCGCTGCGTCGGCGACGTCCTGCGCCTGGCTTTGGGACATGGCGATCCATGAGGTATCCACGGACAATGCCGTGAATCCAAGGAAGACCGGCATCAGAAAGCCGACCAACATCGAGTAGTTACCGGTCCGATCACAACGTCGCTTCAACTGCATCGCACACCCCAAGATCCTAAGGAACGTAGCGTGGCGCGGTTCCCCTAATGCTGCGTGGCAAGGTGAAGGAAAGGTCGCCCCTCACGGGCTTGGCCATCGGATCCTAGGCCCAATTACTTAGGGAACGAAGCAATATGCGACGTTCCCCTTGAAAGACGGCCAAAGCGCTGAGTCGGCGTTCGGGGCCGACGGGACCGAAGCCCCCTACTTGACCAGCAGCAGCGGCATCGACTGGGCGATGGTGTTGAAGATCGGCTCCAGCTCGTTGGGGTCGGTGGTGAAGAAGTAGTCTCCGTCGCCCTGTTGCGCGTCGTCCAGGAAGGCGTTGTCGTGCTCGAAGCTTACGGTCCACAGGTGGATATTCGCGTCCACATAGTTGTCCAACGCCTGGTCGATGGTGTCTTGCTCGATGTCTTCGGCCCCTTTTTGAACCGTTTCACTGACGTCGGCGATGTACTCGTTCCAACGCGTCTCGGTAAAGCCAGCATTGTCCCGCTGTGTGGGGCGCACGTAGGGGGACGGGCGACCGTCGGTGAGTAGCACCATGGCGCGGTAGGCGAAGGGGTCGGCATCGTTGTCGAACATCTGACGGCCTAGGACCAGACCGACGTGGTGGTCGGTGCCGCCTTCGTCGCAGAAGTGGGGAGGCATCTGCGGGCTGATGCCACCGTCGGCCGCGGGCGTGGGAGGCGGGGTCGTGAAGCAGCGCCACGTCTGGTCGGCGGGGACGGTGCTCGGCAAGCTGGCCGTGCGCAGGTTGCCCCATTGGGCCCGCGCGGCCGATACGCTGGAGCTGTTCTCGAGCTCGAATAGCGGGGTCCACTCGTAGGCGTAGCGCTGGTAGAACACCACCATGCCGAGCTTGTCATACTCGCCGTGGGTGTCTTCGAGAACCGTCAAGAACTCCAAGGCCGCGTCTTCGGCGTATTGAATCTCGTCGTAGAACGAGTGGGTGATGTCCATCACCAAGACGGCTTGCAGGCTGCGCGTGGCGGCGGTGGCAGACCCGCTGACGCTCGCTTCGTCTTTGCCCCAGATTTTTGCGAAGTGAAGCCCAACGCCACCGGATCCGGCGGTGCGTTCCACAGTGGCGAGCACTGCATTGGGTCGCGTGAGGTCGATGACGAAGTCGGAGCCGCGCTCCCACGTGCCCAACTCGAACTCGCCGAGTCCTGCGGGTTGGCCGCCTACATTGTTGGAGGCGATCACGAGTTCAGCGGCGTTCCTGGCTTGGGTCTGGTCGCCGCTGAGCCGAAGCTCTACGAGTGCGGCGTGAGCGGCAGCATCGGCCACATCTTGCGCTTGGCTCTGGGACACCGAGATCCAGGAAGTATCGACTGACAGGGCAGTAAAACCAAGGAAGACCGGCAACATAAAGCCGACCAACATGGAGTAGTTGCCGGTTTGGTTCCGGCGAACGCTTGCAGACATGGGGGACTCCCTGGGGAGAGAAGTATAGCGCGGCCTGAAAGCGATGCGAGACAAAGGGTAAGGAGATCGCAAGAGTGGAGAACGGTCTCCGTAATTGGTAATCGCACCCTCGGTTTTGGCTAGACGCGACCCGCGTTGTTGCGATCAAAGCCGTAGCTGTCGACATTGCCGGCCCAGTCGCGGAAGGTTTCGTTGCCGCCTCGGATCTTCCAGTCAGAGTCGATGGTCAGCGACGAAGAGATGCCGCCGCGGGGGCGCAGGTTCATCATGACGCGCAAACGAATGGGGTCGTAGACCTTGATGAGGTCGTCGAAAACGACGTTTGCCAGACGTTCGTACGAAGCCAGGCTGTCCCGGAAGGCGTCTTTGTATTGCTTGAGGCTCTTGAGCTCGATCGTCCACTCTTTTGGGTAGAACGTGATCAGGACTTCGCCGAAGTCTGGTTGATTGCCCACGCCCATGAAGGTGAGCTCGGGGATCAGGATTTTCTGTTCGTAGGCTTCGACCGTCGGGTTCGCGATGCGACGCAGGATGTGAGCCTTGCTCCAGTGCTCGTTGGGCAGGAGCTTCTGCTCGGCGATGAGCTTGCCGCGGCTCTCTTCGCGCTCCCGCTTCAGCGTGCCGAACGCCTTCTTGCGCAGGTCGGGGGACATCTTGCGGAGTCCGGCGAGGACGTCGTCGTACAGGGCATCTTTGTCTGACATTGGGGCGCTCCATTCGGGCATGGCGCGGCGTGTATCGCGCTCACCCAGCCCCTGCACTGCCACTGTTGGGTGCCGTGGGATGTTGCGCGGGTTGGTCGCGCGACGACGATGAGAGCCAGATGGCGGCGGTGGCGACGAGCTCGATCGTAGCCACGGTAAAGGCCAGCATGGGGGAGGCTTGAAGTCCGAAGCCCACCAGGACGATGACTGCGGGCAGGTAGCTCCCCGCGGGGATCTGCCCGACGAGCGACGGCCGAGGCAGGTCGGGTCGGGTCCATCGGATCCAAAACACGGCGAGGGCCGTCAGTCCGGAGAAGATCAGCAAGACCACCGCCGCGCTCTCGACCAGCTGGGACAGGGTCTCGGCATAGAGCAGGGTGACGGCGAGCGCGCCCTGCAAGGCGATGGAGGTGGTGGGGGGCTTGCCGGCGCGGGGTCTGAGCCAGCGGGGAAGCACGCCATCCTGGGCCATCTCAGCGTAGGCCCGAGGCCCGACCATGGTCATGGCCGACAGCGCACTCGTGAAGAGCACGATGGCGCACAGGGACATGATCACGCCGCCGATGGGGCCGAACTGCGGGCCGAGCACGGTCTGAATCACGAGGTGACCCAGGGTGATGGCTTGGGCATCGTCTTGGGTGACGATGGCGGCCTGCTCGGGGGTGAGGTTGGCGATGAAGACCCAGTTCACAGCGATGTAGAGCATGGCCACGCCTGCACAGCCGATCAGCATCGCCCGCGGCACGTCCCGGCGGGGATTTCTGAACTCACCAGCTGCGTAGATTGCCGCGTTCCACCCCGAGAAAGTGAAGGCGACCCAGAACTGGTGGCGGAGGAAGGCTTCCCATGGGAAGCCTCCGGACACGGGGGCCTGGGGAGGGGTCCACGTGGGCCACTCCGAGGAGCCGAGCGATAGGCCAACGACCACAAAGCCGATGACCACCAGGACCTTGACCGCCACCAACAGGTTTTGGGTGATCTTGCTCCATCCCAGGTGAACGGCGTGTACGACCGTCAGGCACGCGATAAGCCCAGCTCCAAAGAGGCGCGGGTCGACCCACGGCAGTAGCGTTTGCAGGAAGGCGCCAGCGCTGAAGGCGTCGACGGCGATGGAGGCGGCGAATCCGACCATCAGCGAGGACCAGCCTGCGAGGACCCCCAACCACGGGTGAATGAGGTCCGAGAGGTAGCGATATTCGCCGCCGGAGCGCCCGATCAGCCGTGCGATCTCCCCGTACGTGCGCGCCCCAGCCAGCGCCAGACCCGCCCCGACGACCCACGCGAGCAGTAGGTACAGGGGCGCCAGATCTTGAGCCATGTAGCCGGCTGATAGGAACACCCCGGAGCCGACCATATTGGCTACGACGATGCCTACGCCGGTCTTCAGACCCATAAACGGCATCTGAGAACCGCCTCGTTTAGAGGCCGGTCGGGCGGTGGTGGCAGGGGCCGCGGGTGTTGGTGCCGCGTTGGCCGCGTTGGGAGGATTCACGAGGGGCCGGCGCTGTCAGGAGGGGCCCTGGGGGGAGGGTCGTCGCGAAGGTAGCCTCTTCGGGTCGGTCCGCGCAAGGTGGGCTTGTTCGTCCGGATCGGCTGCGACTCGGTGTCCAATAGGCTAGGGGATTTTCCCCGCCGGCCGAATGGCCGCACCCACCCCCGCGTCAATCCCCCATGAATCGATCGTTCTCCCAGTTCGGATGGACCCTTTGCTTCTCCCTGTTGGGTGTGGCGCTGTCCATAAGTCTGCCGACTGCCGCCGCTGGTGCCGACCGGTCCGAGCCGTCTGCGTTTGGCCGGGAAGTGGCGCGCGTGGCGGATCGGTATCGCAATGAGCAACCGCGATTGCGCATCAATGCGTGCAACGGGCTGATCGAAGACATCTTGCGAGACGCGGGGCTCAATATGCGTGGCGCGGTCCGCACGCTGAACGCTAAGATGAAGGACAAGGGCTGGATTCACCATCGGCGCGTGCCGCTGCCCGGCGATGTGGTGTTCTTCGACCGGACCTACGATAGCAATGGCAATGGGCGTCAAGATGATCGCCTGTCCCACATCGCAGTGGTGATCTCGGTTGATGAAGACGGCACGGCCCACCTGGTGCATCGCGGGAGCAAGGGTATTCGGCCGCTCACGATGAACCTGAAGCACCCGTCGACGCGTCGCGATGCCGACGGCAAGGACTTGAATTCTTGGCTTGGTAAGCCGGGTTATGCCAAAGAAGGCTCGCGGCTCGCCGGTGAGCTGTGGGCGAGCTTCGCCACCCCGAGGACCGAGTCCGAGGTCCTGTTGGCTGCGGCGGAGCCTCCGGCTGTCGCCATGACGGCGGCGGTCGCGCCTGCCAAGCCAGCGGCCACGGTGCGTTCGACGTCCCGTCCTTCGGCCCGATCCAAGACCCGGAAACGGGCCCCGCTGAAGGCGCCGCCCATCGCCCAGGACGACCCCGGATTTCATCGGGCCTTTCGCGGCCGAGTCCTTCGGGCGAAGCACCTCGATGGGCGCAGCTGTCTAGAGTTGTGGTACCTGCGCAACGCCCTGTTCGCCCGGCATGGATTCTCGTTCCGCACCCGTGATGCGCGGACCGTATTCGCGCAGGTAGAAGGGTACAAAGCCAAGAAGCGAGTGACCGAGAACACGGTCGAAGCCAAGCTGAGCGACCGCGATCGACAGAACCTGGCGTCGATTTTGCTTCGCGAGAGACGGTGTCGGTAGCCGACCTCAGTTGAAGGTCCCGGCCCCCTCGAGTCACCAAACGCATCACAGGAGGCGCCGGATGCGGTTCGCTTGGGTTGTGTTCATGGTGGGTTGTGGAGGTCGCAGCGGGCTCAACCCGGACGACGCGTTTGACACGGGGCTTCCCTCTGGGTTTCCCGAATGCATCGAGCTGGGGCCGAAGCTGATTCGAGTGGACGCCGACATGCCCACCAACACCGCGATCGTCACCGGCGACTGTGGCTACAACCAGCCGATCACCGTGGTGCTCGATGATCCATCGGAAGTGTTTCAGGTCGATCCCTCCAATGGCCTCGCGGGCATCGATGATGTGGTCCTCACCGTGACGTTGTTGGAGGCGGAGCCCGGCGAATACCAGGCTCAGCTTGGCGTCAAGGTGGAGGAGCTCGTCACCTGGGTCGAGCTGCGCGGCACGGTGTTGGCAGAGTAGGTGCGGCGGGGTGAAGGGCCGGGTTGCGCAATGTGATAGAGATGTACGAAGGAGCCTTCGAATGCGACTTTTTGGACTGATGGTATTGGTGGGCTGTGGGCAAAGCGTGTCCTCGATCGACGACGTTAGCGTGGTAGACTCTGGCGGTTTCGGTGAACGGTGTCTGAGCGTCGCCCCGAAACTCCTGCGACTGGACGCGCAGACTCCAGCGGCCCCAATCACATTGAGCGGCAGCTGTGGCTTCGAGCAGTCTGTCGTGGTGGTTTTGGACGACCCGTCCGGCGTGTTTGAGGTCGACGCAAGTCAGGCCGAAACGATCGACAACGACGCCGTGCCGATCGAGGTCCGCTTGATTGCAACGACGCCGGGCAGCTACCAAGGGCTGCTCAGCGTGTCGGGGGATCAAGAGACGTTTCGCATCGAGCTTCGCGGTGAGATCACGGCGCAGTAGGCGCCCGGGTCACTCCTGCGGCCGCGACAGCACCACCCGGTCGCCGGGCCGTACGGTTTGGGTCCGCGTGCCGAGCCCTGCAGCGGTGATGGTGACCGTGTACGGACCTGGCTTTGGGACGAGTTGGCAGAATAAGCCGTCCTTACTGCGGTTTCGCCATACTTCGCCCGCCGCGGGCGCCTCTTGGTGCACCTTCACGACCGCGTCCTCGGGCTGGCCTCGGTCATTGACGATGGTAAAACACAAGGTTGGACCGCCTAAAACGCGATCGAGCAGCGTTGGCATCAGGGGCCTGAGGGCCCGCACGCTCGACAGCCTGAGCGAGCGCGAGGTCGGGTTGTGGTGGCTGCCTTCGACCAAGAGTGCTGTGGTACCAAACCGGTAGCGAAGCCAATCTTGGTCCGTCCCATTGACGGGGTAGATCGACTTACGAACGCGCAGGCGCTTGCCGCTGGGTTGAACCGGGCTCGCCGCCGCGAGGGCTTGTGCGACGGTCCACGCGGTGTTCGGGCTGGGATTTTGCACGCCGTTGAGGGTGTACGGCACTAAGATCAACGAGCCATTGGTGTGGAAGGACAGGCTCGCCACGAAGTGTTGGCGGTGAGCCAGCGTCGCGATGGCTTGGCTCTCCGGCTCCGACAAGGCCGAAGGGCCATGGTTGTAGGGGCTGTTGCGGAAGTTTCGAGTGTTCTTATTCTCTTTGCCAAAGCCCAGGGGGAAGTTCCGATTTAGGTCTACGCCCTCCCACGGGTCGACCTTGGCATTTGCGGTGGTGTCCCGCCCGTTCTTGCGGCCGCCAAAGCGCGTCACCCGATGCACGATGGCGTTGCCGTCGGGGTTCACCAGGGGGACGACCCACACGTCTAAGCCGTCGAGCCTGCGGCGCCACGGGTCCGTCGGTGGGGCGGTCGATCCCGCGAGCAATCGTTCGGCGGCGTCCAATGCGTATTCGGTGGAGAGCAGCTCCGAGCCGTGGGTGGCGCCGGTGATCAGGATGGCGGGTCTGTCGGACTCGGTGCGTACATCCGCGTTGATCCGCAGCGCCCAGATCGGCATGCCGCGGTGGCTGGTGCCGATGCGGACCTTTTGGGCGAAGGCCGGATAGGTCTGCGCCCAGGCGTCGAGCACGGCCTCGACCATCTCGGGGGTTTTGTACGAGGCCGAGAGGTCGGGCAGGCCATTGGAGTGGAGCGGAACTCGGCCTGCTGCGGCGCGCACGTCAGGGTCTACCGCCCAAAACGGCACCAGAGGCTGCTCTTGGATCCGCGCATCGTCTCGGGCGAGCTGCGTCGCTCGTTGGCTGTCCAGCAAGGCGCCGTGGCGGCCAGAGGAATCATAGGGCCACAATCCGAGCGATGTGCCGAGTTTGGCACGTTGCTCGGGCGTGATGTGGCTCGGCTCGAACAACACGAGTCGGCGGGGGCCCAGGGGAGCGTTGGGGGTGGGCCGTATGGTGGTGTCGTCGTCCGCGGTTGGGATGGTGCGGAGCGAGAGCAGCCTGGACTGGCTATCCGACGTCGACTTGACGCCGGTTAGGCCCGATCCTGAGCCTTGATCCCATGTTTTGAGCACGGCTAGCTGCGCTCCGGACCGCTGGTCGAACACCTCTGCGGTCAGGGACGGGCCCTCGGCTGTGATGCGCACCCGAACGGTGCGACTTGCTAGGTTGGCCGGCGAGGAAGGGGTGGCTGTGAGTGCGAGGGACGCCCCGCCATCCCAACGTTCCCACGTGGCGCGGCCTTTTCGCAGGGTGAGGCCCACCATCGATAGGCCCTCCAAGTCGGCGTCCGGCTGTCCCTCGGTGGTGGCTCGGATGACCAGGCTGATCGACGGGCGTGCGCCGAGGGCGATCACCGCTTCGGCCACGCCATCGCGCATGGGTGTCGGGTCGGGAAGCAGGACGTCCATGTAGCCAGCGGCCGGTCGCTGCAGACGGGCGCCTTCCTGGGCGACCCAGGTGCCGCGGGTCACAGCGTCGCTGGGCAGGCCCGACCCGAGGTCGACCGTGCCTGCGAAGGCGGAGCTAGCGAGGCATAGCAGCGGGAGGAACATCACGATGCACAACCCTCTCACTGCGCGTGTGCATCCGTCCAGGTGCCACGAATGCCGGACAGCGACAGGTCTACGTCGTCGGTGTTGCGGTAGGGCCGCACGACTTGCCACAGCAGTTTGTAGCCGTCTTGGCCGAGACGCTCTTGGACTTGGGGCCCATCCTGGACGTTGAAGTGCCAGTGTCCGGTCTGCCCGAACTCATTGACCCAGCCTAGGGCCTGAAGCACGATGGACTGCTCGTCCATTGGGAAGTTTCGCACGTTCCGCTTATAGCCTGGCGTCATCATGCCACCCCACGCATTCGGGGCGTTTGATGTGTAATAAATGCGCATGGGCACATTGAGCTTCTTGAGCGCTTCGCCGGCTCCCATCATGGCATTGGGGCCCATCATGTCGCCCTTCAGGCTGATCATGCGACCGCCCACCCAGAGGTTTCGCACCCAGGCGTAGGCCTCGGCATCTCTCAACCAGCTGGTGGCGCCCGATGCGCTGGGTGCGCGGGTGCGCTTGTAGTGGCCAAACATGATGTTGTTGAGCGACCGAAGCGTGCGTTGGTAGGTGGGCATCATGGGATCGCCCTTCCACTCGTCTTCGATGACCTTCAGCGAAGACGCGCGGTTCTTGGGGTCCCACATGGCCACGAAGCCGTCCGGCGTGTCGGCGTGCTTGATAAAGGCCTGATTCACTCGGTGGATGTGAACGACGATGGCGTCATAGTCCATCAAGAAGACGATCTCGGACTTCGCGATGGCGGCGAAGGTGTAGTTCTGATCCGATCCGACGCCTAGCAGAGCTCCGCCCCGGTTCTTGATGTAGGGGTAGG